>JBBRTO010000081.1:0-9616 GCA_038244345.1 Sphingomonadales bacterium | reverse complement strand
GGAGTGAGGCCGGTGTTCAAGCGGATCGACAGCTGCGCCGCCGAATTCGATGCCGCGACGCCCTATCTATACTCGACCTATGAGGCGCCATTGTTCGGCGAACCCGAGGACGAGGCCGAGGTCAGCGACCGCACCAAGGTGATGATCCTTGGCGGCGGGCCCAATCGCATCGGGCAGGGAATCGAGTTCGATTATTGCTGCTGCCACGCCGCCTTCGCGCTCAAGGAGGCGGGGTTTGAGGCGATCATGGTCAATTGTAATCCGGAGACAGTGTCGACCGATCCCGACACCTCGGACCGGCTGTATTTCGAGCCGCTGACCGAGGAGGATGTGCTCGAGATCATCCACCGCGAGAGTGAGCGCGGGGAATTGGTGGGCGTGATCGTGCAGCTTGGCGGGCAGACTCCGTTGAAGCTCGCCGCGGGGCTGCAGGACGCCGGCGTGCCAATCCTCGGCACCTCGCCCGACAGCATCGATCTGGCCGAAGACCGCGAGCGGTTTGCCCAATTGGTCGACAAACTGGGGTTGAAGCAGCCCGCCAACGGCCTGGCGCGGAGCCGCGACGAGGCGATCGCGGTGGCGGCAAGGATCGGCTATCCGGTGCTGATTCGTCCGAGCTACGTGCTCGGCGGGCGGGCGATGGAGGTGGTCGACGGGCCCGAGCAGCTCGATCATTATATCGCCACGGCGGTCCAGGTGTCGGGCAATTCGCCGGTGCTGATCGACCGTTACTTGCGCGACGCGATCGAGGTCGATGTCGACGCGATCTGCGACGGGACCAAGGTGGCCGTCGCGGGGATATTGCAGCATATCGAGGAAGCCGGAGTCCATTCGGGCGACAGTGCCTGCTCGATCCCGCCCTACAGCCTGTCCGCCGGGGTGATCGCCGAGATCGAGCGCCAGACAGAGGCGCTGGCCCTCGCGCTCAAGGTCAGGGGCCTGATGAATATCCAATATGCGGTGAAGGACGAGGTGGTTTACCTGATCGAGGTCAACCCGCGCGCCAGCCGCACCGTGCCGTTCGTCGCGAAAGCGATCGGGCGGCCGATTGCGAAGATTGCGACCCGGGTGATGGCGGGCGAGCCGCTCGACGCCTATCTGCCGATCGACCGCGACCTCGATTATGTCGCGATTAAGGAGAGCATCTTCCCCTTCGCGCGCTTCCCGGGAACAGACCCGGTGTTGGGGCCGGAAATGAAGAGCACCGGCGAAGTGATGGGAATCGATCGTGATTTCGACATCGCCTTTGCCAAGTCGCAGCTCGGGGTTGGGGTCGTATTGCCAAACTCGGGCGCGGTGTTCATTTCGGTTCGCGACAGCGACAAGGATCATATCGTGGCGGCGGCCGAGCTGATGGCCGAGCTCGGTTTTGCGATCATCGCGACTGGCGGCACCGCCGACCATCTCGCCGCCCAGGGCCTGCCGGTGGAAAAGGTCAACAAGGTCGCGCAAGGTCGGCCGCACATCGTCGATCGGCTGATGGATGGTGGGGTGCAACTGGTGTTCAACACCACCGAGGGCTGGCAGTCGCTCAAGGACAGTTACTCGATCCGCGCCACGACGCTCAATCGCAAGGTGCCCTACTTCACCACGGCGGCGGCGAGTCTGGCCGCGGCGAAGTCGATCAAGGCGCTTCGCGGGCGCGGGGGAGGGCGGGCGCTTGAAGTCCGCTCGCTCCAGTCCTATTATTCCGCCTCCACAGACTGATTTTCCATCAAGCCCCGGAAAATGCGCGTGGCGCCGCCAATCCGGCATGGCGCTCGCTAGCGGGGTTTTGAGCCAAGGGGTTACGGACATGTCGAACGAAAAGGTGCCAATGCTGGCCGAGGGCCATCGCCAGCTGACCGAAGAGGCCAAGCGGCTCAAGCTCGAGCGGCCCGAAATTATCGAGTCGATCGAGGTCGCCCGGGCGCACGGCGATCTGAGCGAGAATGCCGAATATCACGCCGCCAAGGAACGCCAGGGCCAGGTCGAGGCGATGCTCGCAGACATCGAGGATCGGCTGGCCCGCGCGATGGTCATCGATCCGACGACTTTGTCGGGCGACAAGGTCGTGTTCGGCGCGACGGTTACCTTGGTCGATGAGGACGACAAGAAGATCAAATATCAGCTCGTCGGGCAGACCGAAGCGGACGCCAAGGTCGGGCGGATCAGCTACAATTCGCCTCTCGGTCGCGCGCTGATCGGCCGCATCGTCGGCGAGGATGTCGAGGTTACGACCCCGTCCGGCGAGAAATATTACGAGATTTCCAAGCTCGAATTCATTTGATGGAAATCATGAAGCTTCGCCAGCGCGCGACGATAGTGCTGATGGCGGTGACCGGACTTGTATCGCTCGGGATCATGGCCAGCGGCAACCTCAATAATGCCGCGACCGCGTTCGGCTTCATCCCGGCGCGGGTTAGCGGTTTTGCGGTCTCGCCGGCGGTGCTGGTATGGCTGACCCCGCTGTCGGCGACACTAGTCCATTCGGGACTGCTGCATCTGGTGATGAACTTCATCCTATTCGCGTATTGCGGTCGGCAGGTCGAAAGCGTGCTTGGGGCAGGACCGCTGGTACTGCTGTACATTATCGGCGCTTATGCCGCCGCCGCCGGGCAATATGTCCTCGATCCACTGTCGACCATCCCGATGGTCGGCGCATCGGGAGCGATCAGTGCGCTGGTCGGCGCATATGCGGTGAGTTTCGGCCAGGCCAAAAGGATCGTTGACTCGTTCCGGCTCAATCGCTGGCTCAATATCGTCTGGTTGATGGCGGCATGGATCGTGCTGCAGTGGATGGTCGGCTATCTGATGGGCCAGCAGGGCGTGCTGCTTGCCACCGGCGCGCATGTCGGCGGATTTGTCGCCGGCGTGCTGTTGCAGAAGCCCCTATTGCTGTGGCGGTACCGCGGCGCCTGACGGCGTCACGCTTCCATCGGGCTCGAGCAAGCGATGGAGGTGGACCACGACATATTTCATCTCGGCGTCGTCGACCGTTCGCTGGGCGGCGCCGCGCCACGCGTCTTCGGCCTCGGCATAGCTGTCGAACAATCCGACCAGGTCGGCCTTGTCGAGGTCGACGAAATCCAGTCCCCGCGGATCCTTGACCCGCCCGCCAAACACCAGGTGAAGCTTGCTCATGGCCGGCTCGCTAGCAGCAAAATCGCGGCTTGCGAACCGGCCAGGTGATCAAGCGGTCAGGATTCGCCGCGGACGGCGGTGGCGGCGGCCTTGGCCGAGGCTTTCAAGGCGTCGGTCGCGCCGTCGACGATCGAGCGGAACGCTTCGCCGCCGGCATCGCGGGTCAGGCCGAGTTCGCCCAGCCGGGCTTGGCCGGCGCTCTTGGCGGCCTCGACCGCGGCGCTGGCCTTGTCCTTGAGACTGTCGGTCACCGGAGCGAGCAATTGCTTCTCGCGGCGGCTGGTCGGGAGCAAAGCGGCGAGGATCGCGCCCGCCGCGATCCCGCCGGCGAGTACCGCGAGCGGTGCTTCGCCGAGCTGGTCGCTCGCTTTGCGCCCGGCGGCGGTCGCGCTGTCGCGGGCACTATCATAGGCGTCGATCGCGCGCTCGCGGGCGCCGTCGATCGCGTCTTCGGCCTTATCGCGCAGGCTGGGCGTGGCTTTGGAAGGTTTTTTGGCACTCATCACTTTGTCTCCGTCTTGCGCGCTGGGGGTCGCGGCGCGCTTCGCTTGCGCCTTCGCGCCGGCTTGGGAGCCGCCGCTTTGGGCTTCGCTGCTTCGTCATCATCGGCTGACGTCATGGCGCCATAGAGGCGGCCGACTCCGTCCTTGATCGGCTCGCGGGCGAGGAACATCGCGATCGCGGCGATGATCCCGCCGGTGGCGATGGGGCGGCGCTTGACCGCGTCGACCGCATCTTCGGCGATGTCGGCGCCCTTGACCTTGGCGCTTTGCCACGCGTCGCGGGCCAGCGTCTTGGGCTGGAGCCGCTGCTGAAGCTCGCGCGCGGTGTCGATCAGCGACTCGCGGGCGTCATCAACCTCGGCCTGGGCCTCGACGATCCGGGGGTTCACTTGCCTGCTTTCCAGCTGTTCGTCGCCGCCATGGCGAGGCCGCCAGCGACGACCAAAGTGATGAACGTCGCAAGCAGTCCGCCAGCCAATGGGCCGATCAGCGAGGCAAGCGACAGGACCAGGGTCAACACCAAAGCGATCACCCCGGCGAGAGCGAAGGCGATCGATGCGGTGCCCAGGATGACCGGCAATTTTGCGCGGTTCGCCTGCGCCTCGACACGGGCGCGGACGAGGCCGACTTCGGCCTTGGCATAAGCCTTGCCGTCATCGATCAATCGGCCGAAAAGTTCGCCGATCGGCCCCTCGTCATCGTCCATCGTGCCCCTGTCGCGTGGCAAGGTCAGGCCTTGGGCTTGTCGCTGTCGAGCCCGGTCTTGACCAGCCGGGCCAGGACGAACCCGATCACCGCAGCGCCGGCCAGTGCGATACCCGGGCTCTTCTTCACGAAGTCGCGAGTATCGTCGATCAGCTCGTCGGGGCTCTTGGTCGCGAGGCTGTTGGCGGCATTCTCGATCGCGCCAGCGGCCTTGCGGGCATAATCGCCATATTCGGTGCCGAGTCGGTCATCGAGTCCGGAGGCGGTGTCGCCGACCATTTTCGAGACGCTTGCTAGCGCTTCGGACGAGCGTTCGAGGCCCTGGCCGACGAGCCCGCGAGTTTTGCCCGCTGCCTGGTCGGCGAGCTTGCTGCCGCTGGTCTTGACTTTGTCGACCACGCGGTCGCGGCGGCTGGATTGATCCACGATTAGTTGCTCCTGATTATCACTGGTGACGGACGCGCCGGCAACGATCGAATCGGTGCCCTCGGGAAGCTCATCATTCTGGTCGATCATCATGCTACTCCTTACTATGGTCGAGAACCCAGGTCCCCGCACTTCGTTCCGGCGCTGCCAAGCGGCCCACCGGATAAGTTGCGCACCCTGCCGCGCCCCGTCTAGAGCCCGGCGAGCTGCAGTATAGCATGAAAGCCGCCCATGACCGCGATCATCGACATCCATGCCCGAACCATCCTCGACAGCCGGGGCAATCCGACGGTCGAAGTCGATGTCACGCTGGAGGACGGGTCGATGGGCCGCGCTGCGGTGCCGTCGGGGGCATCGACCGGCGCGCACGAAGCGGTCGAGAAGCGCGACGGCGACAAGCAGCGCTGGGGCGGCAAGGGCGTCGACGGCGCGGTGCGGAGCGTCAATGGCGAGATTGCCGACACCATCGTCGGCTACGAGGCCGAGGATCAGTCGACGATCGACGCGGTGATGATCGACCTCGATGGCACTGCCAACAAGGCGCGACTCGGCGCCAATGCGATCCTCGGGGTGAGCCTGGCCGCCGCCCGGGCAGCCGCCGAAGCGCGGGGCTTGCCACTGTATCGCTATGTCGGGGGCGTCTCGGCGGACCTGCTCCCGGTGCCAATGATGAACATCCTCAACGGAGGCGCGCACGCCGACAATGGCATCGACTTCCAGGAATTCATGGTCATACCGGTCGGGGCGGAGAGTTTCTCCGAGGCGCTGCGCTGCGGAACCGAGATTTTTCATGCGTTGAAAGCGCGGTTACACGGCCAGGGGCTCAATACCGCGGTCGGGGACGAAGGCGGCTTTGCGCCCAACCTGCCGTCGACGAGGGCCGCGCTCGACGTGATTGGCGAGGCGGTCAGCGATGCGGGTTATTCGCTCGGCAAGGACGTGATGATCGCGCTGGACTGTGCGGCAAGTGAGTATTTCAAAGACGGCGCATACCGAATGACCGGCGAGGGCAAGACGTTGTCGCCGCCGGAAAATGCGACCTTCCTCGCCGAGTTGGCGCGCGATTATCCAATCATCTCGATTGAAGATGGGATGGGCGAAGATGACATGGCCGGGTGGAAGGCGCTGACCGATCAGCTTGGTGAAACCGTCCAATTGGTTGGCGACGATCTGTTCGTCACCAACACCGAGCGGCTGGGGCAGGGGATCGCCGACGGGATCGCCAATTCGATCCTGATCAAGGTCAACCAGATCGGCACATTGACCGAAACCATCGCCGCGGTGCGCATGGCGCAGGCGGCGGGCTACACCGCAATCATGTCTCACCGGTCTGGCGAAACCGAGGATTCAACCATCGCCGACCTCGCAGTCGCCCTGAGCTGCGGCCAGATCAAGACCGGCAGCCTGGCGCGGAGCGACCGTACGGCGAAGTATAACCAGCTGCTCAGGATTGAAGAGGAACTGGGCGATTCGGCGCGCTTCCCGGGCGGAATGGCGGTCAAAAATTGGAATCAGCGCAAAAGCGCTTGATTCTCCACGCGGATTCTGATTCTGTGCCTTCATGGGAGGGGCCACGAAGAGTTTGGGGATGATCCGCCGCGCTGCGCTGCCAGCGTTGATGCTGATCATCATCGGCAGTTTCGCCGGCCATGCTGTCGCCGGACCGAACGGCCTGTTTGCCTGGGGCGGCTACCACCGTGACCTCCAGGCGCGCCGAGTCGAACTCGCCAGCCTGCAAAGTGAACGCGACCGGCTGCGCCACCGCTCGACCCTGCTCGACCCGAAAAAAGCCGATCCCGACCTTGGCGAGGAAATGATTCGCAAGGATCTCGGGCTGATCCGTCCCGATGAGTTCATCGTTCCGTTCGATTGAGGTAGCAGCCGCGTTGCTGCTGCTCGCCGCGCCTGCCGAGGCGGCTTCGCCGCGCCGAATTCCGCCAATCGATCAATGCGCTGTCGACCAGGGGTTCGCCTCCTTCCGCGCGGGATTGCGCAAGGCCATTGCCGCGAAAGACTGGGCGGGGTTAAGCGCCCTGCTCGCCGACGACGTCATCGTTGATTTTGGCGGCGGTGCGGGCAAGACGGCGTTTTCCGAAGCGTGGGACGGAGCGGCGCGGCCGAGCCGGTTGTGGACCGAGGCAACGGCAGCGCTAAGCCTTGGCTGTTCCAGGGACGGTAAAACTTACGAGACCCCGAGCTTTGGCCGTCAGTTGGGCGACCGATCGGCGGTCGATTATCGTTTCACGTTCGAAAAGCGCGGTGGGCATTGGCGGATCGCGGCGTTCGTCGCGGGGGACTGACCAACCCGACTGAACCATTGCCGCAACCGCCCCGCGATCCTATACGCGCCGCTCCATCGACCCGGCGAAAGAGGTTCTTGCGTGGCGCGTTCGGCCCAGAAAAAATCTGCACCGGCGCTCAGCAACAGGGAGCGTCCCCCCGAGCCCAAGCCGTTCAATGCGTCGAAAGACGAATTGCTCGGCTTCTACAAGCAGATGCTGCTGATCCGCCGGTTCGAGGAGCGCGCCGGGCAATTGTACGGATTGGGGCTGATCGGCGGCTTCTGCCACCTCTACATCGGGCAGGAAGCAGTCGCGGTCGGGCTGCAATCGGCGATGAAGGTCGGTCGTGACAGCGTCATCACCGGTTATCGCGACCACGGCCACATGCTGGCCTATGGCATCGATCCAAAGTTGATCATGGCCGAATTGACCGGTCGCGCCGCGGGGATTTCGCGCGGCAAGGGCGGATCGATGCACATGTTCTCGGTCGAGCATGGCTTTTATGGCGGGCACGGGATCGTCGGCGCGCAAGTCAGCCTCGGCACCGGGCTCGCCTTCAAGCACCAGTACGCGAAGGATGGCGGCACCTGCCTGGCCTATTTCGGCGACGGCGCAGCCAACCAGGGGCAGGTCTATGAAAGCTTCAATATGGCGAAGCTGTGGGATTTGCCGGTGATCTACGCGATTGAAAATAACCACTACGCGATGGGCACCAGCGTCGAGCGATCCTCGTCCGAACCCGAATTCTACAAGCGCGGCGAGAGCCACCGAATCCCCGGGATCCAGGTCGACGGGATGGACGTACTCGCGGTTCGTGGCGCGGCCGAGGAAGCAATGGCGTGGACCCAGGCGGGCAAGGGGCCGATCATCCTCGAACTGCTCACCTATCGCTACCGCGGCCACTCGATGAGCGACCCGGCGAAGTATCGCAGCCGCGAGGAAGTGCAATCTTACCGCGAGGGGCGCGACCCGATCGACCATGCCAGCCAAGCCTTGCAGAAGCTCGGCGTGAGCGAGGATGAGCTCAAGTCAATCGATAGCGAAATCAAACAGATCGTAATTGACGCTGCGAAATATGCTGAGGATGCGCCAGAGCCCGAAGCAGGCGAATTGTTTACCAACATTCTGGTGGATTCCTACTGATGGGGATCGAACTTAAGATGCCCGCGCTGTCGCCGACGATGGAAGAAGGCACGCTCGCCAAATGGTTGGTCAAGGAAGGCGATAGCGTCGTTTCGGGGGACATTCTGGCCGAGATCGAAACCGACAAGGCGACGATGGAATTTGAAGCCGTCGACGAAGGGGTGATCAGCAAGATTTTGGTCGCGGAAGGTTCGGACGGGGTCAAGGTCGGCACGGTGATCGCGCTGATGGGCGGGGAAGGCGATGTGTCCGCCGCGCCTGAGCCGGTGACCAAGGCCGAGC
The DNA here is from genome assembly GCA_038244345.1 of Sphingomonadales bacterium. GTDB lineage: Bacteria > Pseudomonadota > Alphaproteobacteria > Sphingomonadales > Sphingomonadaceae > Sphingomicrobium. Next base: position 1,152 of record JBBRTO010000081.1, on the reverse strand, counting down.
TACCCTCGGTCGAGGAGCAGGCGGCGGAGAGCGAGACCCCGTCCCCGCACCTGGTCGAAACCGGCGCTCGGGCGATGTATGAGGCCGCCGATCACCAGCCCGAGGTCCCCGACCCCGACATCCCCGCCGACACCACGATGATTGCGACCAGCGTGCGCGAGGCGCTGCGCGATGCGATGGCGGAGGAAATGCGGCGCGATCCGCGGGTGTTCGTGATGGGCGAGGAAGTCGCGCAATATCAGGGCGCGTACAAGGTGACCCAGGGGCTGCTCGACGAGTTCGGCCCGACCCGGGTGATCGACACGCCGATCACCGAATATGGCTTTGCCGGCCTCGGCGCGGGCGCGGCGATGGGCGGTCTCAAACCCGTGATCGAGTTCATGACGTTCAACTTTGCAATGCAGGCAATCGATCACATCATCAACTCGGCGGCCAAGACCAATTACATGTCGGGCGGGCAGATGCGCTGCCCGATCGTGTTCCGCGGCCCCAATGGCGCTGCGAGCCGGGTCGGCGCGCAACACAGCCAGAATTACGGGCCGTGGTATGCCAGCGTTCCGGGCCTGATCGTCATCGCACCATATGATAGTGCCGACGCAAAAGGCTTGCTTAAAGCCGCGATCCGCACCGACGATCCGGTCGTGTTCCTAGAGAATGAATTGCTCTACGGCCACCAGTTCGACGTGCCCCAGCTCGGCGATTACGTGCTTCCGATCGGTAAGGCGCGAGTGATGCGCGCCGGTAATGACGTAACTTTAGTGAGCTATTCGATCGGCGTCGGGATCGCGCTCGAGGCGGCGGAAACGCTCGCGGGGGAGGGGATCGGCGCCGAAGTGATCGATTTGCGCACCTTGCGGCCGCTGGACAAGGCGGCAGTGCTGACTTCGCTGGCCAAGACCAACCGCCTAGTGGTGGTCGAGGAAGGCTGGCCGACCTGCTCGATCGCCTCGGAGATCATGGCGATCTGCATGGAGGAGGGGTTCGACGACCTCGACGCTCCGGTGCTACGGGTGACGAACGAGGACGTGCCAATGCCTTATGCGGCCAATCTCGAGAAATTGGCGATGATCAAGACGGCCGATGTCGTGGCGGCGGCCAAGGCGGTCATGTATCGCTGAGACGGACCGGTCGCTCGTCCGACTGTATTGGCCG
>JBBRTO010000080.1:0-9745 GCA_038244345.1 Sphingomonadales bacterium | reverse complement strand
GACCAGCGCTAAATGGTGAAGTCCTCAAGCCACGGGCCGACCGGCGGCGCGGCCCAGCCGGCGGTGGCGCAGAAGCCCCGGTTGAGGAAGCTCGGCTTGCCATAGGCCAAAGAAGCGCCATCGGGTCCCTCGACCCGTCCACCGGCGGCGAGCAGGACGGCATGGCCGGCGGCAGTGTCCCACTCACTGGTCGGCGACAGGCGCGGGTAGATGTCGGCGACCCCTTCGGCGACGCTGCAGAATTTCAAGGACGATCCGACCGCAACATAGCTGCACAGGCCGATCGCCAAATCGAGATAATCGGCGGTGGCCTGGTTGAAATGCGACTTGGAGGCGACTGCTGCGCGCTCTGAGCCGAGTACGCGGGTGCTGATGGGGGAGCGGGTGCCGTTGGCTTCGACAAACGAGCCCTCGCCTACCAGCCCCCCCCACAGGCGGTCGATCGCCGGCTGGTAGACCACGCCGAGCCGCGGTGTACCGCTGACGATCAGCCCGATGTTGACGGTGTAATCGTCGCCGCCGCGAACGAATTCCTTGGTGCCGTCGAGCGGATCGACCAGGAAATAGACGTCGCCGTGCGCAGGGATGCGGCCCTCGGCAACTTCCTCCTCGGCGATCACCGGGACTCCCGGCGCGGCAATCGCGAGCGCGTCGAGAATGATCGCCTCGGCGGCGCGATCGCAGATGGTGACCGGTGACAGGTCGCTCTTGGTCTCGACCTCATAGCCCGCCGCGACCAGTTTGAGGATTTCCGCCCCCGCTGCGCGTGCTGCAACGATGCAGGCTTCGAGCAGCGCCTTTTCATTCATTATCTGGGCGCCATCCTGATCCCGCCGTCGAGCCGGATGCTCTCGGCATTCAAATAGCTGTTCTCGACGATGAAGATCGCCAGCCGGGCATATTCCTCCGCCGTGCCGAGGCGCTTGGGAAATGGCACTTGCGCGGCGAGCGCGTCCTGCACCTGGGGCGGCATCATCGCCATCATCGGCGTCTTGAAAATGCCCGGCAGGATGGTGTTGACGCGAACCCCATCGTTCATCAGGTCGCGCGCGATCGGCAGCGCCATGGCGAGCACCCCGCCCTTCGACGCCGAATAAGCCGCCTGGCCGATCTGGCCATCTTCCGCCGCCACCGAGGCGGTGTTGATGATGCAGCCGCGCTCGCCCTCGTCGCTGACCGGATCCAGGCCGACCATGCCGTAGGCCGACCGCGAGATGCAGCGGAAGGTGCCGACCAGATTGATCCCGATCGCCAGCTCGAACTGGTTCATCGGGTATAGCTTGGGCTCCTTGGTTTCCTTGTCGCGGCCGACGGTCTTGACGGCATTGGCGACCCCCGCGCAATTGACCAGGATGCGTTCTTGCCCGTGGGCGGCGCGCGCCTTCTCGAACGCGGCGGCGACCTTCTCGTCGCTCATCACGTCGACTTCGCAGAAGATTCCGCCGATCTCCGCCGCGACTTTCTCGCCCTTGTCGGTGTCGCGATCGAATACCGCGACCTTGGCGCCCTTCGCCGCGAGCGCGCGGGCGGTGGCTTCGCCGAGGCCCGATGCGCCGCCGGTGACGACTGCTGCTGTACCGTCGATTTTCATGATTTCGCTCCCGTCATGCTGAACTTGGTTCAGCATCCATCTGATTTACCGTGCCGATGCTCGAAAATGGATCCTGAAACAAGTTCAGGATGACTGCGCTGAGGCGGTCACGCGCACCAGCACGGCATCGACCTGCACCTGCGCGCCCTCGCTCGTGTTGAGTTCCGCCACCTCCCCGTCGAACGGCGCGACCAACCCATGCTCCATCTTCATCGCCTCGAGCGTGAGCAGGCGCTGGCCCTTGGTTACATTGTCGCCGGCAACGACATCGACCGAGGTGACCTTGCCAGGCATGGGGGCGAGGATGGCGCCGTCGCCGGCCTGGGCGCCGACCGAGCCGCGCGCATTCCGGTCGAACGCGTAGGCCTGGCCTTCGAGGAACACGACCACGTTTTCGTCGTCGCGGAAGCCCGAAACCGGGGCGATTTCGCCATCGTCGTCGAGCGAAATCGAGCGGAATTTGCCCCCCTCGCCCAGAGCGACGCGCGCGGCGGGGGCGGCATTGAGGCGGAAGCCGGGTAGCAGGTTCGGTTCGTCCCCGTCTTCGGCCAGCGCAACTGCGGCGGCGGCGCGCCAGATCGCCTGGTCGGGCTCGGGATCGGGGACGAGATCACCGATCTCGTGCGCGATGAAGCCGGTGTCGATTGTTGCCGCGCCAAAATCGGGGTGGAGCAAGGCATTGAACAGAAAACCGGCGTTAGTCTTGACCGGCCAAACCTCGACCTCGTCGAGCATGTCGGCGAGCGACGCGATCGCCTCGTCGCGGTCGTCGGCGTGGGCGATGAGCTTGGCGATCATCGGGTCGTAGAAGGGGGAGATGTCGTCACCTTCCTCGACCCCGGTTTCGATGCGGCCTTCATCGCCGAGATCGAAATGGTCGAGCCTTCCAACGCTCGGCAAGAAGTCGCGCGCGGGATCTTCGGCGTACAGGCGCGCTTCGATCGCGTGGCCGTTGATGCTGAGTTCGTCCTGGCGCCTGGGCAGCGGTTCCCCGCTCGCCACGCGGACTTGCCATTCGACGAGATCCTGACCGGTAATTCCCTCAGTGACCGGATGCTCGACCTGCAGCCGGGTGTTCATTTCCATGAACCAGATGCGGTCGGCGCGGAGGCCCTCACTGGCGTCGGCGATGAATTCGATCGTGCCGGCGCCAACGTAATCGACCGCTTTTGCTGCACGAATTGCTGCACAGCATAAATCTTCGCGGGTTGCAGCATCCATCCCCGGCGCGGGGGCTTCTTCGATGACTTTCTGGTGGCGGCGCTGGAGCGAGCAGTCGCGCTCGAACAGATGGACGACGTTGCCGTGGCTGTCGCCGAACACCTGCACCTCGATATGGCGCGGCGAGAGGATGTATTTTTCGAGCAGGACGATGGCATTGCCAAACGACGAGGCGGCCTCGCGCTGGCAGCTTTCGAGCGCGTCCTGGAAATCGGCGGCGGCGTCGACGCGGCGCATGCCTTTCCCGCCCCCGCCCGCGACCGCCTTGATCAGTACCGGATAGCCGATCGCGTCAGCCTCCTGCTGGAGGCGTTCGGGCGATTGATCGTCGCCGATGTAGCCGGGGGTGACCGGCACGCCGGCCGCGCTCATCAACGTCTTGGCGGCATCCTTGAGTCCCATTGCGCGGATACTGTCGGGCTTGGGGCCGACCCACACCAGCCCGGCGTCGATCACCGCCTGCGCGAAATCGGCGTTTTCGGACAGGAAGCCATAGCCGGGATGGATCGCTTCGGCGTTGGTGGCCTTGGCCGCGGCGATGATCTTGTCGCCGACGAGATAGCTTTCGCGCGCTGGCGACGGGCCGATATGCACCGCCTCATCGGCCATGCGGACGTGCAGCGCCTTGGCGTCGGCATCGGAATAAACCGCGACCGTGCGAATGCCCATTTCGCGCGACGTGCGGATGATCCGGCAGGCGATCTCGCCGCGATTGGCGATGAGGAGCGAGGTGATCATATCGCAACCTCCCCGGCGCGGGGAGGGGGACCAGCGTAGCTGGTGGAGGGGTCGACCGCGCCACCGGCCCCTCCGTCATCCCTTCGGGATGCCACCTCCCCGTGCCGGGGAGGTTCTGACTTTTCGCGCATCATCACCTCCGGAACACGCCGAAACGCGCTTTCTCTTCTATCGGGGCGTTGAGGCAGGCGGCGAAGGCCAGGCCGAGCACGTCGCGGGTTTGCGAGGGGTCGATGATGCCGTCGTCCCATAGCCGCGCGGTGGCGTGCCACGGGTTGCCTTGCGCTTCGTAATCGTCGCGGATCGGTTGCTTGAAGGCTTCGGCTTCCTTCGGAGTCCATTTGTCCGCATCGCGGTGGACAGTCGCCAACACTGATGCCGCCTGCTCGCCGCCCATCACGCTGATCCGGCTGTTGGGCCAGCTGAACAGGAACCTTGGCGAATAGGCCCGCCCGCACATGCCGTAATTGCCCGCGCCGAAGCTGCCGCCGATCAGCACGGTTACCTTGGGCACCTGCGCGGTGGCGACGGCGGTGACGAGCTTGGCGCCATGCTTGGCGATGCCCTCGGCCTCATATTTGCCGCCGACCATGAAACCCGAGATGTTCTGCAGGAACAGCAACGGAATGCGGCGCTGGCAGGCGAGCTCGATGAAGTGCGCGCCCTTGACCGCGGATTCGCTGAACAGCACGCCATTGTTGGCGAGGATTGCGACCGGCATTCCCCAGATATGCGCGAACCCGCAGACGAGGGTGGAGCCGTAGAGCGCTTTGAATTCGTGAAACTCGCTGCCGTCGACGAGGCGGGCGATGATTTCGTGGACGTCGTAGGGGGCGCGGACGTCTTCGGGGATGATCGAGTAAAGATCTTCGGCGTCGAACAGCGGCGGGCGAGGCTCGCGAAGGTCGATTCCCGCTCCGGCTTCGGCGCCCAGATGCGACACGATATCGCGGACGATGGTCAGCGCATGTTCGTCATTCTCGGCGAGGTGGTCGACCACGCCGCTCTTGCGCGCATGCAAATCGCCGCCGCCAAGCTCCTCGGCGCTGATCTCCTCACCCGTCGCTGCCTTTACCAAGGGCGGGCCGGCGAGGAAGATGGTGCCTTGTTCGCGGACAATGATGCTCTCGTCGGACATGGCGGGGACGTAGGCTCCACCGGCGGTGCAGCTGCCCATGACGCAGGCGATCTGGGGGACGCCTTTGGCGCTCATGTTGGCCTGGTTGAAGAAGATGCGGCCGAAGTGGTCTCGGTCGGGGAACACCTCGGCCTGGTGCGGCAGGTTCGCGCCGCCCGAATCGACCAGATAGATGCACGGCAGCCGGTTGGCCTCGGCGACTTCCTGCGCGCGCAGATGTTTCTTTACGGTCAGCGGATAGTAAGTCCCGCCCTTCACCGTGGCGTCGTTGCAGACGATCATCACCTGCCGTCCAGAGACTCGCCCGATCCCGGCGATGATCCCCGCGCCGGGGACTTCGCCGTCGTACAAATCGCCCGCGGCGAGCTGGCCGATTTCGAGGAACGGCGAGCCCGGATCGAGCAATCGTTCGACGCGCTCTCGTGGGAGAAGCTTGCCGCGCGACACATGGCGCTCGCGGCTTTTCTCGGTCCCGCCAAGCGCCGCCTTGGCGACATCGGCGCGAAGCTTCTCGGCAAGCCCGCGATTATGCGCCGCGCACGCGATTGCCTCGTCGCTGTCGAGGTCGATCTTGCTGTCGAGTTTCGGTCCGCTCATGGCTGACGTCGCTAGCGGCTGGAGCGCGACTTGCAAAGCTACTGCGGCCGGTTGATCCGCGCCTTCGTAGGCGACCACCGCCGCGCGTTCCGTCGGAGTCAGCCGGGCGAAGCGTTTTGGAACGCAGACGATCCGCTAGCCCCGCGCTGGAAGCAGCCTTGGGTTGCGCAGCAATGCAGCCGAAATGATCGCGACCAGTACTCCGACCGGCGCGATCTCCGCGAAGGTCATTGGCAGGCGGAACAGCGGATAGGCGTACATGGGGCGAAACGATTCCAGTTCCGCCGACTGCTTGGCGATCTCGGTGGCGCTTTTGCCGCTGGCGTGCGCATCGCGCATCACTTTGGCGATGTAATCGTCGAAGAAGCGATAGTGAGTCATCGCTAGATAAACTTCCCACATCACGACGTAGGCGACGCCTGCGATTAGCGCGATCAGCAGGCCAAGCCCGAGCGCGCGCCAGAAGCGGATCAAACCGCCGCCCTCGACATCACGATAGCGTTTCACGCCGACGAAAATGAAGCTCATCGCCACCAGCATGACCGAATAGCCGAAGGTCGTGGTGGCGACCCAGGCGACGCGCTCATGAAGGAACCCGACGACGGCGATGAACAGGCCGAGCACGGCGCCGGCCAGGCCGCCATAAATGAGCGAATAACGGAGCGTCGGATTCATGGTGCGTCCCCCTTTGCGAGTCGGTGTGATCATCGGCCTACTCACCGCGCCACGCTATCGCCCAGAAGGGTGATTTCGGCGAAAAAATAGCGCTCGGTTACTCGATCAGCGTCAGGACCCTGGCCTTCTCGATCGCCTTGACGCGGCGATCGACATCGAGCTTGGCGAACAGGTTCGTGAGGTGGGTCTTGACGGTATTGGGTGAAATGCCGAGCGTCCGCGCCAATTCCTTGTTCGACTGGCCCGAGGCGAGCAGGTCGAGAATCTCGCATTCGCGGCGAGTGAGCGCGAGCGAGGCAATCGCCGCGGCATTGCGTTGGAACAGCCCGTGCGGCTTCTTCGCGGTCAGCCGGTGCCCGACCCACAGCCCGAGCGCGGTGAAGCCAAGCGCGAGCAGACCGACGTAAAGCTCGGTCGAAATGTCGTTGCTGGTGGCGCGATATTTGAGTTGTTCGAGCGCCACCGCGGCGACGGCCAGCCCCAGCCCATAGAGGATGACCGTCCGCCACATGCCGGTCTTACGAACCCGCCCCGATGATCTCGCGACCGATCAGCATCCGGCGGATTTCGTTGGTGCCGGCGCCGATGTCGAGCAACTTGGCATCGCGCATGAAGCGTTCGACCGGCCAGTCCTTGGTGTAGCCAGCGCCGCCAAGTGCCTGGACCGCCTCGCCCGCGACCTTGAACGCGCTTTCGCTCGCCAGCAGGATCGCCCCCGCGGCGTCGAACCGGGTGGTCTTTCCGGCGTCGCAATTCTTGGCGACGGTGTAGACGTAAGCGCGCGCGGAATTGAGCGCGACATACATGTCGGCGACCTTGGCCTGGATCAATTGGAAACTGCCGATCGCCTGGCCGAATTGCTTGCGCTCGCGGACGTAGGGGACGACCACGTCAAGGCACGCCTGCATGATCCCGAGCTGGATCCCGGCGAGCACGGTACGCTCGTAATCGAGCCCGCTCATCAGCACCCCGACCCCGCCATTCTCCGGGCCCATGACTTGCTCGGCGGGAACGAAGCAATCGTCGAACACCAATTCGCTGGTCGGCGATCCGCGCATACCGCATTTCTCGATCTTCTGCCCGATTGAGAAACCTTCATAGTCCTTCTCGATCAGGAAAGTGGTGATCCCGCGGCTGCCCTCGCCGGTCTTGGCATAGACCACCAGCGTGTCGGCATATTCGGCGTTGGTGATCCAGAATTTGGTACCGTTGAGGCGGTAGCCGTTGCCAGATTTCTCCGCCTTCAGTTTCATCGATACGACGTCCGAGCCGGCGCCTGCCTCGCTCATCGCCAGCGCGCCGACATGCTCCCCCGAAATCAATTTGGGGAGGTATTTCGCCTTCTGCTCGGAATTGGCCCAGCGGCTAATCTGGTTGACGCACAAGTTCGAGTGAGCGCCGTAACTTAGCCCGACCGAAGCCGAGGCACGCGCCACTTCCTCCTGCGCGACAACATGCTCGAGATAGCCCAGCCCGAGCCCGCCATTTTCCTCCGCGACGGTGATACCGTGGAGGCCAAGCGCCCCCATCTGCGGCCACAGCTCGATCGGGAAACGGTCGTTGGCGTCGATCTCCGCGGCGATCGGCGCGATCTTGTCGGTCGCGAAGCGTTGCGTCGTGTCGCGGATCGTATCGGCCATTTCGCCAAGGTCGAAATCGAGGCCGGGCATGTCGCTCATTGGTGTCGCTCCTGTTGGCAAGCGCGCTAGCAGAGACGCAAGCGTTTGAACAAGGCGGGCTCCGCGCCTATGCCGCCTGCAAACCCAAGCGGAGATTCATCATGAGCACCGACCCAATCGTCATCCTGTCCACCGCCCGCACCCCGATGGGCTCGATGCAGGGCAGCTTGTCCGATGCCTCCGCGACCGACCTTGGCGCGACCGCGGTTCGCGCCGCGGTCGAGCGCGCCGGGGTGTCGGGCGACGACATCGACCGGATTTACATGGGCTGCGTCCTCCCCGCCGGTCTCGGACAGGCCCCTGCCCGCCAAGCCGCGATCAAGGCGGGCCTGCCCGCCTCGGTCCAGGCGACCACCGTCAACAAGGTGTGCGGATCGGGCATGCAGACCGTCATCATGGGCGCCGAGGCGCTCGCCAGTGGCAATGCCGATTTGATCGTCGCGGGCGGAATGGAATCGATGACCAACGCGCCTTACTTGCTCAAGAAGCATCGTGGCGGCGCGCGCATCGGTCATGACATTGCCTACGACCATATGTTCCTCGACGGGCTCGAGGATGCCTATGAGGAAGGCCGAGCGATGGGCAGCTTCGCCCAATGCACCGCCGACGAATATCAACTCACCCGCAAGGACATGGACGATTTCGCTTTGGCATCATTGAGCCGCGCCAAGGCAGCGATCGACAGCGGCGGTTTCAAAGATGAAATCGCCCCGGTGACGATCAAGGGTCGCAAGGGGGATGTCATCGTCGACACCGACGAGGCACCGGGCCGCGGCATGCCCGACAAGATTCCGACGCTTAAGGCGGCGTTCTCGAAGGATGGCACGATCACTGCCGCGACCAGCTCGTCGATCAGCGACGGCGCCGCCGCGGTGGTGCTCGCCCGCAAGTCGGATGCCGACGCCAAGGGGCTCAAGGCCGTCGCGACCATCGTCGCCACCGCCGCGCACGCGCGCAAGCCGTCGGAATTCACTATCGCCCCCGTCGGAGCGATCGAAAAATTGCTCAAGAAGGCCGGCTGGACGGTCGGCGATGTCGACCTGTGGGAGGTCAATGAGGCCTTCGCCTGCGTCGCCATGTTCGCCATGAAGGATCTCGGCATCCCGCACGACAAGATCAACGTCCACGGCGGCGCGACCGCCTTGGGTCATCCAATCGGTGCCAGCGGCACGCGGATCCTCGTTACCCTGATCAACGCGCTCAAGACCAAGGGCCTCAAGCGCGGCGTCGCGAGTCTGTGCATCGGCGGCGGCGAAGCGACTGCGGTGGCGGTCGAGATCGCCTAGGCGCAAAACGCCGCGAAAACTGCTACGTCGACTCCCCTCGAGAACCGAACAGGGAGAAATACGATGCGTATGATTGTCATACCGATAGCCGCGCTGGCGCTGGTCGCGTGCAACAAAACCGCGCCGGTCGCTAACGACTCCGCCGTCAACGACATGGCCACCAACGACGCCATGGCCAATGCCATGGTCGTTCCGGCTGCCTTCAACATCAACGAAACGTCGTGGGAATATACTGACTCGAAGACCAAGAAGCCGATCCAAGAATCGGTCGATGCCGACGGAAAGTACATTGCCAGCAGCGGCGCCGAGCATATCGACCATGGCACGGCGGTGATGAAGGACGGCAAGGCCTGCTTTACTAGCGCCATGACCAAAGTCGGAGAGGTATGCTGGACCGACCCCAAAGTGGAAATCGGCGCATCTGGCGAGACGGACAGCGACAAGGGTGAGAAGCTTACCGTCAAGCGAGTCGCGTACGTCGCCAAGACGATGTGACATCTGCCTGATCTAACGGGCGAAAGTACGAGGCGGCGGTGAAGCATTCACCTGCCGCCTCGTTTCATTTCAAGCCCTTGCTGCCGGCACCAATCTGGTCGAGGCTGAGCCATTCCCCAAAGAAAAGGCGGCCCGGGTTTCCCCGGGCCGCCTGATCTGTTGGCCAAGTTTCTGGCCCGCTTGGCTTAGCCGCGCTCGGGTTCCGGCGGCGGGGGCGGCGGCGGGGGCGGCGGCGGGCAGACGTCGGTCGCCAGGATCACCGTTCCGTCAGCGCAGGTCTGCGTTGGCGGGGGCGGAGGAGGCGGCGGCGGCGGGGGCGGCGGCG
>JBBRTO010000079.1:0-9832 GCA_038244345.1 Sphingomonadales bacterium | reverse complement strand
CGCGGTTGCAGGCGCTGACCGACGCGGTCGAAGCGGCGGTGGCGGAAGTGGGATCTCCGGCGGGATGGTCTTTGGTGTCGCTGCGGTTTTTGCGGCGGCGAACCATCCGCGATGTCGCTGGGCCGTGGGCGGCGGCGATCGACTTTCGGGCTCGGTTGCTGAGTGACTGAAGGCAAATTCACCTGAGGAGAATATCATGACCGCAGAACGCGGAAGCGCTTTCCTATTGAAGATCGGCAGCGGGGGCGCGAGCCCGACCTATGCGACGGTGGCGGGGCTCAAGACGACACAGCTGTCGATCAACGGTGATGCGGTAGCGATCACCAACAAGGACAGCGGCGGGTGGCGCGACTTGCTGTCGGGCGCGGGGGTTCGTTCGGTATCGGTCGCGGCGAGCGGCATTTTCACCGGGAGCTCGGGCGAGGCACAATTGCGCGGACTGGCGCTTGGCGGGGGCATCGAGAGTTATGAGCTGAGCTTCGAGAGCGGCGAGCGAATGCGTGGGGCTTTCCTGGTCACGCGGCTAGAATATGCCGGCGATTTCAACGGCGAGCGCAATTACACGTTGGCGCTCGAAAGCAGCGGCGAGGTGGCCGCGCTGTGAGCGCCAATCCGCATCGCGGCGAAGCGAGTTTCGTGGTCGATGGCGAGAGCCTGGTGCTTCGGCCGAGCTTCGCGGCGCTGGTCACAGCGGAGGCGGAACTGGGACCGCTGTTCGCTCTGGTCGAGCGGGCGGCCGAGGGGAGGCTCGCGCTGGGCGAGATTGCGGCGTTGTTTGACCATGTGTCGGCGGGGCGACCGGCGGAGATCAGTCGGGAACGGATCGGCGAGGCGATCGTCGCCCGCGGCCTGGCCAATGTGACGCCGCACCTCAGGGTGCTGCTGGCGCAGATTTTGCAAGGCCAATGACCGGATCATTTGGCGAAGCGGCGGCGCGGGCGTGGCAAGCGGCCGCGCTCGGGCTTGGCTGGCGGCCAGCGGACTTCTGGGAAGCGACCCCCGCCGAACTGGCGGGCGCGCTGGCGGTGCCGAGCGAGCGCGACCCGCCGAGCAAGGGCATGATCGACGCGCTGATCGAGCGCTTTCCAGATCGGAGAGATTGAAGCGATGGACCAGAATATCGAGGAGCTGGTGCTCCGCGTGCGGACCGACACGTCGGCGTTCTCGCGCGATGTGGCGCGGATGCGCGGCGAGCTCGAAGGGCCGTTGGCTGCGGGGGCGGGCCGTGCCGGGCGGATGATCGAAAGTGCGCTGTCGCGGGCGATCAGCAGCGGCAAATTCGGGTTCGACGATCTGAAGCGCGTGGCGCTCACCGCGCTTGGCGAAATTGCCGCCGCGGCGCTGCGCTCGGTGCTGTCGCCGGGCGCGCAGGGCGGGGCGGGCAATGGACTGGGGAGCATCTTGAGCAGTCTGGTCGCTAGTATCGCGGGCGCACCAGGACGGGCGACCGGCGGGCCGGTCAGCGCGGGGCGGGCTTATTGGGTCGGCGAGCGCGGACCCGAGCTATTCGTTCCGCCGGGCGGCGGGCGGATCGAGCCCAACGGCCGCCGCGGCGGACGCGAGGTGAAGGTCGCGATCGCGATTCACTCGCCGACCCCGGGCGATCCACAGCTGCTACAGAAGAGTTCGCGCCAGATCGCGCGCGCGGTGCGCGCCGTTATCGGCGATACGCGATGAGGCACTGGTTTACCGCGCGCGACGCGCCGATCGACCAAGACACGGTCAAGCGCTTCGACCCGCTGCACTGGACGGTCGATTTTCCGCGCGGAGCGATGGCCAGTGTCGTGACCGGCGCTGACGGACACGGGCTGAGTGTCGAGGCGGCTTTCCTTCGCGCCAACGATCTGGTCGGGCTGATCTGGCGGAGCGAGGACGAAGATGCGCATCCGGCACATGCCCGGGAAACGTCGCGCGATTATTCGGGATGCGTGCTCGGCTTCCGCTGGCGGTCGAACGGGCTGGTCGCGCTGAATGCGGTCAACGGGCCGACGCTGACGATCGAGGGACGCGATGCCGGTGGCGCGGCGCGCAGCTGGTACGTGCGACTGTGGAATTATGCGCAGGGGACCGGTGTCGATGCGCGAATCAGCCTGGATTTCGATGCGCTCGACGGCGGGTTCCTGCTGCCGAGCGAGGCCGACCGCGTTCATCCCAAAGCAATCGACCGGATGTTCTTCAGCATGGTTCCGCCGGCCTATAATCCGGTGTCAAGCGCGTTGCTCGCGGCGCCGGCGGCGGCGAATTTGCGGATCGACGATGTGCGCTGCGACGGGGCGGGAAGTGTGCTGTCGCTAGGCGACGCGATGGTTCCCGAGCACAAGCTTCGGATCGCGACCGCCTATGACGACCAATATGACCAGCCGCCCGAGCGGATCGTCCAGACGCTCCACCGGCTCGGATTTCGCGGGGTCATCAACCACTACATCGGGATGAGCCATTACTTTCGGCTGGGGAGCGACGGCCTGCTCGATACGGCGGTGCCGTTGAACGTCGCCGCGCTGGCCTGGCATGCGGATTTCGCGCGGGCGGCAAAGGCGTGGGGATATGACGTCATCTGGTCGCTGTCGTACGAAATCCTCGACCAGTTTTGCCCGGATGCGTGGAAACAGCGGTCGTATGACGGGGCGAAAGCACTGACCGGTTACGAGCCGCCGTCGGCGTTGATCTCGCCGGCGAGTGGCCCGGGGATCAGCTTCCTAAGTTCGGCGGCGGCGGCGCTCACCGGGCTGTCGACGGCGGCGGGGCTGGCCCCAAAGGTGCAGATCGGCGAGCCGTGGTGGTGGGTGACGGCGGATCACCGGCCATGCTTTTACGACGATGCGGCGAAGGCGTTGCTCGGTGGATCCCCGATCGAGATCGACGACGTGCGCGGGGCCAAGACTCCGCAGGAAGTCGCCTTGCTCGACGCGGCGGGAGCGCTGCTGGCGAGTTCGACCCAGGCGATTGCCGCGTCGAGCGGGGCTCAGACTCACTTGCTGGTCTATTTGCCTGGACCGCTCGATCCCGATGCGCCCGAGATCCGCCGGGCAAACCTGCCGACCGCCTGGGCGAGCCCGGCGTTCGATGTGCTGCAGACCGAGGATTATGAATGGGTCACGGGCGGGCGAACCGACCTCAGCGCATCGGCGCGGGCGGCGGTCACCGCACGGCTCGGCTATCCGAAGGGCGAGCAGCATTATTTCAGTGGCTTTGCGGCGGTTCGCGACGACTGGGCGAAAATCGTCGAGGCGGCGCTCGGGGCAGAACGCGAAGGCATCGCCGAGACCTTCATCTGGGCGCTGCCGCAAGTGCTTCGCGACGGGCTCACCTTGTTCGGAAAGGAAGACGATATGACGCCCTTCGAAGAGGTGGATTTCCCTATTTCGATCGGTGCCGAAGCGAGCGCTTCGCCGGGCTTTTCGACCAACGTCGTGACCAGCGCGAGCGGGCATGAGACACGCAACGCCAATTGGAGCCAAGCGCGGCTTCGGTTCGACGCCGGGCCGGGGGTTCGCGGCGACGATGAATTGGGGAGGTTGATCTCTTTCTTTCGCGCGCGGCGCGGGGCGGCGGTGGGTTTCCGCTTCCGCGATCCGTTCGACCACAGCACCAACGCGATGATTCGAACCCCAACGGCGATCGACCAGTTGCTTGGCGTCGGCGACGGGGTGATGACCCGGTTTGCACTTCGCAAGACCTATGCCGAGGGTGAAACGCGGCGGATTACGCGGCCGGTGGCGGGGAGTGTCCGGGTGTCAGTCGGCGGGGTGGCGCAGGCGGCGGGCTGGTCGCTGGTCGAGCTGGGGATCGTTCAGTTTGCGACGCCGCCAGCGACGGGAGCGGCGGTGCGCGCGGGCTTCCTGTTCGATACGCCAGTGCGGTTCGCCGAAGACCGGTTGGACATTAACCGAGCGAGCTTCCTGGCGGGCGAGGCGCCGAGCGTCCCGCTGATCGAAATAAGGGAAAGCTGAGATGCGACCGATGCTCGAGGGGCCGCTGACCAGCCTGGCATTTTGCTGGCGGGTCGAACGCCGCGACGGAGCGGGTTTCGCGCTGACCAGTCATGACCATCGGCTAAGGATCGGCGGGGTCGACCATTCCGCCGAGCCGGGCATGCTTCCGGCCGCGATCCAGCGCCAGCTGGGGATCAAGCCAACCAACGGGGAGATTGCCGGGGCGATCCACAGCGATGCCCTGGACGATGCCGATCTGGTCGCCGGGCGGTGGGACGGCGCGCGGGTCAGCCTGACCGCGGTCGATTGGGAGGATCCCGCAGCGGAACCACTGCGGTTGATGGCCGGCGAGATGGGTGAGGTGCGGATCGAGGATGAGAGTTTCAAAGCCGAGCTCAACGGTACTGCTGCGAAGCTGGAGCGAGCAATCTGCCCCGAGACATCGCCCGAATGTCGCGCCGAGCTGGGCGACAAGCACTGCCGGGTGGACATGGCCGGGCGGGTAACGCGGCGCAAGGTCGCGTCGATCGACGGCAACGGATTGGTGCTCGACCAGACGGTCAGCGGAGATTTGCTGTGGGGCCGAGCGCGATTCCTTTCGGGTGAGAATACCGGACTGGTGAGCGTGGTCGTGGCGGCGGTGGGCAATCGAATCGAATTGCGCGACACGCCGCGCGGGCCGGTGGCCGTGGGCGACCGGATCGAGCTTCGTGAAGGCTGCGACAAACGTTTCGCGACGTGCGGCGCGCGGTTCCACAACGCGGAGAACTTCCGCGGCGAACCGCACCTTCCCGGCAATGATCTGCTGACCCGATATCCAGGAGCCTGAGCGATGCCCAATGACGCCGTCGATCGGGCGCGGAGCCTGATCGGTACCAGATTCCGTGCGCAGGGGCGCGATCCGCAGCTTGGGTTGGATTGCCTGGGGTTGGCGATGGTCGCGTACAGGATCGGTGAGGCCAGCGTGCGGCGCGATTATCGGTTGAGCGGCGACCATCGGTCCGAGTTGATGACGGGGATTTCGCTGTGGTTCCGCCGGGTAGCGTGGAGTGCTGCACGGGCGGGTGATCTGATGCTGGCCGAGGTTTCGGCGAGCCAGTTGCACCTGGCGGTGCGGACCGCGACGGGCTTCATCCATGCCGACGCACGGCGCGGAGTAGTCGAGACTCCGGGCGAGCCAGAATGGCCGGTCCTCGCGACCTATCGCAAACGAAAGCGGCCGATCAACAAGCAAGGGAGAGGCTGATGGCGACGCTGATCCTGAGCACCGTCGGGACCGCTTTGGGCGGCCCGATCGGCGGTCTTATAGGGACCATCGTCGGGCAGACGATCGACCAGCAATTGATGGGTGGCGGACCACGGCGCGGGCCGCGGCTGGGCGACCTTAGCGTCCAGACATCCTCCTACGGATCGATGATCCCGCGGATGTACGGGACGATGCGGGTGGCGGGGACCGTCGTATGGGCGACCGACCTCACTGAAACCAGCGAATTGCAGGGCGACGGCAAGAGCCAGCCGGAGACGGTGGTGTACAGCTATTCGGCCAGTTTTGCAGTGGCCTTGTCGTGCCGCCAGGCGGCGTCAGTGCGGCGGATCTGGGCCGATGGCAAATTGCTGCGCGGGGCGGCGGGGGACTTCAAGGCCAAATGCAAGTTCCGCTTCTTGCCGGGGAGCGAGGGGCAGAAGGTCGATCCGCTAATTGCGACGATCGAGGGGGCGGGGACGACGCCGGCCTATCGCGGGCTGGCGCTGGCAGTGTTCGAGGATCTGCTGCTCGGCGATTTCGGCAATCGGATCCCGAGTTTGACGTTCGAATTGGTCGCGGATGCGGCAGGGATCGGGCTTGGCGCGATCTTGCGCGATGCGAGCGACGGCGCCGTCGATTGCGACGACCCGCGGCCGGTGTCTGGTTACGCCTTGTACGGCCAGGATATGGAATCAGCGGTGGCGCCGTTGGTCGAGGCGTTCGCGCTCGAGCTGAGCGATGATGGCGAGGCCTTTCGGGCAGCTGCGAGCGGGGCGGTTCGAGCAATTGCAGCGGAGACACTGGGGGCGGCGACCGAAGCGGCGGGCGGACTGTCGATCGACCGGTCGCTGGTGCCCGCGGCGAGTGTGCCGACTGCGCTTACCCTCACATATTACGATTCTTCACGTGATTACCAAACCGGACAAGCGCGGTCATCTTTCCCCAGCGTGAGCCGGGTGCGGCGATCGATCGCGTTGCCGTGCGTGCTCACGGCGGACAGGGCCAAGAGTCTAGCGGACAGCTTGCTGGCGCGGGCCTGGGCAATGCGCGACCGGCTGGTGATTCGGTTGTCGCCTGCGCTGATGGATCTGACGCCGGGCGTTGTGGTCCAACCCGCTGGGGTCGGGGGCGCGTGGATCGTCGAGCAAGTGTCGATTGAGGGCATGGTGGTGGTCGCGAACTTGCGGCCGGCATTGGGGACTTTGGCGGGACGGGTTGCCGACCCGGGGAGACCGGTGAGCCAGCCCGACGTGGTCGCGCTGCCGACGATGCTGGCGCTGTTCGACCTCAGCGATTTGGGCGAGGAGGTGCCGGGGGCACCGTCATTGCAATTGGCGGCGGCGAGACCGTCGGGCCGCTATCGCGCGGTGCCTTTGCGGGTGGCGATCAACGGGGTTGAAAGCGCGAGCCAGAGCGCGGCGGGCGAGGCGGTGCTGGGCAGCGCCGTAGGCGCGTTGGCGGCCGGGCAAAGCGCGGTGATCGACGCGGAGGCGAGCGTCGAGGTGGTGCTCGCCAATCCCGATCACTGGCTGCAATCGTGTGATGATGTTGCGCTCGCGGCGGGCACGAATCTCGCGGCGATCGGCGACGAGATTATCCAGTTCGGGAATGCCGAGCCAGTCGCGGCGGGGAGGTTCCGTCTGACGCGATTGCTGCGCGGGCGGCGCGGGAGCGAGTGGGCTATGGCGGCGCATGTCGCGGGCGAGCCGGTCGTGCTGATCGACGCGCGGACATTGAAGGCGATCGCGGCGGGTGCGTCTGGGATCGGCAGCATAGTGACGGTGACGGCGTACGGGCCGGGGAATGATGGCGCAGAGCCGGTAGTGGGCCGAGTGGTGCAGGGAGAGGCAGCGCGGCCATTGTCGCCGACGCAACTGGCTGCTGAAATTGGCGCGGATGGAGCGCTGGCGGTACGCTGGGTCCGACGTAGTCGGCGGGGTTGGGCGTGGATCGACGCGGTCGATGTGCCGGCGGATCCCGACCTGGCGGGCTACCGGATCACGCTGACCCGATCGGGTGCGGCTACGGATTATTCGATCACCGACCCATTGCTCGCGCTAAGCGCCGCGGAGGTTTCCGCGCTCGGCACCGGGCCAATCACGATCGCCGCTCGGCAAGTCGGGTCGTTCGGTCTGTCGCGGCCCGCGACCCTCATCATCAACGCATAGGATAATTTCATGAGCCAGACATCGCGCCTTGGGCTTGCCTTTATTGACGTCGGGCAGGCGGCCAAGGAATTCACCCACAATGAGGCGCTTCGCCTGATCGATATCGTCGCCGCGGCGGCGGTGGAGAGTGTCGGCAGCAATGCTCCGCCGGCCAGCCCGGTGGACGGACAATGCTTCATCGTCGGGACCGCCCCGACGGGTGCTTGGGCCGGGCATGCCTGGGCGATCGCTGGTTATGCGCCGGGCGGCTGGCGGTTTGTCGAGGCGATCGCGGGGATGAATGCGCTGGACAAGACGAGCGGGCAGACCGCAGCGTATGACGGGATCGCGTGGACGGTCGGGACGATCAAGGGGGCGAGCCTGAAACTGGCGGGATCGCAGGTGGTCGGAGCGCGGCTGGCGGCGATTGCCAATCCGAGCGGCGGGGCAACCGTCGATGCCGAGGCGCGGGCGGCGATCGGCCTGATCCTCGACCGGATGCGGACCCATGGGTTGATCGCGCCCTAAGCGGAGTTGCGGACGCGCGGGCGGGTTCGTAGAGAGCGGCGATGAAGAATCGTTGGACCTTGCTGGGAGTGATCGTGGTGGCGGCGGGTGCGGTCGCGCAGGGGACGCCATCGGGCCCGGCGTATATCTTCTTCGACTGGGGCAAGGGCGAATTGTCGACCGATTCAACGGCGACGCTTGATACGCTGGTAGAGCGTTATCGCCAGGCGCCGGGACCGATACTGATCGACGGTCATTCGGACCGCTCGGGGCCGGTGGGGCCGAACCTTGCTTCGTCGCGCAAGCGCGCCGAAATCGCGCGCGATTACTTCGTCGCGCATGGCATTCCGGCGAGCGCGATGCGGGTGCGGGCTTATGGCGAGGCAGATCCGATCATCGCTACCGAAGACGGGGTGCGCGAAGTGCAGAACCGGCGGGTCGAAATCCGCTTCGTTGCCGCATACTAAGCGCAGCCCTATTTCCCCATGAAATAAGCCACCGCCTTGGCGTGAATGTCCTTGGGCACCTCATGACCGCCCTTGAAGCTCTCGAACATCACCGGCATTTTCTTGACCCGCATCTTCGCCACCATGCCGCGCGTGGTCGAGTAAGGCAGCACCGGATCCTCCTCGGCATGGCTGATGAAGATCCGCTGGGTGACGTCGAACCTGGTCGGGAAGGCGGGGCCGGGCGAATAAGCGATCACGGTGTGGAACAGCTGCGGATTAGCGGTGCCGACGCTGACCGCATAGGTCGCGCCATCGGAGAAGCCCATGATCCCGAGCCGCGCCGGATCGACCGCGACCCTGGCGAACAGATCGGCCATCGACTGGTCGAGCGCCTTCAAATCGCGGCCATAGCGCGGCTGGACATTCATCTCGACGCCGAGCCGACTCTGCAAATCCACGATCATGTCCCACGTCGGCCCCTTCGACTGGGGAAGAAGCAGGATGAAGCCGTTGGCATCGGCATCGGCGCGATAGGAAGCGAGGATGTCCGAGGCCTGACCCCCGGCCCCGTGCAGCACCACCAGCAGCGGCGCGGGTGCACCGTTCAATCCCTTGGGCAGATAGGCGTAGGCTCCACCTGCCAGGGTGAGGATCCCACTACGCTTCTCCGGCGTTGGCAGGGGTGTCGTGGGGGCGGACGCGGTGAGCGCTGGGCCGGCGGCGGTGACAGGGGCAAATGGGGCAAATGTGATCAAGGCTGCGACACACAGATGACCGATCGATGTACGCGATATAATTTTCATGGCTTCGCAATCACCGTACCTAAAGGATGACCAAGCCTAAACGACAGTTGCTGCTTGTCGAGCCTAATTAGCGCGCTCGAAGCTGGCCTGCTCGACTGCGACCTTTTTCGCTTTACCGCGGGGTTTGATCGTCGTCACCGTTTCGACCGGTTCGCTGCGCTGCAGGACTGGCCCTAAATATTGCCCAGTGAAACTGTTGGGATTGGCAGCGACCTTTTCCGGCGTTCCCTCGGCGACGATTTCTCCGCCATTGACCCCGCCCAATGGCCCCAGGTCGAGGATATGGTCCGCGGTCTTGATGACGTCGAGGTTATGCTCGATGACGACCACGGTGTTGCCTTGCTCGACCAGCGCATGGAGCACTTCCAATAATTTTCGGACGTCTTCGAAGTGGAGGCCGGTGGTCGGCTCGTCGAGGATGTAGAGCGTCTGGCCGGTGGCGCGGCGGGAGAGTTCCTTGGCCAATTTGACCCGCTGGGCCTCGCCGCCGCTCAGGGTGGTCGCCTGCTGCCCGACCTTGATGTAGCCCAGCCCGACCTCGGCGAGCATCTCCATCTTGTCGCGGATGCCGGGCACCGCCTTGAAGAATTCGACCGCATCCTCGACTGTCATGTCGAGCACGTCGGCGATGCTGCGGCCCTTGAACTTCACTTCGAGCGTCTCGCGATTGTAGCGGTGGCCGTGGCAGATGTCGCAGGTGACGTAGACGTCGGGGAGGAAGTGCATTTCGATCTTGAGCAGGCCGTCG
>JBBRTO010000078.1:0-9852 GCA_038244345.1 Sphingomonadales bacterium | reverse complement strand
GGTTACGCCGCTCAACATGCTTACGCTCCTCATTGCAGCGCGAACTCATAGATGAAATGATTCATCATGATAAGGCCCGACACCGAGATTTCGCACGCCTTTTGCCAGCGATAGTTTCCGATTGGGTTAAGGCTTTTTTACAGCGACGCGTATCGGGGCTTGCAAGAGCGGCGGGAGCCCCGGATGAAGCGCTCATGTCGGCCCTGACCCAGCCCCCTCCGCCTAGCGATCGCGGCCCTAAGGAAGAGACGCTAGGTAACGTTAATCGCACGACAATCATCATTTCCTCGAACAGCGCGTGGAATCTGGCCAATTTCCGCAAGCCGTTGATCGAAGCGCTGGTCGCGGCGGGTTACGAAGTGATCGCTGCGGCGCCGGCCGACGGCCAGGAAGGGGCGCTTATCGCCATGGGCGCGTCCTTTCGGCCGCTCGCGATGAGCGGCGCGGGCACATCGCCGGCCGAAGATTTTCGACTGTTGCTCAATTATCTCAAGATGATTCGTGCCGAACGTCCGGCATTCTTCCTCGGCTTCACCGCCAAGCCCAACATCTACGGCTCGCTCGCGGCGCGGCTGGCAGGGGTGCAAGTGATGGCGACGATCAGCGGTTTAGGTTCGGCGTTCCTCAAGGGTGGTCGGCTTGGCAGGTTGCTGATGGGTCTTTACCGCGTGGCGCTCGGCGGGGCGCGGGCGGTGATGTTCCAGAATCCGGCCGATCGGACTTTGTTCATCGATCGCCGGATCGTCCGACCGGGCCAGGCGCGGCTGGTCGCTGGATCGGGCGTGGATCTCGCTCGGTTCGCCCCCGCCGCTCTGCTCGACGATGGCCAGTTTCGCTTCCTGCTGATCGCCCGGCTGCTGCTCGACAAGGGTATCGGCGAATTTGTCGAGGCGGCGCGGCAGGTGCGCGAGCGCCATCCCAATGCCCGGTTCCAGTTACTTGGCGCTGGCGGCGGTGACAATCCGAGCGCGGTGCCACAAGCTAATCTGGAGCGTTGGGCGGGCGAATCGATCGTGGAGTTGCTTGGTGCCAGTGACGATGTTCGACCATTTATCGCCGCCGCCGACTGTGTCGTCCTGCCTTCGTATCGCGAAGGTTTGTCGCGAAGTCTGCTCGAAGGCGCGGCCATGGCTCGGCCGTTGATCGCCAGCGATGTCCCCGGCTGTCGCGACGTGGTCGACGATGGTGTGACCGGCCTGCTGTGCGAGGTTCACTCTTCGACTTCGCTCGCCGCGGCGATGGAGCGGATGGTGACGATGGCGCCGGGAGACCGGGCGGCGATGGGCGCGGCCGGACGACGCAAGGTCGAGGCCGAATATGACCAGCGGTTGGTGGCTGACGCTTATCTGGCGGAACTCGCGCGGTGAGCGGGTTGCTTTCCTTCTGGCAGAAAGCACCGGTGACTTGGGACGGGGCACCGGCGATTCCCGCCGGTCATCGGGTCTATGCGGTCGGCGATGTCCACGGCAACGACGATCTGCTCGGCGAGCTTATCGGCAAGATCGAAGCGGACATTGCTTCGCGGAAAGCCGCCGAGGTAACGATCGTCTTCCTTGGCGATCTGATCGATCGCGGGCCGCAGTCTTGCCAAGTGGTCGAACGGCTCCGGCGCTATCGACCGCTTGGAGTTCGGGTCGAGTTCCTGACCGGCAATCATGAGGAAGTGCTGCTTCGAATCCTCAACGGCGAGGGTAATCTGGTGAAGGACTGGCTGCGCTTCGGCGGAGCGCAATGCGCGCGAAGTTACGGCTTGAGTTCATCGAACCTTGGTGAAATGCATCCCGACCAGGTGATTGCGGCGCTTCGATCGGCGATCCCGAGCGAACATCAGGCGTTCCTCGCCAGCTTCGCCGATACGTTGCGAGCCGGCGACTATCTGTTCGTCCATGCCGGGATCCGTCCCAATGTTCCGCTTGGCGAGCAGGTCCAGGCCGATTTGCGCTGGATTCGCGACCCGTTTCTCGACCACCCGGCACGCCACGAGGCGATGGTCGTTCACGGCCACACGGTGAGCAGCGAAGTTGAAGAGGCCCCGGGACGGATCGGTATCGACACTGGCGCCTATTTGCACGGCGTGCTGACGGCGATCGGGCTCGAACGCGATCAACGCTGGTATATCGAGGCACGGCGCGCGCGCTCGTCCGATCGGGCAAGCGTCCGGTAGCCAGCAGGGCGCATGGTTGCTAAGCGGCCAAGTCGGTTCTGTTTCTATCCGGTTTGGGAGCGATGTCGTGGCTTCAAGGACTTCACCATCGATCCAACTTCTGCTCGCCGGCCTCGCGCTTTCGGGCCTTGCCGGTTGCGCCGAGAAGCGCGGCGGGCCGATCCCCTATGACGTCAAGACCTTTGGTGCACCCGATGCGCCGACCGTGGTGCCGCTCGAGCAGGGTTATCGCATCGCGCCGCTCGACACTTTGTCGGTCAAGATTTTCAAGATGCCCGACCTGTCGGGGGATTATGAGGTCGATCTGACCGGGCAAATCGCCTTGCCGCTGATCGGCAGCGTTCGCGCGGTCGATCTGACCACCGCCGAGCTCGACGATCGGCTGACCGCCAAGCTGGGCGAAAAATATCTCCAGAACCCCGACGTCAGCGTCGGGGTGAAGTCCTCCACGCGGCGCAATGTCACGGTTGACGGCGCGGTGACCAAGGTTGGCACTTTCTCGGTTAATGGGCCGATGACCCTGCTTCAGGCGGTTGCGCAGGCGGGCGGGCCGACGACCGACGCCAATCCGCGGCGGGTCGCGGTGTTCCGCCAAATCAACGGGCAACGGCAGGCCGCGGCGTTCGACCTGACCTCGATCCGTCGCGGCGAGGCGCCCGATCCGGCGGTCTACGCCGGCGACATCATCATCGTCGACGGCTCGTCGATCAAGGCGCTCCAGAAGCAGGTCCTCGGCACGTTATCGGTAATGCAGATCTTCAAGCCGTTCTGACCGGGCATTTTTCCATGACCAGTTCAATAAAAGGCAAGTGACTCGTGGGAAATGAAATCGTCTATCCGGGTGACCGCCAGTCGCTTCCCGAACCGTTCGGTCCGGTGCGCGGCCAGGGCCTGCACCTGGAAAATCGCGAGAGTGGCGGGGGGCTCGACCTTCAGGCATTGATCCGAATTCTCAATGAGAATCGCAAGTTGATCATCGCGGCGGCGATTGCCGGTCTGATCGGCGGCCTGATCATCACTTTGCTCACTCCCAAGATGTACCGCGCCGACGTCACGCTCGAGGTCAATCCGCCCAAGGTCGAGATCTTGACCGAGAAGGACGGTGGCGACGGGCCGACCTCGAACAGCTGGGATTTCATCGCCACGCAGGTCGGCCTGCTGCGTAGCCGAACGCTGGCCGAGCGGGTTGCGCAGGATCTCAGCCTGGCGTCCGATCCGGCAATCGTCGGCAAGGGTGGCGATCCCGCGTCGCGTCTTCGCGCCGCTACCGGGGTGGTCGCCGGCGGGCTTACCGCCGAAATGCCCGAAGACGGCCAGCTGATCCGCTATTCCTATGTTTCGGCCAATCCCGAACTCGCCGCGAAGGTCGCCAACGGGATCGCCGACGGGTTCATCAACTCCAGCCTTCAGCGCCGCTACGACGCGTCCAATTATGCCCGCAATTTCCTGCTCCAGCAGATCAACAAGACCCGCGGCGAGCTCGAAAAGTCGGAACGCCAGCTGGTTGTCTACGCCCAGGCGCAAGGCATCATCAACACCGGTTCGGGTGAGGCCGGATCGACCACCACCGACGCATCGTCGTTGCAGGGCGGTTCGCTGATTGCGCTCAACAGCGCGCTTGCCGAGGCAACCGCTCGCCGGGTGATGGCCGAAGGCGCTTATCGCCAGGCCAATCTTGCCGGCGGCTCGTCCGAGGTCAACCAGAGCACCGCGGGATTGCGCAGTGCAAAGGCGACGCTGGAATCAGATTATCAGGACAAGCTGACCTTGCTCAAGCCCGATCATCCGGACATGATCGCGCTTCGCTCGCGGATCGAGGAGCTCAATCGCCAGATCGGGAGCGAACAATCGCGAGTGACGCGAGGCAAGGCCACCAGCCTGCTGGCCGATTACCGCGCCGCTACGGCAACCGAGGCGTCACTTCGAGGGCAGGTCAACCAGCTTCGCGGGTCGGTCCTCGACCTGCGCGGCCGGAGCATCCAGTACAACATCCTGCAGCGCGATGTTGATACCAATCGCGGTCTCTATGACGCGCTGCTGCAGCGCTACAAGCAGGTCGGGGTGGCCGCCGGAGTGGGCACCTCGCCGGTTTCGATCGTCGATCGCGCCGAGGTTCCCGGCGGCCCGTTCAAGCCAAGCCTGAACTTCAACCTGCTGATTGGCCTGCTGACCGGCCTGCTCGCCGGCATCGCAATCGCAATGGCGATGGAATTGCTCCACGACACGGTCAAGACCCGCGAGGACGTTCGCTTGAAGCTCAAGCTGGCCTGCCTCGGGGTAATCCCCAAACGCAGCGGTGGCGGCACCATTGTCGAGGAATTGAAAGACGTTAGTTCGGTCGCGACCGAGGCCTATTCGGCGGTGCTCGCGTCGCTCCGCTTCAGCACCGAGCAGGGCGCGCCAAGGGCCCTGCTGGTCACCAGCACCCTGGCGTCCGAAGGCAAATCCACCTCGGCGCTCGCGCTCGCGCAAAATTACGCGCGGCGCGGGGAGCGAGTGCTGCTGATCGATTCCGATCTTCGCCGACCGGTGTTCAAGGCCCAGTCCAATCGGCACGGGCTGACCAAGCTGCTGACCAACGACGATTCGATCCGGCTGCATGTACTCGATACGCAATATGACAATTTGTACCTGCTGCCGTGCGGGCCGACTCCGCCGAACCCGGCCGACTTGCTGTCGACTCCGCGGTTCGAGGGAATCCTTCGCGAAGCCACCCAGCAGTTCGACCGGGTGATCATCGATGGCCCGCCAGTGCTCGGTCTGGCCGACGCGACCTTGCTCGCGACCGTCGTCGGAAGCGTCGCGATGGTCGTCGAATCGGGCACTACCCGGACTCGTGGCGCGCGCGATGCGATCGAGCGGCTTCGGCTGGGCGGGGCACACATCCTCGGCGTGATCCTGACCAAGTCGACGGAGGAAGCCACCGCTTATGGGTACCGTCAGTATCAATATGGTCGAATCGATCACCGCAAGGACGAATTGATCCTGATTTCCCACCAGTCGGACGCGGAATGAAGCCGATCGGGGCTCGGCAATGCTGAGGGCCCGGACGCTGGTCGTCCTGCCGGTTGCACTGCTGCTTGCCGTGATCGCTGTTCGCGCCATGGTGTTCCTGTCGCCGGTCGATCATCCGCTGCGGGGACTGCAGCCGATGTTCGCCGGCCATCCCGACGCATTGATCGATCAAGCGATGCGTGAGATCGGGGCGTCGGCGGCGAAGGGTGGCACAATGCCGGCCTCGGCCCACCAGGCGATCCTGATTGCCGCGCGCAAGGCGCCGCTCGCGCCCGAGCCATTCCTGGTCGGCGGCACAATCGCGCAGATTGCTGGCAATGGTGCCCGCGCAGAGGTGTTGTTCATGGCCGCGCGCTTGCGCGATCCGCGCGCGCCAGCGGCGCGCTATTTCCTCGCCGATCGTTACCTTCACACCAACCGCATTGGCGCCGGGCTGGAGGAAATGGCGGCGCTCGCCAGATTGTCCGAACGGGCGTCGCAGCCGCTCGGACCAGCGCTGGCGGCTTATGCCCGAACCCCGGGCTCGATCCCCCAGCTTCGCCGCTTCTTCCGCGGCTCGCCCACCAACCGCGACACGACCCTCGACATTCTCGCGCAGGATCCGGCCAACATGGGACTGGTGCTGGCGCTCGCTCCGCCGCTGCCCCTTCGCCAGTCGCCGCCGCCCAATTGGCAGGTGACCCTGGTGCGCTCGTTGATCACCGCAGGCAATTATGCCGCGGCCGAGGACATCTGGCGGCGGATCAACGGCATTACCAACCGCGGGCTATTGTACGACCCTCAGTTTCGCTATTCATCGGCGGCGCCGCCGTTCAACTGGCAATTGACCTCGGGAAGCGCCGGCGTGGCCGAGGCTTCGGGCGGGGGCGGGCTCGAGGTGATTTATTACGGACGCGAAGAAGCCGCGCTCGCGGCCCAGCTGGTCAGGCTCGCACCCGGCACCTACCATCTGGCGATGCGCGTCGAGGCGCCGGTCAGCGCCGCCGGCCTGGCCTGGACCGTCGCCTGCGCGGTTGGCACCAAGCAAGCGCTGTTTCGACTACCGATCGACGCCGCTCAAAAGGGAGCGCTGGCGGCCAATTTCACCGTTCCGGCGGGCGATTGCGCGATGCAATCGGTCGAACTTCGCGGACAGCCCGGCGACACCAGCGACACCGCGCAAGTGACCATCTCCGACCTCAAGCTCGATTTCGTCAGGGCGGGCTCATGAGCAAGTTCCGGCAGGCGATCGCGCCGGCCTATCTATTCGCCTGCATTGTGATGGGCGGAAGCGCCCAGGGGATGTTCAGCAACCTCCTGCTCCAGCTGCTCGGAATCGCCATCCTGTGCTGGGCGTTGCTTGCCAGTTCGCCGGTCAGGGACAGCCGCCCGGCGCGGCAATTGGGGTGGATTGCGGTCCTTGCCATCGCGCTGGTCCTGATCCAGCTCGTCCCGCTTCCGCCGGCCCTGTGGAGTCACCTGCCCGGGCGGCAATTCGTGGTCGACGGCTTCCGGCTTCTCGGCCAGCCGCTTCCCTGGATGCCGTTGTCGCTCGCGCCGTCGGACACGATCGCCACCGCCATGGCCTTGCTCCCGCCACTGGCGATGCTGGCTCTGATCCTTCGCCTTGGCGCCTATCGCGACGACTGGCTGGTGCTTGCGCTGCTACTCGCTGCGTTCATCTCGATCGCGCTCGGATTTCTGCAAATCAGCGGCGACGGGATGCAGCATTATCTCTACCCCTATAACAGCTGGCGCACCGCTGCCGGTCTTTTCGCCAACGCCAATCATATGGCCACCTTGCTGTTGGTTTGCGTTCCGTTTCTCGTCGCGCTTGCCGCGCGGCGATGGCGGATGGAAGCCAAACCCAGCGACCGGATGCTGACCGCGATCATCGCTGGAGGCGCGGCGGTGGTGCTGGCGCTCGGCGTGGCGATCAATCAATCGTTCGCCTTGCTGATCATCGGCGCGCCGGTGGTCGGCGCGGCCGCGCTGCAACTGATCCCGGCGGGCCGGGTCAGGCTTGGACGACTGGCGGCGATGCTTGCTGCGCTGCTCCTCATCGGCACCGCGGCTTTGGCGATCATGGTATCGGCGGGGATGAGCGCGTCCAACCGCACCTCAGTCACGATCCGCGCCGATATCTGGAGCCATACGGCGCACGCGATCGCCGATTACGGCTTGGTCGGATCGGGCATCGGCACCTTCCCCAAACTCTATCCGCTGACCGAAAATCCGGCGACGATCGAGCGCACCTATGTCAACCACGCGCACAACGATTATATGGAGATCGCGCTCGAGGCGGGCATTCCCGGGGTCGCGTTGATGCTGCTGTTCCTCGCCTGGTGGGCAAGGCGTGCCTTCGCCATCTGGCGCTCGCCCGACGCGGTCGAGATGGCGCGCGCCGCGTGCATCGCCTCGGCCGCGATCCTGCTTCATTCGCTGGTCGATTATCCGCTCCGCACCGCGGCCATCGCGACCTGCATGGCGATGGCGCTGGCGCTGATGGCCGATCCCGCCAGACGCCGCCAGCAGACGCGCGTCGCGGACCTTCGCCCGACTCGGCATTTAACGCTTTAGACCGCGGCGTACGCAACTCACCGGCGTTCCTGTCGTTAAGGCGGGGAACCGGATTGAGGAGTGTAGTATGGCGTCGATGTTCAACAGCTTGATGGTTGCCGGACTGGTCGCTGGAAGCGCCGGGATTGCGGTCGCGCAAATGCCCGCGGCGGCGCCCAGCAAACCGTTCGTCCAGCCAGGCAGGCCGGGCTCGCCGATCAATGGCGAGACCTTCCACGCCCAGGTGCTGCTCGACGCCGCCGGTTTCCCGGCGGGCGTGATCGACGGCAAGAAAGGGATGAGCTTCGCCCAGTCGATCAAGGGTTTCCAGAGCGCCAGGGGGCTTCAGGTCACCGGCAAGCTGGATGGAGCGACCCGCAACGCGCTGCTCGCGCAAAACCGCGTCTCGACCGTGATGGTCAAGCTTTCCCCCGACCAGGTCGCTGGCCCGTTCACCAACCCGATACCCACGGACACCGCCGAAAAAGCCAAGCTGCCCGGTCTTTATTATCGCAACATGATCGAGAAGGTCGCGGAGGAATATCACACCACGCCGGAGACGATCATTGCGCTCAATGGCCGCGATGCAATGATCGGCGCGGGTCAGACCCTTCGCCTGCCCAATGTCGCGCCGGCCAGCCGCAATTACGGCAATTCGGCCAAGGGCGACGTCGTCAGCCTGATGAACCTGCTCAACGTCGCCGCGGGCGACATTAGCGGCACCTCGATCGTGGTCGACAAATCCGACGGCGTGCTCAAGGTGATGGGCGAAGGCGACCGGATTGTCGCCCAGTTCCCGGTAACCATGGGTTCGACCCACGACCCGTTGCCGCTCGGCGACTGGAAGGTGACGACCTACGCCTTCCTTCCGCCGTTCCATTACCAGCCCGATCTGTTCTGGGATGCCAAGGACAAGGGCGCCGACGACCAGATGCTCAAACCCGGCCCCAACGGCCCGGTCGGGGTCGCCTGGCTCGATCTCACCAAGGAACATTACGGGATCCACGGCACGCCCTCGCCCGAGACGATCGGCCGCGCCGAGAGCCACGGCTGTATCCGGATGACCAATTGGGACGTGCTTCGGCTGAGCCAGATGCTAAAGCCGGGGTTCAAGGCCACGTTCCAGGCCTAGTTGCGGAGGGGACATGGTACGGACAATTGCGAGCAATATCGTCACCGCGGTGCTGGTCAGCGCCTTCTGGATAGTCGCCTATAACATCACCGGCAAAAGCGGTTCCAGTGGCGACGTTCAGGTGGCGGGGGACAAGCAAGTCGTCCGAACCGCCGGCAATGGACAGGTTACCGTGGCGGAAGGCGTAGTGGTCGGTCCGAGCGGGCTCGCTATCCCGGTCTCCGGCGTCAGGTCCGGGCAGTTGGTCGATACTTTCACCCAGGCCCGCGCCGGCGGCGCCCGGATCCACGATGCGATCGACATCATGGCGCCCGAACTGACCCCGGTTTATGCCGCGGCGCCGGGAACAGTCGAGAAACTGTTCTATTCCAACGGCGGCGGGGGGATTTCAGCCTATATCCGGTCGGACGACGGTCGCTGGACCTATTATTACGCTCACCTCAACTCCTACGCCCCGGGCATGGTCGAGGGTCAGCGGCTGTCGCGCGGCGCCCCGGTCGGTTTCGTCGGCCACACCGGCAATGCCTCGCCCGACGGCCCGCACCTCCATTTCGCGATCAACCGGATGCAGCCAGGCGAGAAATGGTATCAGGGGTCGCCGATCAATCCCTACCCCTTGCTTGCCGGAAAGCTCGCGAGCCGCTAGGGCGCCCCCCTGTTGACCGGCAGCGCTCGAGCGGCGCCGGTGATTGGCTTTTTCTCACCACATGCGAGTTTCCAATGAAGATCAGCGGCGTCTCCATTCGTCCCGGCAATATCATTGAATATGAAGGCGGCATCTGGCGCGCGGTGAAGATCCAGCACACCCAGCCCGGCAAGGGCGGGGCTTATATGCAGGTCGAGCTCAAGAATTTGATCGACGGCCGCAAGAACAATGTCCGCTTCCGCTCGGCGGAGACAGTCGAGCGGGTGCGCCTCGACACCAAGGATTTCCAGTTCCTGTTCGCCGACGGCGACATGCTGACCTTCATGGACAAGGAAAATTACGAGCAGATCAACCTGG
>JBBRTO010000077.1:0-10086 GCA_038244345.1 Sphingomonadales bacterium | reverse complement strand
GGCTGCGCCTATCGCCGAACCGCGCTGGAGGCAGTCGGCGGATGGGACGAAAAGCAATTGATCGAGGATCGCGACCTATTCCTTCGGCTAGCGGAGCGGTTCGACCAGCAGCAGATGGGCCAGAGGCTGGTCCACTATCGCCGCCACAGCATGGCCAGCGCGAACAACCCGCCGTTCATGATCGAAGGCTGGGAGCGATTTTTTTCCAAGCATTCAGCTCGGTTTGGAAAGAGGCTCGGCGACCGGCGGGCGGAAATGTACCGCAGCTATGCAGCGCTGTCGGTCGATCGTGGGGAGTTGCGGCAGGCGGCGCGGTTGCTGGCCAAGTCGCTGCGGCTACGACCGATGAAAGTCGCTTCCTATCGCACGCTTGGCTACTGGATCAGGCGATCCGCCGGGGCAAGCCGAGGTCATTCGTGAGAAGCGAATTGTGTCCATGCAGCGACTGACTTCGATCCAGTGCCTGCGGTTCGCCGCCGCCGCTGCCGTGGTCCTAACTCATTGCTCGAGCGGAAAATTCCTGTTCGGCGCGTTTG
Organism: Sphingomonadales bacterium; assembly: GCA_038244345.1. Classification (GTDB taxonomy): domain Bacteria; phylum Pseudomonadota; class Alphaproteobacteria; order Sphingomonadales; family Sphingomonadaceae; genus Sphingomicrobium. The sequence goes on along the minus strand of JBBRTO010000077.1, from coordinate 9,550 downwards.
GTGTCGATCTGTTTTTCGTCATCTCCGGGTTTATTATCACCAAGGTGATGGATCGGCGCACCGCGTTGCCGTTCCTCAAGGACCGGGTTTCGCGGATTTATCCGATTTACTGGCTATGCCTGCTGCCCCTCATCATAGCGAACTGGGATGGCGACATCCTGCGGCTAATGACATCGATTACGCTATGGCCGGTGTTCGGGGAATTCCGGCGCAGCTTTTCCCGAAGTGGGCTGGACGCTGCACTTCGAAATGCTGTTCTATCTCGCAGCTACTATCGTGCTTTGGCGGCGGTCGATGCTACCGGTATTGCTCCTCGTCTATGGCGCTGCTCTGGCTGGAGGACTGATCTCGGGAAACGCGCTGCTCGGCTTCATTGGCAGCCCGATGGTGATCGAATTCCTGATGGGCGTCGGGCTTGCGTTGGCACCCTCGACGCGATTGCCGTGGCCGGGCGCGGCGGCGGTCCTGATCGGACTGACGGCCGCGATTTGGGGAACAAGTTCCGACTTCGGTGCCATCGAGAATATGTTCAACGGCATAGCGGTGTGGCGCTGGGCGGCATGGGGAGTCCCAGCCTTGCTGATCGCGTGGGGCAGCCTGCAGTTCGAGGAGTTGCTGAAAGGCAGCCTGTTCAGGTTCGGCGCTGCGGGCGACGATGCATCTTATGCACTGTATTTGTCGCACCCCGTCTTCCTGCTGATGGCACCGACGAATCCCTATGTCTTGCTCGCGCTCTGCCCGCCGGTGTTGATCGCGTTTGGATTTGTGGTGCACTACAAGGTGGAAAAACCTCTGCTTCACTGGGTGCGCAGAATTCTGTCTAAAGACGAGCACCCAGCTCGGCTGGTTCATTCGGAGGCTGTTTCGTCAGCAGATCCGTAATTACCGGCACAGTGCCAAAATTCGAGAAAGGTTCTCATGCCAAGCGCATATCGCACTGCCGTCGCTGTTCAGCGATTAGTCCCTCGCCGATGGCTCGCATTCGTCACAAATCGAGTAATGGCGCTCAAGGGCGACCAACGCCGGTTCGGCGTCGATCGGGCGGGCAATTGGATCAACCGCCAGCCCGAAGGCACATTTGTCGGTACCGACCTGCATACGGCCCATTTTGGCCAAGTACGCGCGGCCGTCGAAAGCTATTGGTTTCACGACTATACACCTGGCGAAAATGACGTCGTGATCGACGTCGGTGCTGGGATCGGCGAGGACGCCGTCGTCCTGTCGCGCATGGTTGGGCCGGGCGGGCTGGTCCACGCGATTGAGGCTCATCCCGGAACGTATGCCTGTCTGGAATCAACGGTGAAGCAATCTAAATTGCGCAATGTAGAAACACATCTGCTGGCTATTGCCAAAACAGACGGGACCGTGACGATCAGCGACGACGCCCATCATCTCGCCAACTCAATTGTCGGGTCAGGGGACGGGATCGCCGTTGCGGCGCAAAGCCTGGACCACTTCATCGAGCTGCATCGCATCGAGAAGGTTGACCTGTTAAAGATGAATATCGAAGGTGCAGAGCGCGGTGCGATGCTGGGACTGGATCGCGAAGCCTCGAAGGTCCGCAACTTGGCGATTTCCTGCCATGATTTCATTACTGCGCAGGGCGGTGGCCAGCATTATCAAACCAAGGCTGCCGTGAGGCAGCGACTGATCGAACTCGGCTTTACTGTGACCGAGCGAACCGATGCGTCCACACCGTGGGAAGCGGACGTTCTAATGGGTCGACGCCGATGAAGTTGGCGGCGTCTCTTTGATGCTCACCGACACCAACGATTATCCCGCCCCCCTGCCCCGCCGCGCGCTGCGCAGTGCGCTGTTCCGCAGCGGGCTGACCGCTCGGCTGGGGCCGGCTTACTGGCGGCCGACCGATGCGGCGGGGTATATCCATGTGCTCCAGCGGCGGCCGGTGGAAATGTTCGCCGGTATCCCGAGCGACTTTGCCGACCCGCTCTATGGCGCGATGATCGGGCCGGATTCGGCGCGCTGGTCGCGGTTCGACGAGACGATCACCGCGATCGACGATTGCCGGGTCGAGCCCAACCGCTGCCAGATCATCGGGCCCGATGGCCGGCTGGTGAAGCAGTCGCTGACCCATCGGCTGGTGCCGTTGTTCCCCTCGGCATGGGGTTATGCGCGGCGCGGCGCGGGGTCGGCGATCGACGAGGCGATCGTCCATGACGGGTTCAACAGCAGTAATTATTACCATCATCTGATCGACTGCCTGCCGGGGATCCTGCTGTTCCTCGAGCGGAGCGGGCTGGCGCGCGATCTGCCGCTGATCGTCAACCGGTGGATTTTCGGGAGCAAATTCTTCGCTTATTTGCGGGGGCGGTCGGCGCTATTCGCGGGGCTCAACTGGCGCGTGCAGGAGCCGGGCGAGTGGCTGCGCGTCGGGCGGGCGTATCGCCTGAACGCCGCGCCGTTCGAGCGCGATGGCCTGGCCGCGGTGCGCGCGATGTACGGGCGGGTGGCCGAGCCGGCGGGCAAGCGCGTGTTCCTGAGCCGCGACCCCAGGATGTTCGGGCGCGGGATCGACAACGAGCGCGAGGTGGCGGCGCTGCTCGCGGCCCACGGGTTCGAGACCGTCTATGCCGAGCATCTGAGCCTTGAGGAGCAGCAAGCGACGTTCGAGCGGGCGAGCCATCTGGTTGCGCTGCAGGGGATGGGGCTGGTGCAGCAGATGTTCATGGATGCGCCCCACGGCCATGTCCTCGAGCTGATGCCGAGCGACCGGCTGCAGAGCGAATATTACTGGCAGGGCTGGACCATGGGGATGCGGTTTTACGATGTGCAGACCGGATCGGCGATGGACGCGAGCGGGAAGTATCGGATCGATCTCGAGCGGCTCGAGGCTGGAGTACGGCGGATGCTCGACCATCCGGCGGATCGGCGGCGATACGGCGAGACGCTTATCTAGCTGACCTTGCGGCGTTGCTCCTCGACCCGCTCGATTCGGCCGTGCTCAAGGTGGATGATGCGGTCGCAATCCTTGAGGGTGGTCAGGCGGTGGGCGATCATGATGATGGTCATGTCGCTGGCGAGCGCGGCGACCGAACCCATGATCCCCTGTTCGGTGCGGGTGTCGAGCGCGGATGTCGCCTCGTCGAACACCAGGACGCTGGCGCGCTTGTAGAGGGCGCGGGCGATGCCGATCCGCTGGCGCTGGCCGCCCGACAGGCGAATGCCGCGCTCGCCGGTGGTCGCGCCATAGCCATCGGGCAGCGTGGCGATGAAATCGGCGATCCCGGCCGAGCGCGCGGCCTCGGTAACGCGCTCCAGATCGACCTCGTCGTCGGGGATGCCGAAGGCGATGTTGGCGGCGAGCGTGTCGTCGGCGAGGTAGATCGCCTGCGGCACGTGCGCGATTTCCGCCTGCCAGCCGGCGCGAAGATCGTCATCGAGCGGGCGACCGTCGATCAGGATGACGCCATCAGTCGGCTGGAGCAGGCCGAGCAACAGATCCATCAGGGTCGACTTGCCCGAGCCGGTGGTGCCGGCGATGCCGATCCGCTCGCCCTTGCGGATGGTGAAGTCGATGTCGTGGAGCACCGGGTCGCCGATGGGATAGGTGAAGCCGACGCCGGAAAAGCCGATCGATTCGCGGAAGGTGATCTGGCCGGCGGGGGCCTCGGGCGGGGTGCGGTCCTCGAGCGACAGCAGGTCGAGCACGTCGACCGCCTGCTGGCGATTGCCCGCGAAGCTCGACCAGCCGGCGTAGCTTTGCTGGAGCAAGGGCAGCAATCGCTGGGCGCCGAGTGCCATTGCGCCGAGCATCGGGATCGCCGCGGCGACCCCGCCGGGGCGGCCGGCGAGATGCCAGGCATAGGCCCCGATCATCACCATGCCGAGCATCTCGATCACGATCCTCGGCGACAGGCTGATGAAGCTGTTGATCGCCGAGACGTGGCGGAAGCGATCGGCGGAGAAGTTGAAGGCGCGCTCGAACGCCGGCTGCGAGCGGTCGAGCAAGATGTCGCGGATCCCGCCCAGCGCTTCCTGCACGCGCTTGATCCGGAGCGTGGCGTGGAGGCTTCCGGTCTGGCTGTTACGCTTGAGGACTGCCTGCACCGCGACGCTGATCAGCAGGTAAGTGCCGACCAGCAGCCCGGCCGAGACCAAAGCTACCGTCGGGTTCACCGCCACTAGGAGCGCGATCAGCATCACCGCGACGACGCTGGAGATCACCGCCTGCGAGCCCGACAGGAGGATGGTGAAGGTGATGTTGTGGAGCTTCTCGAACTGACTCAGCGCCTCGCCCGAATGGCGCTCGACATAATAAGGGTAAGGCTGGCGGATGAGCTTGGCGAAGGCGGCGACGCTAAGGTCGTAGGCGATGTTGAACGCCAGCGACTGGCTGACCCAGGCAAGCGCGAGGCGGATGAGACCGCTGACGATGAGCATGCCGATAAAGGCGCTGGCGGTGATCGCGACCAGGTTGCTGCCCGGCGGAAGCCGCTCGATCAGGCCGCCGACCACCGGGATCGCGCCAAGCTTGCCGGGATTGGTCAGCACCGCGAGAAACGGCAATACCGCGCCGACCGAGACAACTTCGGCAAACGCGCCGACCAGCATCAGCGCGATCGTGCCCCACAATTGCCGCCGCCGCCGCGCGGGTAGCTGGCGATACAGCGCCAACAGTGCCGATCCGTCTTCACTCGCCGCTGACATAGGTTCCGTTCCAAGCCGTTCGAGGCGCCTGCGTCTGATAGAATCGAATGGAGCGCTTGTGCACCCTTGTTGCGCGCGGATTTGCACGGGGACTTGCGCCGCGGGCGCGAAAACGCTGTGGGACAAGCGATGCGAATCCTGATCGTCACCGAAGCGTTGGTCCTGGGCGGTGCGGAAACCTTCGTCCTGCGGCTTGCCCGCCGGCTTCGCCAGGATGGGCACGAGGCGGAACTATTGTGCCTCAACCCAGACTTCGAGGATGTGCGGCTGGTCGGGCAATTCCCCGACGTGCCGATCCACCGTGTTCCGCTCGCCGGGCTGCGGTCGATCAAGCGGATCGACCGGATGGCGCGGTTGATCGGGATCGATCTCGGCCTGCAGCAGCGCCGCGCAGCGCGGTGGATCGAGCGCCACCTGATCGGCCGGTTCGACGTCCATCATACAAATTTGTTCGGCGCCGACCATTTGTTCGCGAAGATCAAGCGGCGGCGCCCGGGGCTGAACATCGTGTCCACCCTGCACGGCGATTATGCGCTGTACGAAGAGCGCTCCACGGGGACCGAGCGGACCCGGATCCTGCTCTGGCGCGGGAAACTGGCCGAGACGCTGCATGCGGTCGATCAATGGGTGACGATCAGCCGGGCGCAGCACCGCCAGTTCGCCGAGACGTTCGGGGTCGATCCGACGCTGCTGGCCGACATCCCCAACGGCTATGCGCCGCCTGCCCCGATTGCTCAGCCCGCGCCCCGCACCGGCGACGAAGTGCGGTTCGTGATGGTCGCGCGGGGGATGCGCGAGAAAGGCTGGGGTTTCCTGGTCGAGGCGTTCGGGCGATTGACCGGCGACGTGTCGCTGATTCTGGTCGGCGAAGGCGGATTTCTGGACGAGCTTCGGCATCAATCGAGCGACCCGCGGATCCGCTTTGCCGGCGCGCACCCCAATCCGGTCGAGCTGATCGGCAAGGCGGACGTGTTCGTCCATCCCAGCATCTACCGGGCTGAGTCGATGCCGACGGTGATCGTCGAGGCGTTGTTCGCGGGAGTACCGGTGATCGCGACCGATGTGGGGAGCGTCGCGGGGATGATCGCGGCGCCCTCGGGCGAGCTGGCGGGGGTAGTGGTTGAGGCCGACGAGGCGACGCTGGCCGACCGGCTGACCACCGCGATGCAGGCTTATGTCGACGATCCCGAGCTTCGGCAACGTCACGCGGAGCTGGCGTCGGCGGCGTTCGTCAAGTTCGAAATGGGAACCTGCGCGGCGGCCTATGCGGCGCTTTATGCCGAAGTGGCGAGCAGTTCGTCGACCAAAGCGAGCCACTGAGGGCCGATTTTCTCGCGCGAGAAATCTTCCGCGCGGGCGAGCGATTGCTGGGACATTCGCCGAAGCTCATCTTCGTTGCCGAGCAGGCGGTCGAGCTGGTCGACCCAGGTGGCGATGGTTTCCGAATCGTCCAGCACCGGGATCGGCATCAGCAGCCCTAACTCGCCGGGCTCGGCGTTGCGCAAGGGGCGGATGGCGTGGCCGATCGTATTTGGCGCGAGAAATTCGCGCGGGCCGGTCGGGCAATCGGCGCTGACGATCGGCAGGCCGCAGGCCATCGCTTCGCCAAGCACCATTGGGAAGCCCTCCCATCCCGACGGCAGGACGAAGGCAGCCGCGTGGCGCTGGAGGCGGAAGGGATTATCCTGGAAGCCCATGAAATTGACGTCGGAATCGCCGTCCGGCCCCTCCCCTACGCGAAGCCCGAGCGCCTTCGCCTGATCGACCAGCGGCTGACGAAGCTCGCCGTCGCCGAGGATCAGCAGCCGCGCGGGGCGGCGCTTGAGCAGATCGGCGAAGATGGCGATTAGCGGCGCCTGGTTCTTCTGCAGCGCGAGCCGCCCACTGGTGACGAGGACGGGCGGACCGGCGAAAATCCTCCGTTCCTGCGGCGACAGCGGTTCGAGCGATCGTGCCCGGATCGCCACGGGATCGAAGAAATTGTGGATCGTGCGGAGCAGGCCAGGGCGGACGCCCATTGCGGCAAGCTCGAGCGCGATCTCATGGCTGACGGTGACGATCGCATCGGCGCGATTGTAAAACCAAGGGATCAGCATGCGGCGGCGGACCGCCCCGAGCGGGCCGCTGATATTGGCGTCGTGGAGCTTCGAGCCGTGGATGCACAGCACGGTCTTGCCGCCGCCGCGCGCGAGAACGTTGACGTAATCCGCGCCTTCGAGATGGCTGATTGTCAGTGCCGGGCGGAGCGAGCGCTTGATCGCCGCCAGCCGCCGGATGCGCTGGGCGAAATGGATGAGCTTGGCGAGCGGACCGCCTCCGCCCGCAACATCGAGGCTGACGATCAGATTGCCGCTCGGGAAGGCATGGCCATCGGCAAGGTTGAATACCGCTTCGGTGACGTCGTGACGGGTGGCGAGCAGGCGGCTGTGGTCGTGAAGCACGCGCTGCGCCCCACCAAACCCCAAATTGGGGATCAGCATCAGCAAGGTCGCTCGCGGCGCTTTTCTGGTCGGTGGCTGGATAGTGACGTCCTTGGCTTGCCCTTGGGCCAGCCTTAGGGGAAGACAGGCGCACCGGCCAAGCCGCCCATCTTTCGCGCGGAGAGTGAAGCTGACCAATCCCAAGCCAGTGCTGGTGATCGTCGATGGATCGGTTGCGGTGACCGGGGCTTTGGTGTCGGCGGCGCGCCAGGCCGAATTGCTCGACGATCTGCTGACAACGGTGCTTGTGCTGCCGCGGGGACACCGGGTGCCGGGCGAGCGGTTGACAGCGTTCGCCGAAGTGATCGAGCTTCCGATCGTTCCGCTGCGCAAGTCAGTGTCGAGTTTGCTGGGCTATCTGCCGGGGCTGGTTGCGGCGAGTTTACGGCTAAAGCGCGAGCTTGGACGGCTCGGGGCGAGCCGGCTCCAGCTCAATGATTTCTATCTAATGCACGGATCAATGCTCCGGCTGCTCGGGTTTCGCGGGCGGATCGTGACGTTTGTGCGGATCGACCCGATGCGGTTCGGGGTCGTTGGGCGAATATGGCTGGTGGCGGCGCGGCGGAGCTCGAACGCATTGGTCGCGGTGTCGCGGTTCATCCAGCGGCTGCTTGGGCCGGACGTTCCGAACCGACTGATCTACGGGCATGTCGTGCCGAGCGTCCTCCCCGCCCGCTCGCCCGCGGTTAGCCAGCTATTGCTGTTTGTCGGCAATATTATCGAGGGCAAGGGGCAGGACGATGCGGTCGCGGCGTTCAACCGGATCGCGGGCGATTTCCCCGAAGTGCGGCTGCGCTTTGTCGGCGGGGACATGGGCATGGCCAAGAATCGCACCTTCCGAGCAACGGTCGAGCGAGCGGCTTCGGACGGACCGGCGGCGGAGCGAATCGAATTCCGCGGCGCGTCGGACGATCTTGAGGCCGACTATGCCGAGGCGTTTGCGGCGCTCAACTTCTCGGCGTCGGAGAGCTTCTCGATGACCTGCCTCGACGCCAGCGCCGCCGGGATGCCGGTGATCGCTACGCGCTGCGGCGGGCCGGAGGAGATCATCGACGACGGAGTGAGTGGGTGGCTGGTGCCGGTCGGCGATGTCGCGGCGATGGCCGAAAAGATAGCGTGGCTGCTGGCGCATCGCAAGGAAGCTGCGGCGATGGGGGTTGCTGGCCGGGCATTGGTCGGGGAACGTTTTTCAGCGGCCCGAGCGAAGGTCGCGTTCACCGAGCTATACGCGATCCAGCCGCCGTCTTCATGATCTCTATCAAGCGCGGGGCCTGGGACTGGAGCGAATAATATTCGACCGCTTTTTGCCGGCCCGCCCGGCCCAACGAGGCGCGCAGCGCGGGGTCGGCGATCAGGCGGTCGAGCGCGGCCCGCCACTCGGCGGGACCGGTGGCGAGGAAGCCGGTGACATCATCCTCAACGATGGTCGAATTGACCCCGACCGGCGAGGCGACCAGCGGCAGGCCACACGCCATATATTGGACCAGTTTGTAGCCGCTCTTGCCGCGCGCCCACGGCTCCTCGGGGAGCGGCATGATGCCGATGTCCATCGCCTGGACCGAAGCGATTTCACCAGCCTCGCTCCACGCCGTGAAGTCGAGGCCATCGAAACGGTCGGTTGCGGCCGCGGCGCCTGCCCCGACCGCCGAAAAGCGGACACCGCGGGAGCGGAACAGATCGGCGAGCATCGGGAGGTAGGGCCGGACGAACGCCCAGGTGCTGGGCGAGCCGATCCAGCCGATGGTCAGCGGGCTTTCGGTTCGAAGGGCCGGAGGGCGATATTGGTCTGTATCGACCACGGTCGGCAGGACGATGGTGTTGGAATTGAGCCGCGCTGCATGGTCACGCAGATAGGCATTACCCGCGCACACGACCGCCGCGCCACTGATCAAAGGATCGAGCTTGCCGCCAAGCAGGCGCCGCGTGAGCGGGTTCGAATGATCGTCGTAGGGATGGAAGAAGGCGTCGTCGTAATCGTAAAGCACCGGCTTGCCCGCGCCGAAGGCAAGCCGTTCGAACGGCGCGGGAAGCCACGGGAATAGCTCGGCATAGATCCACAGCAAATCGGCTGAGCGGGTGCGCGATATCTCGGTGAAGCGGCGGGCGTAGGCCTGGACGATCGCCGCCCTGGACGGCGGATGGCCCGAGGCGAGCGAGCGGACATAGTCGTCGTCGAGCAACGAATGGACATCGACGTGGATTCCCGCTTGCTCGAGCCACGGCAGATATTGCAGGATTCGCTGGCGGGTGCTGGCGGCCTCGCGGTCATATTTGGCGAAGGCGGCGACCCGCATCAGGCGGGGATCCGCTCGACGATCGGGCCGAGCGATTCGCGCCAGTCGGGCATGGTCACGCCGAAATCGCGGGTGAACTTGGTAATGTCGAGCGCGGAATAGGCCGGG
>JBBRTO010000076.1:0-10202 GCA_038244345.1 Sphingomonadales bacterium | reverse complement strand
TTCAAATGTCTCGTCCAGCACGACGGCGTGTTCGACGCCCGCGCGATGGCGTACGAGACCGAGGAATTGTGGTTCGACGAGTGGGAACATGGCGGCAAGGCCTATTACGAAGACCCCGCCGCGTTCGAGAAATGGAACCCGGTCAATTACGTCAGCCGCTGGAAAACCCCGATGCTGGTGATCACCGGCGAAAAGGATTTCCGGATCCCGTACACGCAGGGCCTCGCCAGCTTCACCGCGCTCCAGCGGCGCGGCATTCCCTCGAAGCTGCTCGTTTTCCCGGATGAGAATCATTGGGTGCTCAAGCCCAAGAATTCGATTCAGTGGTACGACAATGTCTTTAGCTGGATGAACCGCTGGATGGGTCCGGGCGCGCGCTAAGGTTGAAGCGTTCCGCGTCGCCGTCTAGGCGGCGCTCATGACCGAGCTCGCCAAGACCTTCGACCCCGCATCGATCGAATCCCGCTGGTACGCGCATTGGGAAGCTGCCGGCATGTTCCGCCCCGACCGCCCCGACGCCACCCCGTTCACCATCGTCATGCCGCCGCCCAACGTCACCGGCAGCCTGCACATCGGCCACGCGCTCGACATCACGTTGCAGGACATCCTCGTCCGCATCGCGCGGATGCAGGGCAAGGATGCCCTGTGGGTGGTCGGCACCGACCATGCCGGGATCGCGACCCAGATGGTGGTCGAGCGCCAGCTCGACGCGCTCCAGCAGAAGCGCACCGATTTCACCCGCGACGAGTTCGTCGCCAAGGTCTGGGAATGGAAGGCGGAGAGCGGCGGACAGATCACCCAGCAGCTGCGCCGCCTCGGCGCGAGCTGCGACTGGTCGAACGAGCGCTTCACCATGGATCCGGGCTTCTCCAAAGCCGTCACCCACGTGTTCGTCGAGCTTCACAAGCGCAAGCTGCTGTACCGCGACAAGCGCCTGGTCAATTGGGACCCGCATTTCCAGACCGCGATTTCGGACCTCGAGGTTGAAACACGTGAGGTTGCGGGCAAGTTCTGGACGCTTCGCTACCCGCTCGCCGATGGTTCGGGCCATATCGAGGTCGCCACCACCCGGCCCGAGACGATGCTCGCCGACATGGCAGTCGCGGTCCACCCGACCGACGATCGTTACGCGGCGCTGGTCGGCAAGCAGATCGAACTTCCGATCACTGGCCGGTTGATCGCAATCGTCGCCGACGAGCATGCCGATCCCGAGCTTGGCAGTGGCGCGGTCAAGGTCACGCCGGGCCACGATTTCAACGATTATGAGGTCGGCAAGCGCGCCGGGTTCAAGCCCGCCGACATGCTCAATATGTTCGACGGCCAGGCGCGCGTCGTCCAGAGCGGCGACATCCCCGACGAGCTGATCGGCCTCGACCGCTTCGAAGCGCGCGCCCGCGTGGTCGAATTGCTCGATGCCGAAGGCGCGTTGGTCAAAGTCGAAGACCGCCAGATCGCCACCCCCTATGGCGACCGCTCGGATGTCGTGATCGAGCCGTGGCTGACCGACCAATGGTATGTCGACGCCGCGACGCTGGTGAAGCCGGTGATCGAAGCAACCCGCTCGGGCGCGATCAAGATCGTCCCCGAAAGCTGGTCGAAAACCTGGTTCAACTGGCTCGAGAATATCCAGCCGTGGTGCGTCAGCCGGCAGTTGTGGTGGGGGCACCGCATTCCGGCGTGGTTTGATGATGCTGGCAACATTTTCGTCGGTGAAACAGTTGAGGAAGCGCAATCGCTAGCTGGCGAGTGCGTCCAATTGCGTCGCGACGAAGACGTCCTCGACACTTGGTTCTCGTCCGCGCTGTGGCCGTTCGCCACCCTCGGCTGGCCCGAGCAAACCCACGACCTCGCCCGCCATTACCCCAACGACGTGCTCATCTCGGGCTTCGACATCCTGTTTTTCTGGGATGCACGGATGGCGATGCAGGGGATGGAGTTCATGAAGGAGGTGCCGTGGAAGACGCTCTACCTCCACGGACTGGTCCGCGATTCCAACGGCCAGAAGATGTCCAAGTCGAAGGGCAACACCGTCGACCCGCTCGGCCTGATCGACAAGTATGGCGCCGACGCCTTGCGCTTCACCATGGCGGCGATGGAAAGCCAGGGCCGCGACATCAAGCTCGATGAAAAACGCGTCGAAGGCTATCGCAACTTCGCCACCAAATTGTGGAACGCCGCGCGCTTCCTGCAAGGCAATGGAGTCGGCGCGAGCAGCTCGATAAAGGCGCCCGAGGCGGCAATTCCTGTCAACCGCTGGATCATAGGAGAGGTCGTCGCCACGCTCGACGCAATGAACAGGGCGATCGCTGACTTCCGCTTCGACGACATGGCCGACGCCATCTACCACTTCACCTGGGGCACCTTCTGCGATTGGTATGTCGAATTGGTCAAAGGTGCATGGGACGACGAAACCCGCGCCGTCGCCGCCTGGGCATTCGACCAGATCCTCGTCATGCTCCACCCGTTGATGCCGTTCATCACCGAGGAGTTGTGGACGTCGATGGGAGAGCGGCCTTACGAGTTGATCGTTGCCAAATGGCCCAGTCCTGATGTCGACTTGGATTCGGAAGTAAACTGGGAGATTGACTGGCTGATCGGTCTGATTGACCAAGTTCGTTCGGCGCGTGCCGAGCTGCAAATCTCTCCGGCTGCCAAACTGAATTTCAGGATGACTGGTGCGTCACAGCGGTCATTTGATGCATTTTTCCGACAAGAAATTGCGGTGCGAAGGATGGCTAGGATCGAAGGGATCTATTTGCATTCGATCGCCAAGTCACACGTTTCGAGTGATCCTTATGGGGCGGCCGTAGATGCGTACTGGATGGATTACGAAATCGCCGAGACTGGTGTGATTCAGCTCATTCTACCGGAGATGCAGGCATACCTAGATTTGCCCGACGGCTTTGACCTCGACGCCGAAAAATCCCGCCTCGCCAAGGCCATCGCCGCCGCCGAAAAGGACCGCGACGGCCTCGCATCTCGTCTCGCCAATCCCGCCTTCACCGACCGCGCCAAGCCCGAGGCGGTCGAGAAAGCCCGCGAAGACCACGGCGTGCGCGCCGCCGAGGCCGAACGGCTAAGCGCGGCACTGGCGCGGCTGGGTTAACGTTTGCAAATGCGAACCAATCGCATTAGTGGCTCCTGATCCAAGTGGAGTTCACCATGCGCTTGATCGTTTTGGCGGCAGTTGCCGGCCTGTTTCCGACTGCCTCGCCGGCTTTTGCGGGCGAGCTTACCACCAAAGTCTACGGCGCGACGCTCGAAGCGGGCACGACCGAACTCGAGGCGCGCCTCGGCAGGATGACCGGTGGCGAAGCCGGCGGCGAGACCGGCCTGTTGTTCGAAGCCGCGCACCATTTCTCCGATCGCTTCTACGCCGGGGTCGAAGGCGAGTTTGAGCGCGAGCTGGACAGCGGTCTCAGGCTCGGCTCGATCGCATTGGAAAGCATTGTTACGCTCGGTCGGATCAAGCCGCTCGGCATCGACCTCGCTTTTCTCGGAGAGCTTGAATCGGTCCGGGACGGACCGGACGTCGTCGCCGGCAAGTTTCTGCTTGAAAAGCGGGTCGGAAAATTCGACGCGCGGTTGAATCTTGCCGCTGAAAAGCCGCACGGCCAAGCGGTCGAACTGGGCTATGCGGCCTCAGCCGATTTCGAAGTCGTGGATGAGCTTCGTGTCGGCGCGGTCGCGCTCGGTGAACTGGGGACGTTCCGCAGCTTTAACATTCACGGCGGTCACTTTGCCGGACCCGTCGTCAAATATGAGTTTGAAAAGCTCGTCGGCGGTGAGTTTGGGATCGAAACCGGCTACCTGTTCGCGCTCGGTGCGGCACACCATGAAACCAACGGCCAGCTTCGCCTGTTGCTCGAGTTCGAACGCCACTTCTAGGGCTTGCGGCACAAAGTCGGTTGCTAGAAATTGACGGGCATGGACTCGCCAAAGTCGCCGCCTCCTTCGCTCGCTTCTGCCCGCCCCGGCCAGCGCGACCTCACCACCGGGCCGATCGGCAAGTCGCTGCTCGCCTTCGCGCTGCCGACGCTCGGCTCATCGATCCTCCAGTCCCTCAACGGATCGATCAATTCGGTGTGGGTCGGACGGCTGATCGGCGAGGATGCGCTCGCCGCCGCGCTTGCCCTGTTCCTCGGCTCGGGCAGCCCGGCGCTGCCGATCGCTCGCCACATCCAGCTGCTCACCACGTGGAGCTTCCTGATGTTCGGGGTGACGCTGGTGCTGTTCGGCACGGTGCGCGCCAACGGCGCCGCGGTCGGGCCGCTGATCATTCTGGCCATCGGCCTCGTCCCGGTGCGGCTCGGCTTCGCCATCCTCGCCCGCCCGTGGCTCGGCGCCGATGCACTGTGGCTCAGCTTCCCGGTCAGTTCGATCAGCAATCTCGCGCTGGCCACGGCTTATTATCTCCACGGCGGGTGGAAGAAGGCGCGGATGGTTGGCCCGCCGCCGTCGGACGACGAATGTGTCGAGCAGGCCGAAACCGCGGGCGAGCCCGGCGGGCGGATCAGCCCTTCGGCATAGGGTCCTCGCGCGGCGCGGCGACTTCGATCGCGCCCTTGGCGATGCACACCGTCACTGGAGTCTCGGCCGCAATTTCGCCGTCGATCGAAATCTTCTGACGCGGTCGCGCCTCGAGCTTGAGCTTTTTGCCGCGCCATTCGGTGACCGTCTGCTCTCGACCCGACAGTTTGAACAGGATCGCGAACCAGCTCCATGCCAGCCCGACCACGCTTTTGCCGGTCACCGCCTGGATCACGATCTCGCCCGAATCGACTTCCTGGCTTTCGACCATCTCGACCCCGCCGTGGTGAGTCCCGTTGGCGATCCGCGCCTCGGTCGCCCAGCAGCGCTCGACGGTCCCGTCGTCCTTGGTGACTCTGATCCGGAAGGGGCGGAACTTGACCGCGCAGCGACCCGCCCACAACAGATAACCGACCATGCCGAGCCAGCGCTTCAATCCGTGCGGCACCGTGTCGGCGATCATCGGCGACAGACCGAGCGCCGCGGCGTTGGCAAAATAATCGCCGTCGATCACGCCGAGGTCGATCCGCCGCCGTCGACCGTGCGCGATGACCTCGATCGCCGAGTCGAGGTCGGTGTCCATTCCCATCGACTTGGCGAAGCTGTTGGCGGTGCCCAGCGGAAGGAAAGCGAACACCGTATCGCTGCCGACGAAATGGTCGACGTTGCTCGACAATGACCCGTCGCCGCCGCCAATGATCACCATCGGCGCCTTGGCCACCGCGGCGATCACCGCCTGATCCATCTGGTCGGGCTGGTCGATCGCGATCGCATCGATCAGTTCGACTCCGGCCAGCTCGAGCTTGGCCCGCGCCTCATCATAGACGTCCGCCCCGTGGCGGCTCATCGCGTTGACGATCAGGATCGCCTGTTTGGGAAGCGCATCGCTCATGCGGCCCCAATGCTTGGCGCACCCTTTCTTTCCACCGCATCCTCGGGCTAGAGCGACGCCATGTCCTCATTTCCCGCCCTGCGCATGCGCCGCGGTCGCTCCGCCCCCTGGATTCGCGAGATGCTGGCCGAGCATCGGCTTCATCCCAGCGACCTCATTTGGCCGTTGTTCGTCGCCGCCGGCAAGGACGCGGAGGAGCCGATCGCCTCGCTTCCCGGCGTGTCGCGCTGGACGGTCGACCGGCTCACCGCGCGCGCCCGCGAAGCGCGCGATCTGGGGATCCCGTGCATCGCGCTTTTCCCCAATACACCCAAGGACTTGCGCACCGATGACGGGCGCGAGGCGCTCAATCCCGACAACCTCATGTGCCGCGCCATCCGCGCCATCAAGGATGCGGTGCCCGAGATCGGGATCCTCACCGACGTCGCGCTCGATCCCTATACGACCCACGGTCATGACGGCCTGCTCGCACATGATGCTCGCAGTGTGACCAACGACCCCACGGTCGAGGTGCTGGTCGCCCAGGCGTTGGTCCAGGCCGCTGCCGGCGCCGATATTGTCGCTCCCTCCGACATGATGGACGGCCGGGTCGGAGCGATCCGCGCCGCGCTCGAGGCGGAGGGCCATCACGACGTCGCGATCATGGCCTATGCTGCCAAATATGCCTCAGCATTCTACGGCCCGTTCCGCGACGCTGTCGGCAGCCGCGGGCTGCTCAAGGGCGACAAGCGAACCTATCAGATGGACCCCGCCAATGTCGCCGAGGCCTTGCGCGAGGTCGAACTCGACATCGCCGAGGGCGCCGACATGGTGATGGTCAAGCCCGGCCTGCCCTATCTCGACGTGCTGACCCGGGTGAAGGATGCTTTCGGGGTGCCGACCTTCGCTTATGCGGTGTCGGGCGAATATGCGATGATCGAGGCCGCAGCGGCGGCCGGCGCGGGCGACCGCGATGCGTTGGTGCTCGAGACGTTGATGGCGTTCAAGCGCGCCGGGGCGAGCGGGGTGCTGACCTATCACGCGCTTCACGCCGCGCGCCTCATGCATGGCTGAAAACTCAGGCTAGCATTAACCATATCGTGACCGCTTGCCCCCTACGCGGGCGTCATGAGCACGCACCCGTCAATCATTCCTCTTGCGCCTCCCGCCGCGCTTACCGTCGGGCAGCGCACCTGGTTCCTGATCACCGTTTTCGCCAGCGCGTTCCTGCTGTTCCTGGTCCAGCCGATGATCGCGCGGATGGCGCTGCCCCGCGTCGGCGGCGCGCCGTCGGTGTGGAATTCGGCGATGCTGGTCTATCAGGCGCTGCTGCTGGCCGGCTACGCTTATGCCCACCTTCTCGGCCGGCTGGCGCCGCGCCGCCAGGCGATCGTCCACCTCGCCTTGCTCGCCGCGGCCGCGCTGACCCTGCCGATCGCGCTGATCGACGCCACACCGTCGGCGACGGCGAACAGCTTCCTGTGGGTGCCGTGGCTGCTGGTGGTCAGCATCGGGCTGTTGTTCTTCGCGGTCTCGGCGCAGGCCCCGCTGCTTCAGCGTTGGTATGCGCTGTCGGGGTGCGGCGATCCCTATCCGCTTTATGCCGCGTCCAATTTCGGCAGTTTCCTAGGCCTGCTCGCCTATCCGCTGATCGTCGAACCGCTGTTCCCGGTCGCTGCGCAGAGCTACGGCTGGTCGGCGGGGTTCGTGGCTGTCGCGCTGCTCGTCGCCGGATGCGCGACGCGGCTGCCAGCAGGCGCCGCCGCAGCGACTCCGACCGCGACCACGCCTGCGCCGAGCCGCCGCCAGGTCGGCCGCTGGATCTGGTTGGCGGCCATTCCGTCGGGCCTGATCATGTCGACCACGCTCCATCTCACCACCGACATCGTCGCGATGCCGTTGTTGTGGGTTCTACCGCTAGGCCTCTATCTGCTCAGCTTCAGCGTCGCCTTTGCCGCCGATCGCCGCGCCGCCGACTTCGCCCGCCGAATCGCGCCGCTGGCACTGCTCGCGGTGGCATGCGGGGTGTGCACCGATTCGACGCCCTATCCGCTGGTGATGCTGGCGGTCGCGCTGGGCGGATTGTTCACCATCTCGACCGCGCTCCATTCGGCGCTGTACGAGCGGCGCCCTGATCCCGCCCAACTGACCCGCTTCTACCTCGCAATGTCGGTCGGCGGGGCGCTCGGCGGGCTGTTCTGCGCGCTGGTCGCGCCGCTCGTGTTCGACTGGACCTACGAGCATCCGCTGCTGATTCTCGCCGCCGCGGCCTCGCTCGCCGCAGCCGCCCCGTTCGAGATCACTGCCCGCCTGTGGGGCGGCACGCAACGAGCCCGCGCCACGGGCGTTGGCGTCATCGCCTTGTTGCTGTTGCTGGTAGTCGGCACCGGCTCGCTGGGCCTCGCTCCATCCAAGCTGGCCGAGTTCGCGGGTCTGTTCGGCTTGATCGTGCTGGGAGTGGCCGCGATCGGAAATCGGCTGCTGATGGTTGCCGCAACCGCCGCGCTGATGCTGGCCACCGGCGGGGTCGAGAAGCTTCGCCTGTCGGCCGAACCGGGGCTAATGACGCGCAGCTTCTTCGGCATCTATTCGATCCGGGTCGGCCCCAACGCATCGCGCATGCTGGCGCATGGCACCACCAGCCATGGCGTCGAGAATCTCGGCTCGGCGACACGCGAACGGATGGAAACCAGCTATTACGCGCCGCGCTCGGGGGTCGGGCTGGCGATGGCCGCGGTGCCGGCGCTGTTCCCCAGCGCCCGCGTCGGCATCGTCGGGCTCGGTGCCGGCACGCTCGCCTGCGCCAGCCGGCCGGGCCAAACGTGGCGGTTTTACGAAATCGACCCGCTGATCGTCGCCATCGCCCGCGATCGCCGCCTGTTCCGTTTTCTCGACCGCTGTCAGCCGCGCGCGCCGATGATCGTCGGCGACGCCCGCCTGACGCTTGGCCGAGAACCCGCGAACAGCGCCGATGTGCTGGTGATCGACGCCTTCTCGTCGGACTCGGTGCCGATGCATTTGCTCACCCGGGAAGCGTTCGCCGGCTATCGCCGCCATCTTGCGCCGGGCGGCCTGCTGCTGGTCCATATCTCCAACCGTTTCCTCGATTTGCGGCCGGTGATCGGCGCGGCGACGGGGTGGGGCTGGACCGCCCGGAGCCGCCTCTATTTCCCGACCACGCGCGAGACCCACGACAATGCCACGCCCTCGCTGTGGATCGCATTGTCGCCATCGCGCGCCACGATCGCCGCGCTCGACCGCAGGGCCAAGCCCGGCGAGTGGCAGCCGCTCCGCGGGAAACCGGGCTTCACCGGCTGGACCGACGATCATTCAACTATTCTGCCGCTTATCAAATGGGGCTCTTGATCGGCGCTTGAAGCGGCGGCAGGGGAGGGTGATGGGTTCGATCGTCGCCACCACCGAACGGCTCCGTCTGCGCGAGTGGGGGACACGCGACCGCGAGGCGTTCTACGACGTAATGAACACGCCTGCGGTGATGCGTTACCTCGGCGGCGTCCAGACGCCCGAACAATGGGCCGAGGCGCATCAGCGTATGCTCGGTTTCTCGGCCGATCACGGTCACACCTTCTGGATCATCGAGGACAAAGCGAGCAGCGAGATCCAGGGCTTTTGCGGGTTGAAGCGGGTCAATGCACCCGGCGCCGGAAGCCTGACCGGCGAGCATGAGATTGGCTGGCGCCTACGCGAGTCCGCTTGGGGACGGGGCATCGCCAAGGAAGCCGCGATCGCCAGCCTCGACCTCGCTTTCTCGCGCTTTGCCGCGCCGCACGTCATCGCCATGACCGTGCCCGGCAACATTTCGAGCCAGGGGTTGATGACTCGCCTCGGCATGGCCCGCCGTTCCGACCTCGACTTCGAAGACACCCGCTTCGGCCCCGATCTCAACCCGGCGTTGATCTGGCGGATCGATGCCGCCAACTGGGTCGCGGCCCGCGCCTCGGCGCTCGCTTAGCGGAGCCGGGCGCCGATCCGGTCGATCGTCGCATTCTGCCGGTCGGCGATCGCGCCAAGCTCGCTCGACGCCGCCTCGACCGCTGCAAGATCGGCCGGGGCCATACCCCCACCGCTCTCGATCCGCGCCGACGCGATGGAGTCGATTTCCGCCAGCGCCGTCGTCGTCCTGGCCCGCGCGCCTTCCAGTCCGGACAAGGCCTGCTGGGCGATGATCCAGCTTTCGCTTTGTGCCGGGCCGGACGCATTGGCCAACGCCTCCGCCTGGCCGACCAGCACATCGAAACTGCCCGCACCTTCCTTGCCATCGGCGACCAATCGACCAAGCCGGACGGCGAGCGCCGCATCGACCGGGCCAGGCGGTGCATCGGGGGGCAAAGGCAGCCGCGGATCGATCGATTCCGCCGGTCGCCGGGCAAGCGAGGGTTCAACGGCCGAGGTCGCGGCGCAACCGGCGAGGCAAAGCAGAAGAAGCGGAGCGATCTGTCTCATCGCGGTCGGTGTAGGGCGCCCCGCAACACGGCGCAACGCGGAGTGGCCGAACCCGCCTCGAACCCCGCCATCAAGGGTTGCGCGCTTCCGGCCTTCCCCCTATGTCGCCAGCCGGCACGCGCCCGTAGCTCAGCTGGATAGAGCATCAGACTACGAATCTGAGGGTCGGACGTTCGAATCGTTCCGGGCGCGCCAATTTTCAAATAGCGGCAGGACTGGTCGGCCTTAGGCGGTCATCGCCTGGGGCGCGCTGGCGTCGGCGCGCGACGCGAAATCCAGGGCCAGTTTGCTATGCCATTCGCGGGCTTGTGGGGTCACTGCGCGATGCGCGGCGGTC
>JBBRTO010000075.1:0-10304 GCA_038244345.1 Sphingomonadales bacterium | reverse complement strand
TCGGTCAGTTTGCCGTCATGATTGACATCGGCCGCGGCGAACCAGGCGGCAACCGGATAGGGCTCGCCCGCCCCGGCCCTGAACGGCTCGCCCGAAGGGGCGATGAACAATTGCGTCCACGTTCGGCCGGCCCCCGCATCAGGCGACGCGGGCGCCGCTGCGAGGACCGGGGCGGAAAGCAGCAGGTGAAGCAGGCCAATACAATGTGATAAGCGCAACATGACAGGTTCCTCGGCAGCCCAAACGCAATGTTAAACTGGATCAGATGAATGCGCGCCGACCGGCCACGAAGCAATCGCCAGAGATGTTTATTCACAGCGTTATGAAACTAAATCGGCTGCCCGAGCGAATCTCCTTCATCGGCGGTCCAGCAAACGACGCCTAAGGCTGGGCACGATGATGGAGATTGCAATGAATGACATGACCTTCAACCGCCGCGCCTTCGTTGGCCTCGCCGGGACCGCCGCGATCGGCGCCCTGGTCGCCGCAGGCGGCGCCGGGAGCGGACGAGCTGTTGCCGCCGGCGGTGCCTTCCAGGTTCAGCACACCCCGGCCGAGTGGCGCAAGCTGCTCGGCGCCGCGCGGTTCAACATCCTTCGCCAGGAAGGCACCGAGCGCCCGTTCAGTTCGCCGCTCAATAACGAGCATCGCCGCGGCGTCTTCACCTGTGCCGGCTGCGCGCTGCCGGTCTATTCGTCGACCACCAAGTTCGACAGCCACACCGGCTGGCCGAGCTTCTTTGCGGCGATCCCCAATGCGGTCGCCAACAAGAGCGATAGCAGCCTGTTGATGGACCGCACCGAGGAACATTGCCGCCGCTGCGGCGGGCATCTCGGCCATGTCTTCGACGACGGGCCCAAGCCGACCGGCAAACGCCACTGCATCAACGGGCTATCGCTGAACTTCCGCCCCGCTTGATCAGGAGCGCCTGATCAGAAGCGGCGATAGGCTTCGCTTCGTTGCCTAAAGGCGACCCCGCCGCACCTCCCGGCTCGCCATTCTCAACGAAAAAGGGCGGCCCCGCCGGGACCGCCCTCATCGACCGGCACGCCGAACGATTGTTAGAATCTCATATAGGCTTCGTTGCCGACGAACCCCATTTTCTCGACCTTGGCCTTCTTGGTCACCGCGAGGACCTGATCGACGACTTCGTAACGGGCTTCGGCCTCGGGCTGGAGATGAAGCTCCGGCACCGGGTTCATCTGCTGCGACACGTCGAGATATTGCTTGAGCACCTCGAGATTGACCGGGCTTCCGTTCCACAGGATCTCACCCCCCTGAGTAACGACGACCTTGTTCTTGATCGGGTCGACCGGCGGCGGAGTGTTGTTCTGCTGGTTGACCGGCAAGTCGAGTTTCACCGCGTGTGTCTGCGGCGGGATGGTGATGATGAACATGATGATCAGCACGAGCAACACGTCGATCAACGGCGTCATGTTCATTTCCAGCATCGGCTCGGCCGATCGATTGTCGCTGGTGGTTTGCATTGCCATTGGGGTGTGCTCCTAAAGCCGGGTGGTCACGCCGCCCGGCGGCGGTTCGGAAATGAACCCGACCCGCGCGAATCCGGCGCGCTGCATGGTGAAGACGGCCCCGCCGATGCACTTGTACGGGGTGTTGATGTCGCCGCGGATATGCGCTTCTGGCATATTTTCCTCGGTTACATTCTCAACCCCGCCGACGTCCTTGATCAAGGTCTCGAGCTTCATGACCGCACGATCGAGCAGCTCATCGGAATTGACCTTGGTCAGGTTCCAATAGACCTCGCAGGTCCCACCAGGCCCGCCGCGAACCGACAGGTTGACGTTCTCCGGCTTGGTCTGGGTCGCCTCATACCGCACCTTGGGAAGCACGACCGGAACGGTCTGCAACACCACCGGAACGGTGATCAGAAAGATGATCAGCAGCACCAGCATCACGTCGACCAGCGGCGTGGTGTTGATGTCGGACATCGGGACGTCGTCGTCGCCGTCCGCATTACCGATACTAATTGCCATGGCTTGGCTTTCCTCGAAATTTCAACCGCAGATCCCTTACCCCGGGGCGACCACAACGGCCGGCCCGGGGGCTGAGGGAAAGCTTAGCTGACGCGGTCGGTCGGATTGGCCTGCGCGCCGGTCGACGTCATGCCGGTACGAAGCGGCTCGCTGCCGCGCTGGGTCGGGGCAGCCGACGACTTGGTCTGGGCACTGCCCTTGACCACCGGGCCAGCCATGATCGGCTTCACCGCGCCTGCCGAGGCGAGATAGCCGTGGACATCGTTGGTGAAGGCCGAGAGATCCTCAGTGACCGTCTTGTTGCGCCGGATCAGCCAGTTGTAGGCGAGCACGGCCGGAACCGCGACGACCAGACCGAGCGCGGTCATGATCAACGCTTCGCCGACCGGGCCGGCGACGGTGTCGATCGACGCCTGGCCCGACGCACCGATCTTGATCAGCGCTCGGTAGATGCCGATGACGGTGCCGAACAGGCCGATGAACGGGGCGGTCGAACCGACCGTGGCGAGAAAGGCGAGGCCTTCGCCGAGCCGGGCACCGATCGCACCCTGCGAGCGCGCCAGGCTGCCCGCGACCCACTCATGCTGGTCGACCGGGTCGGTCAGCTTGCTGTGCTGGTCCTGGGCGATGAGCGCGTCCTCGACGATCGAGCGATACGCGCTCTTGGCGTCGAGCTTGCCCGAGGCCTCGCGCATGTTTGACGAGTTCCAGAAGCTCGACCGGACCTTCTTGCCCTGCTGGATGATCTTCTGCTGCTGCAGGAACTTCGTGAACAGGATGTAGAACGTGCCGACCGACATAATGACGAGGATGATGAACACGGTCCATGAAATGACCCCGCCCTCCTTGAGCGCCTGGAACAGGCCGTAGGGGTTCTTGTCAGCGCCAGGGGCCGCAGCAGTGGCCGCGGCAAGCATGAAAGCGGAAATTGCCATGTTAATCTTCCCTCTGAATTCGGTTCGTTGCTAGATTCTGCGAAAGCTCTTCAGTTTTACCCGGCAAGCTGCCAGCGGATCGGCGGCGTATTGTAAGTGTCGCTGATCGGGTTGCCGGTCTGATCCTTGGCCGGGGTGAACTTGGCCCGACGTTGCAGGACGCTGCAGGTCGCCCGGTCGAGCGTGCTGTTGCCCGTCGACTGAGTGATGCTGCACGACGTCACTCGTCCGCTCGGGCCAATTTCAAGCCGCGCCCGGGCAGTACCGGTGGCCCCCGAGTCGCGTGCCGATTCCGGATAATCGTCTTCACTGAACAAGGTTCTGACATCGCCCTTCGAGGCGGCCGCCTGCGACACCCGCGGGGCGGGCGGAGCGGGCGGCGCCGGCGGCGCGGAGATCGGTGTCGGCGGCATCGGCGGCTGGATCTGCGGGGTCGTCTGGATCTGCAGCGGCGGCACGTCGAAGCGCACCATCGGCGGCGGCGCGCTCACCTGGGGCGGCGGCGGCAGCGGCGTATCCTGCGGGGGCGGCGGTTCCTCGGGCGGCGGCGGCGGCTCCGAGACGTCAAACGTTTTCAAATCCGCGGCGGCCTTCTTGACGAAACTCGAGGCCAGGCCGCTGATCAACGCGAACCCGATGACGAATGTGATCAGCGCCGACAAAAAAATCGACAGTGTCCGATTCTGATCGAGCTGTTTGCGATTGGCGTAAGACATTAAGCCGCAACTCTCCTTTGTGTCCGGGGGAAAACTCCCCGGAGCTGACCGGACCGAAAACGCGCATCCGACTTGCCTGGAACCGTCAATATATCAACATATCATCGACAAGATTCGCGTTTCCTTAATGAAGGCCAAATGGCGGCGCAACGACTTTGTTCCGTAACGGCCCAATGATGCACCTTCATGACGGTGCGAGTCCAGTGAACGAAGCGAGCTCGACCCCGACCTTGCGCGCGTCGTCATAAATGTCCGGCTTGGCGCTCGAAACCCGCAATGCCGCCACCCCGCGCATCGCGCCAAGCCGCTGGTAGATCGCGTTCACCAGCGTTTCCTGAAGGTTGTAGCGCCGCGCCTTGGCCAGCCGGATGACTTCATTGCGAAGAAAGTCATAATCCCACGCCGCGAGCGGGTCGTCGTCGGGCGGCGTGGCGAGCTCGGTCAGCCACAATTCGACCGTCACCAGCAGTCGCTGCGGCGCTCCGATCTCGAATTGGTGAAACCCGATGTCGGTCTCGACCTCAAGCGAGTCGAGCATGATCTTGCTCGACTTCACAGCCAGCGAGTCGGGCACCAGTCCTTGCAGCGGTTCGAGCTCGGTCATGGTCTCTCCAGAAATTGCACATCGCGCGGCAGTGACCAGAATCTTTGGCCGCCGTCGATGGTCAGGGTTTCGCCGGTCATCGCGGTCGCTTCGATCAGATAGCGCAACGCCGCCACCACATCGCCCGGTTCGACCCCGCGGCCAAGCGGATTGAAGCGATGCATCGCGTCGAAATTGACCTCGTCCTGCCCTTCGGAGCGGAGCATCAGCGCCGGCGCGATGGCGTTGACCCGGATCGCTTGCCCGGCCAGCGCCCGGGCGCTCAACTCGGTCAGCCCGGCAAGCGCCATCTTCGACAAGGTGTAGCTCAAAAAATCGGGGTTGGGCGCCATCAATTTCGAATCGAGCAGATTGACCACCAGCCCGCCCTGATCCCCGACTCGCTCGGCAAACGCGCGAGTCAGCAGCGCCGGCGCGCGGACATTGACCGCCATGTGCGTCTCGAACTCCTGCCCGTCGAACCTCGCCAGATTGTCGTCGGCGAAGCGTGCCGCGCAGTTGACCAGCAGCGCGACCGGCGGAAGCCCTTCGGCGGCGGCGAAGATCCGCGCCGCGCAGTCCGCCTCGGCGAGGTCGGCCGCCACCGCCATCGCGCCGTCCGGCACATCGTCGCCCTCACGATGGACATGCGCCACCACCGCCCAGCCGTCGCTCAGCAGCGCCTCGGCGATCGCGCGCCCGACTCGCTTGGACGCGCCGGTGACGATTGCGGCCCGTCTTGCCTTCATGCGTGTCGGTTGGTCGGCCATCCCTCGCGGATTGCGTCGGCTCGCGCGCAATGACAAGAGCGAGCCGATGCCCGAGACCCGCCCGCCAATCGCCGTCGTCGGCCGCTCGCTCGCCGATCTTGCCACGCTGATCGGCGAGCGCGGCCATCCTCCGGTCGATCGCTGGAACCCCGATCATTGCGGCAATTCGGACATGCGAATCGCCGCCGACGGCAGCTGGTTCCACCTGGGCACACCAATCACTCGCCCGGCGATGGTCCGCTTGTTTTCGACCGTGCTCCGCCGCGAGCCCGACGGCAGCCACGTGCTCGTTACCCCGGTTGAAAAATTGACGATCGAGGTCGAGGTGACCGCCTTTCGGGCCATCGCCATGACCAGCGAGGGTGAGGCCAAGAAACGCAGCGTAGCGTTTGAGCTCGACAGCGGCGATGCGATCATCCTCGGCCCCGACCATCCACTGACGATTCTCACGGACCCCAATGGCCCGAGCCCGCGCCTTGCCGTCCGCCACGGGCTCGAAGCGCTGATCGCCCGCCCGCTTTATTACGAGCTGGCCGAGATCGCGCTTGCCGAGGGTCACCAGCCGCCGGGCATCTGGAGCAGCGGCGCCTTTTTCGCGCTGCAATGAATCTCGCCGACCGCCTCAAGGCCGCGCTCTCGGCTCCACCGCCACCGGGGCTGCTCGCCGGCGACCTGGTCGAGCTGCCCGATACCCAGCTCCAGCCCGCCGCGGTGCTGGTTGCGATCACCGACCGCCCTCAGCCCGGCCTCCACCTCACCCTTCGCCGCGAGAATCTGCGCTCGCACGCCGGCCAGGTCGCCTTCCCCGGTGGCCGGATCGACCCCGGCGAGGATGCCGTCGGCGCCGCGCTTCGTGAAGCCGACGAGGAGATCGGCCTGCCGCGCGACGCGGTCGAGCTGTGGGGCGCGGCCGACCAATATCGCACCATCACCAACTTCCTCGTCACGCCGATTGTCGGCCTCGTCGCGCCCGATCTCGTCCTGGCGCCGCACGAGCATGAAGTCGCCGACCTGTTCGAAGCGCCCTTGTCCTTCGTGCTCGATCCGGCCAACCAGCAGCGCATGAGCGTCGATTTTCGCGGGGTCGCCCGGCAATATTATCAGATCAACTGGAACGGCCGCCGAATCTGGGGCGCGACCGCGGCGATGCTGGTCAACCTCACCCGCCGCCTGGAAGCCCTATGAAGCTGGACGCTCAAGGCTGGCGGTCGCGGCGCGGGATAACGCGGATCCTCGATGCGCTCGGCGCGGACGAGGGGCTTACCCGCTACGTCGGCGGCGCCGTGCGCGACGAATTGCTCGATATCCCGGTCAACGACATCGACTTTGCTACCCGGCTCCGCCCCGACGAGGTCGTCGCCCGGCTCGAATCAGCACGGATCAAGGCCGTCCCGACCGGCATCGCCCACGGTACCATCACCGCCGTCGCCGATGGCCAGCCGGCCGAGATCACCACGCTGCGCGCCGATGTCTCGACCGACGGCCGCCGCGCCACCGTCGAATTTTCCGATGACTGGCAGGCCGACGCCGCGCGCCGCGACTTCACCATCAACGCGCTCTACGCCGACCCCCAGACCGGCGAGATTTTCGATTATTTCGGCGGCTTGGATGATCTCAAGGACCGTCGGGTCCGCTTCATCGGCGACCCCCTTCAGCGGATCGCCGAAGACCATCTGCGGATCCTTCGCTTCTTCCGTTTTCACGCTCGCTTCGGCCAGGGCGATCCCGACGCCGCCGCGCTCGACGCCTGCGCGCTGCGCGCCAATGACCTGATGGCCCTGTCGCGCGAGCGGATCGCCGACGAGACGGTCAAGTTGCTCGGCCTGCCCGATCCGGTCGCCACCGTCGCGCTGATGGTGGAGCGCCGAATCTGGGTCCCCGTCCTCCCCGAAATTACCGACGCCGCGCGCCTTGCCGCGCTCATCGTCGACGAGCGGGCCGCAGATATCGCCCCCGATGCAATCCGCCGCCTCGCCGCACTCTTGCCCCCCGACCCCGCCATCGCCGACAAGGTTGCCGCGCGGCTCAAGCTGTCGAAGAAGGCCCGCAAGCGCCTCGCCGCCGCCGCCGATCCGGATCTTTGCGCCAACCCGAAAGCGCTGGCTTATTGGCACGGCACCGAGACTGCGATCGACCGCTTGCTCCTCGGCCGCCGCCCGGCCGACGCCGCTGCGCTCATCGGCTGGCCGGTCCCCCGCCTGCCAATCACCGGCGGCGCCCTCATCAAACGCGGCATGACCGAAGGTCCCGCCGTCGCCCGCGCCTTGAAAGCGATCGACCGCCGCTGGGTCGAGGCCGGCTTTCCCACCGGCCCCGATCTCAACGCGATTGTTGGCGAGGAAGCCGAGCGCGCCGGCGGCCGTTCATCCTAGGCTCGCTGCGGAATCGATCCGAGCGGAGTCTGCAAAACGGTGGTCATCGTGAGGATGCCCTCGATTTCTAGCCGCCTGAGAAAATCTTCGCGCTCACCGTCGCGTTGCAACATTTGGGCAATTCGCCACGTCAAATCCATGACCGACCTGACACCTTAATTTTCGCGGCTGATTATCATTGTGGCGACCGGGCCAATGAAGCTGGTCAGAACCTCCGTCATACTCTCCAATTCGAACGGGCTGATTGTTCGCTCGGCCGCCACAAGATCAGTGATCGCCACCGAGCGAGCTTTGGCGACTGCTGGGCTATTGTACCGGGGCACAAGACCGACGAAACGCTTGCGATCAGCCTCGTCCCGGATGTGCAAGGCGAGCCGGTTGTAAAGATCCTCGACTGATGCCGAGCGGGCAGCCGCACGGTCCACTAAAATTTCCGCGATCGGCCCAATTGCGCTCGCAAGATGGCGTTTGGTCAGTGCCAACACCTCGGGTTCGGTAACTCCAGGATCGCGCACCTGTTCCGCAATTGGCCAACGCCGCCTGACCCCGGCTTGGCCACGCCCCTAGGTCAGTTGCACTGGTTCCAGAAAAACTGCGCCTGCTTCATTGCCCAGCGCCCAGCGAACTTGCGCCGGGTAGCTGCCGTAGCGGTCGATCTGGAGCTGGATCTTTTCGCCGATCACTAGCGTCCCGTCGGTTTCCAGTCGGCAGCCTTCGCGGCTGATGTCGGTCACCACCACCGCCATCGTCTCGCCGTCCGAATCCGCGACCGTGCCGCGAATGTGTGTCTCGACGCGCGGTGCGCGCTTGATGATCCCCGGTTCACGCATGACAAATCCCCTAGCCCCGCACCGTCCGAATTATCACCCGTCAGGGGATATGACCAGCCGGACTCGCGGCGGTTCAAATCTTCCTCCGGCTCTTCCAATAATCCAGCGCCGCCTCGGGCTCGAGCGGCCGCGCGAAATAATAGCCTTGCCCGCTCGCGCACCCCAGCGTCGCGAGCGTCGTCGCCAACTCGACCGTCTCGATCCCCTCGGCGGTGGTCGACATGCCCAGCGCGTCGGCCAGGCTGAGCACCGCGCGGACAATCGCCACGCTGTCCGGGTCGACCATCATTCCGGTAACGAAGCTGCGGTCGATCTTGAGCACATCGATCGGCAGCCGCTGGAGATAGGCCAGGCTCGAGTAACCGGTGCCGAAATCGTCCATCGCCACGGTCGCGTCCATCGCCTTCAGCGCCTCGAACACGCGCTGGGCACGGCCCGGATCCTGGACGATCGAGCTTTCGGTCAGTTCGAGGGTCAGCCGGTCGCCGCCGATCCCCGACGAGCGAAGCGCGCTGGCCACGACCTCGGCGATATTGTCGCGCGCCACCTGGATCGCCGACAGATTGACCGCGACGTACAGCGGCAATGGCTCGCCGGCCTGCGCGTCCCATTCGGCCAGTGTCCGCGCCGCTTTGTCCATCGCCCATCGGCCGAGCGTCAGGATCAGCCCGCTTTCCTCGGCCACCGGGATGAATTCGGTCGGCGAAATCTCGCCGCGATCCTCGTGGGTCCAACGCGCCAGCGCCTCGAACCCGGCGACCTGCCCCGATTTCAGATCGATCAGCGGCTGGTAGAACAGGTTGAGCTCATCCTTGTCGAGCGCGCGGCGAAGCTCGGTCTCGATCGAGAAGCGGCGCCGCGCCTGGCTCGCTTCCTCGGCATGATAGACTTGCGGAGCGCCCGCCGCCTTGGCCTGCTTGACCGCGAACTGGGCGTTGCGAAACAGTTCCTCGGGGTCCTGGTCGGGCTGCATCAGCGCCAGCCCGATCGCGCATTCGACCTTGATCTCGAGGTCGGATAATTTGAACGGCGCAGTCATCACGTCCTGGATCCGGTCGGCCGCCTTCATCGCATCGCCGATGCCCTTGCGAAGCGCGACGATGATCCCGAATTCATTGCCCCCGGTTCGCGCCAGCCGGTCGCCCGAGCGAAGCGCCGAGATCAGCCGCCGGGCGAAGGTAATCAGCAATTCGTCGCCGAACAATCCGCCCATGCTCTCGTTGATCCGGCTGAAGCGGAGCATGTCGACGACCAGCACCGCATGCCCCATCGGCCGCACCATGCCGTCATCGCCGACCTTGTCGCCCCCACTTGTACCGATGCCCCCGCTTTCGGCCGCCTCGATCATCTCCCCGAACGCCAGCCGGTTAGGCAGGCCGGTCAGGCTGTCGCGCAGCATCTCTGCCCGCAATGCCTTATCCGATTGCACCTCGGCGGTCCGGTCGACCAGGCTGACGAGGCAGCGCGGACCCCATTTCGGGTCGCTCGCCAGCGGTGCCAGCTTGATCCGGTAGTGAAGCGCGGAAATGCCGTTGCCGTGGCTGAACTCGAGCTCGCTGGGCCTATCGAAATCGGCCAGATAAACTTCCATCAGCCGCGCGATCTGGAGCTTGGTGCAGTCGCGGAAATCGCCGTTCATCATCGCCGTATCGCCGACCGTCGCCATGACTTCGTCGAACTTGATGTTGCGGTGGAGCAGCTTGAGCACCCCGCGTCCCGTCCGCCCGACCACCGCCGCCGCGATCGGCAGCGCGTCGAGCAGGTTGCGATCATTCTCGATGGCGCGGGCATGGACCGTTTGCACGACTTCGGCGCGCGCGGGACTGCGCCCTTTGCCGGGATGTTTGGCAGCATGCATTCGCTTGCATTAACCGTGACAGGTTAACGCCCGGTTGCGTCTTGCTACTTATCTCCGCCGAAGCGGTTCGAGCGGGGGAATCCCAGCGGCGGCATCCGCCCCGCCGCGCCGCGCGCCGCGCGCCACGGGGCAAGGTCGCTCTCGGTCCGCGTCCGGCCGCTTTCCCCGCCCTGCGCCCAGCTTAAGCCCTCCGCCGCGACCAGGGTCGTGACATCCGCCAGCCCGCCGTCGCGGTAGCGTTGC
>JBBRTO010000074.1:0-10558 GCA_038244345.1 Sphingomonadales bacterium | reverse complement strand
GCTCGCCGGGATCCCCGACGCGGCGGCCAAGGCCGACCGGATCATCGCGCTGGAAACCGAGATCGCGAAGCTCCACTGGACCCCCGAGCGGCGCCGCGACACCAAGGCGACGACCAACCCCATGACCCGCGCGCAATTGAAGGCGTTCGCGCCTAAGCTCGACTGGGACGCGATGCTCGCCGCCCAGGGCATGGGGAGCCAGGCCAATCTGATCGTGAGGGAAAAGAGCGCGATCGCCGGGGAGGCGGCGCTGGTCGCGAGCAAGCCGCTGTCGCTGTGGAAGGAATATCTGGCTTATCATTTCGTCAGCGAGGCCGCGCCCTATCTGCCCAAGGCGTTCGACGAGGCGCGGTTCGACTTCTTCTCGCGCACGCTGCGCGACGTGCCAGTCCAGCGCGAGCGTTGGAAGCGCGGGGTCGACATGGTTGATGGCGCGCTCGGCGAAGGCGTCGGCAAGCTTTATGTCGAGCGTCATTATCCGGCCGAAAGCGACCACCAGATGGGCGAGCTGATCAGCGACATCCGAGCCGCGTTGAAAGACAAGATCGAGCAGAGCAGCTGGATGGATGGGCCGACCAAGCAGGAGGCGTTGGTCAAGCTGGCAGCGTTCGATCCGCGCACCGGTCATCCGGTCACTTATATCGATTATTCACCGATCGTGGTGAAGCGCGGCGACGTGCTGGGCAACGCCATCCGCGCCGACATGTTCGAGACGCACCGCCAGGTGGCGATGCTGCCCAAGCCGGTCGATCGCAGCCTGTGGGGCATGCTGCCGCAAACCAACAATGCTTATTACGACCCGTCGACCAACCAGATCACCTTCCCCGCCGCGATCCTCCAGCCGCCCTATTTCGATCCGCGCGCTGATGCCGCCGCCAACTACGGCTCGATCGGCGCGACCATCGGCCACGAGATCGGCCACGGCTTCGACGACCAGGGCCGACTATACGACGCCACCGGCAAGCTTCGCGACTGGTGGACCCCGGCCAGCGCCAAGGCCTACGGCGTTCACACCGCCGCACTGGTCAAGCAATATGACGGTTACGAACCGATCCCCGGCACCCGCATCAAGGGCGAGCTGACGCTGGGCGAGAACATCGGCGATCTGGGCGGGCTCGAAGTCGCCTACGCCGCCTACCGCCGCTACGTCGCCAAGCATGGCCAGCCGCCGGTAATCGGCGGACTGACCGGCGACCAGCGTTTCTTCATCGCCTACGGCTATTCGTGGCAGAACAAGCAGCGCGAAGGCGTCACCCGGGCGCAGTTGCTGACCAACCCCCACAGCCCGGCCAAATATCGGGTCAACGGCGTCGTCCGCAACATGGACGAATGGTATCAGGCGTTCGACGTGAAGCCCGGCGATGCGCTGTATCTGCCACCCGAGCAAAGGGTTCACATCTGGTAGGGAGTTGCTCGGGCTGCCGGACGATCAGAACGCGGGTATCAAGGCATTGGTGGTCGGCTTGTCTGTCTTGGGAGGCGGCACAGTCACTGCTGCCCCGGCCTTTGTTGGCTTCCCCTTTTGGTCAGCCGCGGTGGCGTCAGGGGTCGCATTCTTTGTCTCGGCTTTCATATCCTCAGTGGAATGAGCAAGGGATGCCTCGACCAGCCCGCGCATTCCGTCGAACGTGCACATCGAAGCATATTTTTCGATAATGCTTCGGCCATGCGCAAAGGAGTGCGGCGGGCGTTCACGCACTTCCTGCCGAAAGCCAGACTGCGCGGCCTGAACCAACCGCACGAGGGTGTCTTTCTCGGGCGATATTACAAATGAGCTGTCGATATTATCGTAAGTTGATCCAACCAAGCCGAACCCGCTGTTGATGGACGTGATAAGGTTGCTACCAGCCGAAACTGCGTTGAGAACAGTACCCATCAGGACGTCGACAGCGGCAAAACTATCTTTTTGCAGCTTTCGTGATTGGCGGGTTTCCGCCGCGATAATCATGAACCGACTGCAATAAAGGTCGGCGAGACCGAACCCGCTATCAAGATAGTCCGCCAAGCTATTCGTCTGGGGGTTTCGCTGTTCGAGCGCTACTCCTTCCTTCTGAGAACTCGGCGTCTTGTCGATCCAACCCGGATCTCTCGGTGTGAATGCCAAACATGTTTGGCCATCAGGCTTGTCGGCAGCATCGTCAGTCTCGCGAAAGCCCTGCTGGTATTTCGGCTGAAACGCCTTCAAATCCTTGCCATTATAGCAGGCTTGGCTCCCGCTCAGTTTCGCAGGCTCATAGGCTTTCCGCAGCCCGTTGATGTATGCGATTTCGTCCAGCCGACTGGGGATCGGCCTCGCTCCCATGTCTGGTCGCAGTGGCTCGAAACTCGAGCAGGCAGTCAGTGCCAATACTGGCAATAGTGCATAGACGTGCTTC
The DNA here is from genome assembly GCA_038244345.1 of Sphingomonadales bacterium. Lineage (GTDB taxonomy): Bacteria > Pseudomonadota > Alphaproteobacteria > Sphingomonadales > Sphingomonadaceae > Sphingomicrobium. The sequence continues at coordinate 8,183 of JBBRTO010000074.1, read as the reverse complement.
ATCAGTCGCCCCCTTGGCTCACGACTCGGCACTAATCCGAATTAACACAAATATAATGCACCGCCGATAGTCATTGTGTCCGCCCCGCTCCCCAAGCTAGGGCGCGAGCATGAGCGCAACGCTTCATCATCTGGGCGAGTCCCGTTCGCCGAGCCTCGAGCCGCTGCTGCAGCTGACCGCTGCCGACATGAATGCGGTCAATGCCGTGATCCTCGAGCGGATGCAGTCGAAAGTCGCGCTGATCCCCGAGCTTGCCGGGCACCTCATCGCCGGCGGCGGCAAAAGGATGCGACCGATGCTGACGCTGGCCAGCGCCGCGCTGTGCGATTATCCCGGAACGCGCCACCACAAGCTCGCCGCCGCGGTCGAGTTCATCCACACTGCGACCCTGCTTCACGACGATGTCGTCGACGGATCGGGCATGCGCCGCGGCAAGACAACCGCCAACCTCATCTGGGGCAATCCGGCGAGCGTGCTGGTCGGCGACTTCCTGTTCAGTCGAGCGTTCGAGTTGATGGTCGAGGACGGCAGCTTGAAGGTGCTCAAGATCTTGTCCCACGCCAGCGCGGTGATCGCCGAAGGCGAGGTCGACCAGTTGACCGCGCAGCGCCGGATCGACACCGACGAGGATCATTATCTCGCCATCATCGCCGCCAAGACCGCTGCTTTGTTCGCCGCGGCGTGCCGCATTGCGCCGGTGGTGGCAGAGGCCGGGGATGAAGCCGAGGCGGCGCTCGAGGCGTTCGGCCGCAACCTTGGGATTGCGTTCCAATTGGTCGACGATGCGATCGATTATTCGTCCGACGCGGCGACCATGGGCAAGGGCCAGGGCGACGACTTTCGCGACGGCAAGATGACCTTGCCCGTGATCCTGGCCTACGCCCGGGGAAGCGAGCCCGAGCGCGCCTTCTGGGCGGCGGCGATGGCCGGAGACCGCACATCAGACGATGATTTGGCCGACGCTATCCGCTTGGTCGGATCGAGCGGTGCATTGGCCGATACGATGGAGCGCGCGCGGCTCTATGCCCGACGCGCGATCGACGCGCTCGCCCCCTTCCCCGCCGGCCGCGCCAAGGCGGCGATGACCGAAGCGGCTGAATTTGCGGTGGCGAGAGCCTATTAAGCGAGTTGGAGCGCGCGAATGATCCGTCCCACTGCATGCCCGAAGTGCCAGGGAACGATGAGCGAGGGCGTGCTCGTCGACAATGGCTATTACGCGTACACGGTGGGCGCCTGGCAGGCGGGTGCGCCGGTCGTGTCGCGCTGGACCGGGCTTAAAGTGAACAAGAAAGCATTGATCCCGACGACCGCTTATCGTTGCGGTCGGTGCGGGTTCGTCGAACTATACGCGCCGCCACGTCCTTGAGGAGTGAATGATGAAACTCGGCATGATCGGGCTCGGACGAATGGGCGGCAACATGGCGCGGCGGCTGATCCGCGGCGGACATGAAGTGGTCGCCTATGACCGCGATGCCGCCGCGGTCGCGGACGTCGCCAAGGATGGTGCCGAGGGCGCCGCCAGCCTCGAGGAGCTTGCCGCCAAGCTCGCCTCCCCCGCCATCTTCTGGGTGATGCTTCCGGCAGGCGAGATCACCGAAGGCGTGGTCAGCCAGATCGCCGCTCTGGCCAAACCGGGCGACATCGTGATCGATGGCGGCAACAGCTTCTGGAAGGATGACGTGCGCCGCGCCAAGGCGCTCGCCGAGCAGCAGCTGCATTATGTCGATGTCGGCGTTTCGGGCGGCGTGTGGGGACTCGAGCGAGGCTATTGCATGATGGTCGGCGGTGCGGGCGAGGCGCTCGACCGCCTCGCCCCGATCCTGACCGCGCTGGCGCCCGGACTTGGCACCATCCCCCGCACCGCGCGGACCACCGCCGCGGCTTTGCCCGATGCAGCCCCGGCCGATTGGCTGGCCGAAAAAGGCTATATCCACGCCGGCCCCGCGGGCGCCGGCCACTTCGTCAAGATGGTCCACAACGGCATCGAGTATGGCATCATGCAGGCCTATGCCGAGGGCTTCGACATCTTGAAGCACCGCAACAACGAAGGGCTTCCCGAGGGCGAGAAATTCGACCTCAATCTGAGCGACATCGCCGAAGTGTGGCGGCGCGGCAGCGTGATCTCGTCGTGGCTGCTCGACCTGGTCGCGATCGCGCTGGCCAAGGACCCCAGCCTCAAGCAATTTTCCGGCCGGGTCGCGGATTCGGGCGAAGGGCGCTGGACGATCGACGCAGCGATGGAGGAAGCGGTGCCGATCGACGTGCTCGCCGCCAGCCTGTTCGCGCGCTACCGAAGCCGGGTCGAGTTCAGCTACGCCGACCAACTGCTCTCGGCGATGCGCTTCGGCTTCGGCGGCCATGTCGAAATGCCGCAATAATAAGGGGAGGCAGACGCGCCGCCTCCCCGCTTCGGTGATCAGTTCACCGGGACCATCAAATGCGCATAGGGTGTGCCGCCGAACATCACCGACGGCGCCTTGGTGTCAGGCGTATCGCCGCCCTTATAGAGCGCGTTGAGCGACGGCGCGTTGAGCACCATCACGTGCGGGCCGGTACGCACCCAATCCTTGCCCGCGGGCGGGGTCTTGGCGGTCGGATCGGTATTGCTCGCGTCCACTCCGCCAGCCAGCATATAGGCCAGGCCGACGCCTTCGGGCGGGGTCTTGCCGCCCATCCATGCCATCGCCCATTTGACCGCATTGGCGTCGAGGCACATCGGGTCGGGCCCGGGCGTGGTCGGCATGTCGGGCATGCAGGTCCAGCCGTTGGTACCCGCACGCAGCGTCTTCATCGACCCGTCGGCCTGGGGCGCGACCACTGCCGCCGCGGCGGCGATCGAGGCCGGCGCGGCGCTCATCGCGCTTTCGATCGGGTCGGTCGGCGTGGCGGCCGGAGTCGCTGCGGCGGTGGTGTTCGCCGCGGCGGGCGCACGGTCGCCGTCATGGTCGCCGTCGGCATCGCGATTACAGCCGCTCAGCGCGACCCCGGCCGCGGCGCACATCAGGAACATTGTGGTTCGATTGGTCATGGCGATTTCCTCCCTCTTGAACCGATCGACCGTATCATGATCCACATCTGCTTACGCTACCAAATTGCGCGCGCTGGCCGCTGGTCAATCGCGGCCCGGCCGTGGCAAAGCGGCAGCCGATGACACCGGCCCTCCCGATTGACGCGGTCCTTCCCGACCTGCTCGCCGCGCTTCGCGACGGGCCGCGCGCGCTGCTGGTGGCGCCGCCTGGAGCGGGCAAGACGACGCGGGTCGCGCCAGCGCTGCTCGCCGAACCGTGGTGCGAGGGACAGGTACTGCTGCTGGTCCCGCGACGGCTCGCGGCGCGGGCGGCGGCGGAATATATGGCGAAAGAGCGCGGCGAAGCGGTTGGAGCAGCGGTTGGCTATGCGACCCGGCTCGACAGCAGGGTGGGCAAAGCGAGCCGGGTGATCGCGATGACCCACGGAGTTTTTCTTAGCCGATTACAAGCAGATCCGGAATTGCCGGGGGTATCGGCGGTGCTGTTCGACGAAGTCCATGAGCGAAGCCTCGATAGCGACCTCGCGCTGGCGTTGACGCTCGACGCGGCGAAGGAATTGCGGCCCGACCTGCGAATCCTCGCCATGTCCGCGACGCTCGACAGCGAGCGGTTCGCGAGCCTGCTCGGCGACCCCCCGAAGATCGAGAGCGACGGCAAGAGCTTCCCGCTGGCGATCGATTATGATGGCCGCGACCCCGGCGCCCGGATCGAGCCGCAAATGGCGAGCGCGATCCGCCGCGCGCTTGGCGAGCATCCGGGATCGCTGCTCGCCTTCCTGCCCGGGGTTGCCGAGATCGAGCGCACCGCCGACGCGCTTGGCAATCTGCCGCCGAATGTCGTCCTCCACCGGCTCCACGGCCAGATCGACCCCGCCGCGCAGCGCGCCGCGCTCGCCCCGCCCGCGGCCGGTACGCGCAAGCTGGTCCTCGCCAGCGCGATCGCCGAGACCAGCCTGACGCTCGACGATGTGCGGATCGTGGTCGACAGCGGGCTCGCCCGGCGACCGCGCTACGATCGCGGCGCCGGGCTCACCCGGCTGGTGACCGAACGCGCATCGCGCGCCGCGATCACCCAGCGCGCAGGGCGAGCGGCGCGGCAGGCGCCAGGGGTCGCGATCCGGCTGTGGGAGGAGGCCGCGACGGCCGCTTTGCCCGCCCACGACCCGCCCGAAATCCTCGAGGCCGATTTGTCGAGCTTGGTTCTGACCTGTTTGCTGTGGGGCGAAGGCGATCCGGCGCGGTTGTCGTTCCTCGATGCGCCGCCCGCCGCTGCGCTCGACGAGGCGCGGGCGCGGCTGGCACGGATCGGGGCGCTCGACGGCGACGGGCGGCTGACCGCGCACGGCCGGGCGATCGCCGCCATCCCGCTCGACCCGCGTCTCGCGCACATGCTGATCGAGGCGAGAGCGCGCGGGTTCGGGCAGTCGGCGGCGGAGGTGGCGGTGCTGCTGACCGAGCGCGGGCTCGGCGGCAACGACCCCGATCTCGAGGTGCGGCACCGGCGCTGGCGAAGCGAGCGCGGACCGAGGGCCGAGGGGGCGAGACGGATGGCGGCGCGGTGGGCGGCGAATTCACACGCCTCCGACTTCCCCCTCTCCCCTGAAGGGGTGAGGGGGATGGCGGTCGCCCTCGCCTTCCCCGAGCGCCTGTCGCGGCGGCGGGACTCTTCCGGCGAGCAGTGGCAGTCGGTCGGGGGGCGCGGGTTCCGGCTCGATCCGGCCTCGCCGCTGGCGCGAAGCGAGTGGCTGGCGGTGGCCGAGGTCGCGGGGGCGGCGTCGGGGGCGCGAATCCTCAGCGCCGCGGCGATCGATCTGGCCGATGTCGAAGCGCTGTACGGCGAGCGGATCGAGGTGTTCACCAATGTCCGGTTCGACCCCGCGACCGCCGCGATCAGCGCCACCCGGGGGCGGTGCCTCGGCGCGATCCGATTGTCGTCGGCGCCCGATCCCAAACCCGACCAGTCGGCGATCGAAGCGGGGCTGATCGACGCGGTGCGACGGCACGGGCTCGCGATCCTGCCGTGGAGCGACAGCGCGGCCCAGCTCCGCCGCCGCGCCGCCTTTGCCAGCGCCCACGACCAGTCGATCCCCGACCTAAGCGATGCGGCCCTCCTCAACCGCCTCGACGACTGGCTCGCCCCATTGCTCAGCGGCAAGCGGCGGCTCGATGCGGTCGAGCCCGGATCGCTGCGGGGGGCGCTCGACGGGCTGCTCGGCTATCCGGCGAGCCAGGCGATCGAGCGGCTTGCTCCGACTCACTTCACCTCGCCCGCCGGAGCCGCGCATCCGATCGATTATGCCGCGCCCGGCGGGCCGGCAGTCGAGGTCCGGGCGCAGGCGCTATACGGCCTGAAGCAGCATCCGATGGTCGCCGGGGGGCGGGTTGCGCTGACGCTGGCGATCACCAGCCCGGCGCACCGTCCGATCCAGACCACTCGGGATTTGCCGGCGTTCTGGGCCGGGTCATGGCGCGAAGTCGCCAAGGAAATGCGCGGGCGCTACCCCCGGCACCCGTGGCCCGACGATCCGGCGGCCGCCCCGCCGACGCTTCGCACCAAGCGCGCGGGCACTTGATTCGAGTTGCCCGTTGCGCCAATCGAACCGCCATGACGACCGCCCGCATCATCGAAGAGCAGCGCAAGACCACCCAGTCGGGCAAGGCCAAGGTCGGCCGCTGGACTCTGGAATATGAGCGCAAGGAAGCGCTTCGCCCCGACCCGCTGACCGGCTGGGCGGGGAGCGGCGATACCGAGACCCAGCTTCGACTGACCTTCGACAGCAAGGACGAAGCGCTGGCTTATGCGAAGTCGAAGGGGCTCGAGGTCCATCTGATCCCCGCCCCGCCGGTCCAGCTCAAGCTGCAGGCCTACGCCGACAACTTTCGCTAGGGCTCAACCCGTTCCCCGTTCCTCGAGGAACGCTTTCATCATCGGCTGCAAATTGCTGTCGTAGCTGGCCAGCACATGGCGCGGGCCGGCGATCTCGAAATGGGTCAGGATGCGGCTGCCGTCCCAATAATGCATCGCATAAGCCGGCGCATCGGCGATGATCAACGCGCGCCCATCTGGATGCAGCGGGTCAACCGCCTCCAGATCGAGCGCGACCAGCGGCGCGGTCGAGGGCGAGATGACGAGCGGCTTGCCGGCGAAGGTCGTCGCGATCGGGCGATGGACGTGACCGGCGATCAGGCAGACGATTTGTTTGGCGGGCTCGATGATCGCTTCGAGCCGCTGGACCCAGCCCTCGCACGGCAAGGCGCTCATCCATTCGATCCCGGTGTCGACCGGCGGATGGTGGAGGATGATAACGGTCGGCAGGTCGGTCTTTTCGGCCAGCCGCTCGATCAGCCAGGCGCCGCGCTGCTCGCAGATCATCCCGCCGTGGCGGCCCGCGTCGAGCGTATCGAGCATGATCCAGCGAAGCCCGCCGATCTCCGCTTCATACTGGATGAAGCCGTTGGTATCGACCGGAACCTGGGGCAATTCGGCGCGGAAATGGGCACGGTCATCGTGATTGCCGATCGCCCACAACATCGGCCCCTGCCAGCGGCCGACCAAGGCATGCATGTGGCGATAGCTGTCGACGTCGTCGCCATGTTCGACCAGATCGCCGGTCACGAGCAGCAGATCGGGCTTCGGCGTTCGCTCGTTGAGCGCGTCGATTACCAGGTTGAGCCGCCGAATATTGAGTTCGTGCGGATTGTCCCGGTCGAAGCCGATGTGCAAGTCGGTGATCTGCGCAATCAGCAAGGCGCGCCCGCCATCGATATCGACACTATCACCTTATCCCCCCGGACGGCGCGTCGCTGTTCGCGTGCCTTGTCACCCTACCTATAGCGCGATCCCGATCAACGCCAGCTTGCGCATTGTCCCATGCCGAGCCATAATTGCGGAGCCGAGCTAGGGGGATCGTGAATTACCCGCGTATCGACCTTGTGGTCGGGACCCGCCCGGAAGCGATTAAGCTGGCCCCCGTCGCCTTTGCCCTGGCGGCGAAGCGATGCCCGCCGCGGATCCTGTTTACCGGCCAGCACCCGCTTGACCCCGCCGAACATTGCCTCGAGGGTTACGAGCGGATCGAGCTCGGCTGCCCCGGCGAGCGCAACCCGATGGCGCATTCGGACAGTGTCGCGCGGCGCCTGCGCGAGATACTGGCCGCCCCGCCGGACTTGCTGGTCGTCCAGGGCGACACGTCGAGCGCGCTCGGCGGGGCGATGGCCGGCTTCGCCGAGGGAGTTGCGGTAGCGCATGTCGAAGCGGGCTTGCGCAGTTTCGATCCCACAATACCGTGGCCCGAGGAGCAAAACCGGATCGCGATCGACCGCCTGTCGAGCCTGCTGTTCGCGCCGACTCCGACCAGCGCCGCCAACCTGCGCGCCGAGGCGGTACAGGGCGCGGTCAGTATCACCGGAAATACCGGGATCGACGCCTTGTTTGGCGTGATCGACCGGCTCGGCCTGCTCGATATCGAGCTTCCCGGCGAGCGGCTGCGCCTGCTCGTCACTTGCCACCGCCGCGAAAATTGGGGGCGGCCGATGCGCTCGGTTGCGGCGGCGCTCAATCATCTGGCGCTCCGCGAGCCGGTCGAAATCAAGGTCGTGTTGCACACCAATCCGATCGTCGCCGACACGATGCGCAAAGCGCTCAAGCCGAACCCGTCAATTGCTTTGCTGCCGCCGCTCAGCCATTCCGAAATGATCATGGCAATGCTCGGCGCCGACCTTCTGCTAAGTGACTCCGGCGGCGTTCAGGAAGAGGCCCCCGCGCTTGGTCTTCCCTTGCTGGTGCTTCGCGACAAGACCGAGCGGCCCGAGGGCATCGCCAGCGGCAACATGATCCTTGCCGGCACCGGCCGCGAGCGGATCATCGCCCTGGTCATGCGCTTGTTCGACCCCGCGGCGCGCGCCGCGATGAGCAAGCCGAGCCTGCCGTTCGGCGACGGCAAGGCCGGGCCGCGGATCGCCGAGACGATAATCGACTGCATCGGGCAGCAAGGCAGCGCGCTCCGCGCGGCGGGGTGAGCCAATTGACTAGGCGGGATGCCTCGACCATATGCGCCAACTTGCCGGACGGCCCCTTCGTCTAGCGGTTAGGACGTCGCCCTCTCACGGCGGTAACACGGGTTCGATTCCCGTAGGGGTCACCAGCGTCTGAGTG
>JBBRTO010000073.1:0-10604 GCA_038244345.1 Sphingomonadales bacterium | reverse complement strand
CGCGACGATGCCGAATCCGTGCGCCTGAAGGAAGAGGTCAAGATGCTCAAGGAGCGAGTCCAGACGCTCGAGCGGATCGCGGTCGACAAGGAGAATAGTCTGGCGCGCGAAATCGATGCCTTGCGCGACCGCTAGATGACGAACGTGCCCGGCGCTGCTAGGCGCCGCCGGTGACCCCGCTGCCCGACATCCTCGACGATTACCAGCTGCTCGACAGCGAGGACCGCTATCGCCTGCTGATCGAGCTTGGCCGCGATCTCGAGCCGATGCCCGACGCATTGAAGACCGACGCGACCAGGGTGCGCGGCTGTTCGGCCTCGGTTTGGGTGTACCCGACGCAGGGCCCCGACGGGCAGCTGCATTTCCTTGCCGATAGCAATGCCGCAATCACCAAGGGGGTTGTCGCGCTGGTGCTGGCGGTGGTGCAGGATCGCTCGCCGGCCGAGATTGCGGTGATGGGCATCGCCGAAGCGCTGGCCCCGTTCAACCTGGCGCGCGAACTGTCGTCGAACCGGACGCAGGGCATCCCCAACATGATCGCCCTGGTCCGCGACACAGCCGAGCGGCTGGCAGCATGAGCGACATTCCCGAGCAGGACGCCGCGGCGAAAGTCGGCGGGTTCGACCCCAGGCTCTTCTTCGAGCTGGCCCGCAAGGTTGGCCATGGCCAGGCGCTCGGGCTGCAGTTCCGCGCCGCCGGCGATGATTGGGTCGAGCTCGCGCTGCCGTGGCGCGAAGAACTGGTCGGGGTGGCTGAGACCGGGGTATTGGCATCCGGGGCAATCGTCAGCCTGGTCGATACCTGCGGCGGTGCATCAGTGTGGCAGGCACTGGGGCGCTTCCAGCCGATCGTGACGATCGATTTGAGACTCGATTATCTCCGCCCGGCATTGACGGGTGAGACGGTGATTGCGCGGTGCCGCTGCGACAAGCTCACCCGCCAGATCGCCTTCGTCAGCGGGATCGCGCACACCGGCGACGACAACCGGCCGGTCGCCCGAGCGGTCGGCACGTTTATGCTGACGCCCTAAGCTAAATCAATTCGCCGCGTCGCTCGGCGGCCTTGCGCAAAACATCGTAAGCGGCCTGGACCTGCTGGAAGCGCTTGGCGGCTTCCTGGTCGTCGCGGTTTACGTCGGGGTGAAATTGCTTGGCCAGCCGGCGATAGGCAGCCTTGATCGCCGCGGTATCGGCGTCGACATCGACCTCGAGCGCTTCATAGGCGCGCATTTCGTCGCTGCTCCTGCTGCCGTCGCCTGAGCCGGCCCATTGATAATGCGCGCTCTTGCGGAAGGCCGAGGCGTCGCTCTCCTCCTCGGCCGCGCGGCGGGCGGCTTCCTCCGGAGTCAGGCCGGCGAAATAGTCCCAGCCCTTGTTATATTCGCCGGCGTGCAACTGGCAGAACATCCAGCGCTCGGGGCTGTTGGGGGCCTTGGGCGCGGGCCGGTCGCCAATGTCGTTACATCCCTCGCGGTCGCACAGCCGGACCTTGGCCGCAGCGCTGCCCTTGGTCCCGTACGGGCGCCAGCGGGGAAATCCCCAGTCGTCTTTGCGGGTTACTTTGGCCATCACTTTACCTTGTAGACTGCATTGCCAATCATTGCGACCAGCGAAAGATGTCAGGGGACCTGTAAGCCGGGTTCTGTCCTCACCCTTGCGGGCGATGGGCGACCATTCCTCTAGGCGACGGATTGCCCCGCCGCTCAAGCGACCAACCCGGGTGGCGGGCCGGAACAGGCCCCGGAGCCTAAGCCCCATGCCACCCCTATTCGGTCTTGCACCAGGTGGGGTTTGCCATGCCGTCGCTGTTGCCAGCGCCGCGGTGCGCTCTTGCCGCACCCTTTCGACCTTACCGGCCCGAAAGCCGGCGGTATGCTTTCTGTGGCACTTTCCCTGAACCCGTCGACAAGCTCGGGGCCCGCCGGGCGTTACCCGGCACCTTCATTCCGTGGAGCCCGGACTTTCCTCGCCTGTCTTTCGACAGCCGCGGTCGCCCAGTCCCCTGACGCGCGCGCTATGATCTATTGCGGCCGCGGGAGCAACAGAGCGAGCAGCTTGGCGCGGCATTCGCCATCGACGATGCCATCGATCCGCTCGGGGCGGAAGCGGCGCTGGAAGGCGATGGTCGCTTTCATCCCATCGCTGACATCATAGCCGAAGCGTTCGAGCGCGAGGAAGAAGCCACCGTCGGTCCAGAACGGGTCCATCAGGTCGCGAGTCGGGCTGGGCAAAGCGAGCCGGCGTTGGGCGAGCGCGTCCCACGGGAACAGTTCGCCGGGATCCTCCTTGCGCGCCGGCGCGATGTCCGAATGGCCGACGACGTTGCCGCGGCCGATCGCGTGGCGTTCCTTGATTTCGGAAACGAGCGGAATCAGCGCTGCAATCTGTTCGTCCGGGAACGGGCGATAGCCGAATTCGTGACCCGGATTGACGATTTCAATCCCGACACTGGCGGAATTGATATCTGTGACGCCGCGCCAGTAACTCTGGCCGGCGTGCCACGCACGCCTGGTTTCATCGACCAGCCGGTAGGTCGTACCATCCTCGTCAATGCAATAATGGGCCGAGACCCTGGCCTCGGGCGAGGTCATCCGGTCCATCGCGCCCTGGCAATCGGGCATGCCGGTATAATGCAGCACGATCATCGTCACCGGCAGCACCCGATCGTCGAAATTCGGCGAGGGGCGGTCGATCAGGTCCATCGCTTCATGGCACACGCCGGGTCGCGCAACGTCAAGCCTTTTCAGGCGGCGCGGGTGCCCCGACGATCGGCGTTGTCGCCGTCGGCCAGCCGATACAGGCCGCGGGTCTCGCGATCCGCCGCGAAGCGGGTCGTCTGACCGATCACGGTTTCCCCCGCCCCAAGCATCAGCGCCCCGTCGGGAGCCAGCGCCGAGGCCAGCCGGTCGAACGCCGCTGCGCGCTTTTCCGGGCTCAGATAGAGCAAGACGTTGCGACACAGAATGATGTCGAACTGGCCCGGATGCGGCGAACCCTCGAGAATGTTGTGGACCTGGAAGCGGACCTGGCGGCGCAAGGCTTCGGCGGCCCGCCAGCCGTCATCACCCTCGGCGAACCAGCGGATCATCTGCTGGATTCCAAGCCCGCGCTGGACTTCGAACTGGGTGTAAGTGCCGGCCCGGGCACGATCGACCACCGCGGACGACACGTCGGTGCCAAGAATGTCGACCGTCCAGCCCTGCCATTTTAGCGGCTCGTCGGCGAACAGCATGGCCAGCGAATAGGGTTCCTGACCGGTGGAACAGCCCGCCGACCAGATCTTGAGGCCCTTCTTGCTGGCCCTCGCCTTGGCTAGCGCGGGCAGGAACTGGCCGGACAGAAGGTCGAACGGCTGGCGGTCGCGGAAGAAATAGGTTTCGTTGTTCAACAGGGCCTCGACGACAAGGTTGGAGAGCGCTGGTTCGCGCCCCATGACAAGGATTGTGATGAGCTCGTCCAGCGTGGCGATTCCCCGCTCCCGAAGCAGCGACGACAATGCCGTCTCGATTCGCCAGCGTCGGCTCATCGTCAGTTGCTGACCGGTCCGCGCTTCCAGCAGGCCGGCGAGAATGCGGCTGGAGCTGTCGCTTACCTGCATCCGGCGTCGCCGATTCGGTGGGCGATCCGGGCGGCGATCCGGGCCGGTGGAAGAACCCCGCTGGCGAGCCCGGCCTCGGCGACGGCGCGGGGCATGCCCCACACCGCCGAGCTCGCTTCATCCTGGACCAGCACCGATCCGCCAGCGCCGACCAGCGCCATCGCGCCTTCCAGCCCGTCGCGGCCCATGCCCGACAGGATTACGCCAAGCGCTTCCTGGCCGAGCATCGCCCCGGCCGACGCCAGCATCGGATCGACCGACGGCAGGAACCCGCTAGGCGAACGCTGGCGGACCAGTCGTGCGATCAGCTTGCCGCCGCCGACCTCGATCGCCAGGCTGGCGTCGCCCGGCGCGATCACGATTCGGTCGGGAAGCAGGCGAAGCCCGTCCTCGGCGACCAAAGCCTCGCGGCCGGCGGCATTGGCGAGCTGGCGAGCGAACACCGCCATGAACGGCGCTGGAAGATGCTGGGTAACAAGGATTGGCGCGCCGATCTTGCTCGGCAGCGCCTGGAAAAAGGCGGTCAGCGCATGGATTCCACCGGTCGAGGCGCCGAGCGCGAGCAGTTTGACCGGCCCGTCGTTCATCGTTCGAAGCAGGCTGGCGGGGATCGAGTCGCGAACCGTGGCGCGCGGCGGCGCGAACGGCCCGGCGCGACCAAGCGCTCGCAGCTTGCCGAGCAGCACTTCGGAAAAGCGGCCGTTGAATCGGCCGGTACCGGGCTTGGGCAATGTGTCGGCGGCACCGAGTGCGAGCGCGGCAACGGTTTCCTCGGCTCCCTCCTCGGCCAGCGACGACACGATCAACACCCGTGCGCCATGCGCGGCGGCGATGATTTTGGGGATCGACTTGAGACCGCCGGCACCGGGCATTTCGAGATCGAGCAGGACGATATCGACCCGGACCTGGCCGAGCGCGGTGATCGCATCCTCGGCGGTTCCCGCGACTGCGACAATCTCGAACCCGTCATCGGCGGCGATCATCCGCGACAATATGGCGCGGGCGACCATCGAATCGTCGACCACCATCAAGCGGATTCGCGGGAGCTCGTGCCCGCGATAGGCCGAACCGGATTTGGCGAGCGCCGGGTTCACGTCGGGGCGCCTCAGGCGACGCCGACGAGCTGCAACTTGATGTGGAGCGTCTCACGATCGAACGGCTTCATCACATACTCGTCGGCACCGGCTTCGAGCGCGGCGCGGATGTGCGCCATGTCATTCTCGGTGGTGCAGAACACCACCTTGGGCTGGTCGCTGTGACCGCGCTGACGAAGCAATTTCAAAAACTCCATGCCGCTCATCACCGGCATGTTCCAGTCGAGCAGGACGACGTCGGGCATCGACGCTTCGCAGCGGGTCAAGGCCTCGCGACCGTCGCCCGCCTCGTCGACCTGGAAATCGAGGGTTTCGAGGATGTGGCGAGCGACCTTGCGGATCACCTTGCTGTCGTCGACGATTAGGCAGGTCTTCATGCTTCTATCCTGTTCAATTCCAGGCCGGTTTAAACGGCAAGGGTAACCAGAGGCTTAAGCCTGATCATCAAGCAGCGCGGGCTTCTGGCGGAGTGCCGGCAATCAGCGCCGCGACGTCGATCAGCAGCAGCGGGCCTTCCTCGGTCTCGACCATGCCAAGCGAGACTCGTTCCCACCCCTCGCCCATCGCCGCCCGGACTGGCGAGGGTTCGGACATCGCCTCGACCACATCCTCGACCGTATCGACGATCAGCGCATAATGATGGCCATCATATTCGACCACCGCGGCTTCGCGGATTCCGTCCGAGCAATCGCTGTCGCCAAGGTCGAGTGAGCGAACCGTGTCGATTACCGTCAGAACTCGGCTGCGCAGGGCCGACAGGCCGGCGACATGCGGTGCCGCGCGGGGAACGGGAATAAGGGTGTCGAGCTCGACCACCGATTCGACCGCGGCCGAGGGGAACGCCACCCGGCTGCCGGCGATCGAGACAATCAACAACAGCTGGCTCATCGTCCCTTTCCTCCGCCGGCGCTGGCTGATTTGAGCGCCAACAGCAGGCCGGCGCGGTCGTAGCGATAGATGCTGCCGTCATCGGCGGCGCTGTCCTTGTCGGCGCGAAGTACCAGGGTGCGGTCGGCATGGGCGTCGTCGATCGAGTGCGAATCGGCGGCGATGATCAGGTCAGGGACCAGTTCGTCATGCTCGTTGATCACCAGGTAGCCCGCCGCCTCGACGATCGGGCGGAGCATGTTTTGCATCCACGGATCATCCGACGGCAAGCGGCATACCGACTGGTTCGCGGGAAGGATGGCGGCGCCAAGATGATGGCCAAACAACCAATGGGCGTCGACCAGTTCGGCCGGTTCGCCGCCGATCAGGCTGACCCCGCTGACCGCGCCGGGATGCTCGGCGGCGATGATCTCATGGTCGATGGTCATCAGATCAATGACCTCGCGGAAGACGTAGCCGATTTCGTGAACCCCATCGCTGAGGCGGAACACGCGGACCTTGTCGTCGTCGGAACCGAGCGCATCGGCGCCGGCCAGCGGAAGGATGAGGTCGCCAAGCTGAACCCTGAGCTGGCCCGCCGACTGGCGGATCGAGCCGCGGGCGACTTCCTCGATCCGGTCGACCACGCCCAGCCGGATAGCGCGGCGGTTTCCATCGAGGCCGCGGAACAGGAGGACATTGTCGTCGCGCACGGTCGCGGTCGAAGTCGCTTCGGCGATTCGGGCGGCGCGTTCCTGGACTTCCAGCTTGATCCCGCCGACCTCGGCGAGGCCCGCCGGATCGAACAGCAGGATCGGGCTTCCGTCATCAGCGAGCGTGGTTCCGGCGTAGAGGCCGGTGGCCATCACCGCCGGGGCGGCGGGCTTGACCACCAGTTCCTCATGATCGTGGATCCGGTCGACTGCTAGCGCATAGAGATCGCCGCCGGCGGGGCGAAGGACGACGAGGGTGCGTTCCGCGTCGGGAATGTCGCTGGCGAGGCCGAGTACGTCGGCGAGGCTGATTTCGGGCACCCGGCGGCCGCGGATGGTGGCAACTCCGGCGCCGCCGATGCTGTCGAGCGTGACCGAACTGCCATTGGCGCGCACGATCTCCTCGATCGCGGCCCGGGGAATGGCGAAATGCTGGTTGCCGATCGACACGGTAAGCGCGGGGATGATGGTCAGGGTCAGCGGAACGCGGAGCGTCATCCGGGTGCCCTGGCCGGGGTTGCTGTCGACCTCGACGATTCCGCCGATCCGCTCGACGTTGGAGCGGACCACGTCCATGCCCACGCCGCGGCCCGAAATGGAAGTGACTTCCTTGGCTGTCGAAAGGCCGGCCTCGAAGATCAGGGCGAGTTGTTCTCGCGGGGTCAGCTTGGCAGCATCGACCGGGTCGAGGGTGCCGGCGGAGAGCGCCTTCTCGACCAGTTTCTTGCCGTCGATGCCTTTGCCGTCGTCGGTAATGTCGATCAAGATCTGGTTGCCCGACTGGCGCGCCGAGACGGTCAGCAGGCCGATCTCGCGCTTGCCCGACTTGAGGCGGTCGGCGGGTCGTTCGATGCCGTGATCGACCGCATTGCGGATGATGTGGGTCAAAGGATCGCGGATCATCTCGATCATTTCGCGATCGAGCTCGACATCGCCGCCGTCGATATCGACCATAATCTGCTTGCCAAGCTCTCCCGATAGATCGCGCACCATCCGCGGCAAGGCGACGAACAGATTCTCGATCCGCTGCATCCGGGTGCGGGTGATCGCGTCGCGCATTTCGGCGATGATCCCGCTCAATCGCTCGAACGCGCCGTCGACGGTGACGTCATTTTCGGTCTCGCGCAGCCGGCGGGCGAGCTCGTTGCGCGCCAGCACCATGTCCGACACGCCGCTCATCACGCGGTCAAGCAATTCGACCGACAGTCGGATTGTGCGCGGCGCGGCGGAGGCCTTGCCGTCGGCGAGCGCGACCGCGGTCGGCGCGGAGACGCTTTCGGCACCGGGTTCGAGCGCCAGGATCAGGCTGCTGTCGTCCCCGGCGGTGAACTCCTCGCCAGCCTCGATCGCGGCGACCATCTCGCCGATGCGGTCGATTACGGCCAGCACGGCGCTGACCAATGGACCATCGGGGGTCCGGCGACCGGCGCGGACATCGGCCAGTGCGTCTTCGGCGGCGTGGCTGAGCGCCTCGAGGCGCGGAAATTCGAAGAAGCCGCAATTGCCCTTCACGGTGTGGACGAAGCGAAAAATGCTGTCGAGCCGGGCGCGGTCGTCGGGCTGTGCCTCCCAAGCAACGATCTCGCCGCCCAGCGCTTCAAGCATTTCACGGCATTCCGCCACGAAATCGGCAATCAGATCGTCCATGTTGCATTTGACCCTGCGCTATTTCGAAGCGGCTTATGGGGGTAAAAGGGTTAATTCGGCGTTAGTCCGCGCCCTCGATCAGGCGTTGAGCGTAGCGCCGATCATCAACACGGCGGCCGAGGGATCGGACAGGCGGATCTCGCCCCCCGCCTCGCTCGCCAGTGCGTGCGCCAGCCAGGCCCCGGCAGCACGCGGTTCGACACTTCCGCCGGAACTGCCCTTGGCGAGGGTTTCGCGGAGGTTCGGGTCGAGCAGGATCCGCGGCCCCTCCCCGCGAATCACGATTTCCAGCTTGCCATCGGCTTCTTCGGCCCCGACATCGAGGCGACCGCCTCGAACAAGGGCATCGCCCGCGATCAGCGCGAGGTTGAGCAAGAGTTTGACCGCGCCCTTGGGGAGCGCGTCGGCGCTGACCACCCAGCCCAGTTCGAGCTGTTTTTCGGCGCCGAACAGGCCCTGCAGCGCGGCATGCGCCTCACGCGTGGCGATCTCGTCACCAAAGCCGCCAGCGGCACCGAAGGCCAAGCGGAAGAATTTGAGTTTGTTGGCGCTTGCCCGGGCGCTTTCGTTAAGCAATTCGAGGCACCGCTCGCGCATCGCCGGGTCCTGCTCGTCAGCCATCAATTCGAGCCCGTTATTGAGCGCGCCGACCGGCGACAGCAAATCGTGGCACAAGCGCGAACAGAGCAGGCTGGCAAGGTCGATGGCGTTCATCGACGGGTTGATGCGTCAGCTATGCGCAAATCGCAAGGACGCGACCATTGACCCGCCGCGGTGACCCCCCATATTCTCGAAATGGCCGGGGGGCATCAGATCATTTCCATCGCTCTCGACGAGCGCCACGCCGGCTGGCGGCTCGACCGCGCGCTAGCCGACGCGCACCCGACTTTGTCACGCGAGCGGCTGAAGGTGCTGGTCAAAAGCGGCGCGCTGAGCGCCGGGAGCAGATTATACCGCGATCCGGCGGCCAAGATGCACGGCGACGAAGCATTTGCACTTGCGGTTCCGGCGCCCGAACCGGCGCATAACGAGGCGCAGGAAATCCCGTTGGTGATCGCTTATGAGGATGAGCATCTGCTGGTGGTCGACAAGCCAGCTGGCCTTGTGGTCCACCCGGCGGCGGGCAATCGCGACGGAACGTTGGTCAACGCCCTGCTCCACCATTGCGGGCCGTCGCTGAGCGGGATCGGCGGGGTTGCCCGACCGGGGATCGTCCACCGCATCGACAAGGACACTTCGGGGCTGCTGCTGGTCGCCAAGACGGACCGCGCCCACGAAGGCCTGTCGCGGCAATTCGCCGATCACAGCATCGAGCGGCGCTACCTTGCCATCGTCTGCGGCATTCCGACGATGCTCAACGGTCGGGTCGAATCCTACCTCGCGCGCTCACCGACCGACCGCAAGAAGGTCGCGGTGGTCAAGGACGGCAGCGGCAAGCGCGCGGTGACTCACTGGACGATCAAGCAACCGCTGCGCGATGCCGCGCTGGTCGAATGCCGGCTGGAAACCGGGCGGACGCACCAGGTGCGGGTGCATATGGCCTCGATCGGCCATCCCTTGCTCGGCGACCCGGTCTATGGCCGCTCGCCCAAGCAGCGCCAGCGCGAATTGCTGGCGAGGCTCGGCTTCGAACGCCAAGCGCTGCATGCGGCGGCACTTGGCTTCATTCATCCGATCACAAAAGTGCGTTTGTCGTTTGAGAGCGCCCTTCCGTCGGACATGCAGGAACTGTTCACCGCACTTGGTGTATAGGATTAGAGCGGTTAGGGACGCATCTTACGCGCCCCGGCCCAGGGAGATTGGGACTAACATGGCACGCACAGTGACGACACAGGGCAAACGAGCGATGTCGATTCCCGCCTCGGGCGGCGAAGCCGGACTCAATCGCTATCTGACCGAAATCAAGAAATTCCCGATCCTCGCCCCCGAGGAGGAGTTCATGCTGGCCAAGGCGTGGCGCGAGCAGGGCGACACCGACGCCGCGGCACGGCTGGTCAATTCGCACCTTCGCCTCGTGGCCAAGATCGCGATGGGCTATCGCGGCTATGGCCTGCCGGTCAGCGAGTTGATTTCCGAAGGCAATATCGGCCTGATGCAGGGGGTGAAGAAGTTCGAGCCCGATCGCGGCTTCCGCCTCGCCACCTACGCGATGTGGTGGATCCGCGCCTCGATCCAGGAATTCATCCTGCGCAGCTGGAGCCTGGTCAAGATCGGCACCACCGCGGCGCAGAAAAAGCTGTTCTTCAACCTGCGCCGAATGAAGAACCAGATCGACGCCTTCGAGGACGGCGATCTGAAACCCGCCGATGTCACTAAGATCGCCACCGACCTTGGCGTGACCGAGGATGAAGTCGTCAGCATGAACCGCCGCATGGCGATGGGCGGCGATACGTCCCTGAACGCCCCGCTGCGCGACACCGACGGCGAAGGCCAGTGGCAGGACTTCTTGGTCGACAATGGCCCGTTGCAGGATGAATTGGTCGCCGACGAGGAGGAAAAGCAGGTCCGCCATGACCTCCTCAACCAGGCGATGGCCAGCCTCAACGACCGCGAGAAGAACATCCTCGTGGAGCGGCGCCTGTCCGAAGAGCCCAAGACGCTGGAGGATTTGAGCCAGGTCTATGGCGTCAGCCGCGAACGGATCCGCCAGATCGAGGTTCGAGCGTTCGAGAAACTGCAGGCGGCG
>JBBRTO010000072.1:0-10949 GCA_038244345.1 Sphingomonadales bacterium | reverse complement strand
CCCACCTCGAAATGATTGACGCGATCACGCTTGATGAGTTGGCCGTATTTTCAGCTATCCAGTTCAGGCGATTCTTTTCTTCCACGCCATATCGTCGGGCAATAAGGTCCAGGATCTCCGTTGTCGGCGCAGTGAGGGCTGGGGTGGGAAAGCGCGGCCGACGCAGAGCGCCTGCCCCTACCGCTGTTCCCGTCATGACCTCCGACATTCGATTGTCGAGACACGGCACAGCGGCAGCCCAGCTTCGAAATCCCGAGTGCGCAGACGCCAATTCGTAGCGAATGCGTGTGCGCTCGGACTCCATTCTGGCGAGGTTGGATTGAGTTTGAACGTAACCCGCCAGCGCCTGGGCGATCAGGACGCCGGCGACAACGACAAACAGTTCGAACACAAACAGACTGGCGGTGGTCTTGCCGCTCCCTCCCTGCCACCAGTGACGGACGGTCCTAAACATGCGCTAGGCTCGCATCCCGCTGGTAGGTAGTTTTGCCGAGATGATAATGCATAAAAGCCCCCGCTCGCAGCGGAGGCTAGCAGAAGCGCTAATGTCCGCAATGGGTCGAAAGCGGACACTAGGATGTGTGCCTCCCTACGACTCCGCCGCCAGCGCTTCCGCGATCAGCTTGCGGCTATTCTCCACGCCATAAAGCGCGATGAAGCTGCCCATTCTTGGGCCCTGCGATGACCCGAGGAGGGTTTCGTAGAGGGCCTGGAACCAGGCGCGCAGGGGGTCGAAGGCGTGGCCTTTGCCGATTTCGAAGACGATGTTCTGGATTGCGTCGCCCGGGGTGTCGGGGGCGAGTTTGGCTAGCTCGGTGTCGAGTTCGGTGAGCGCGGCGCGTTCGATGTCCGTTGGCGCGCGGCGCTTGAGCGCGGGGGCGACGAAATCTCGGGCGTAATTGACCGCGAGGCCGATGAGATTGTCGAGCTCGGGATCGGTGTCGGGCGCGGTGCCGGGGGCGTAGCGCTGGACGAATTTCCACGCGGTTTCCTTGTTGTCGACACCGGGGAGCGAGGCGAGGTTGAGCAACAGGCCGTAGCTGAGCGGGAGAACGCCGTCGGGCACCGTGCCGCCGTGGATATGGTGGACCGGATTGCCGAGCTGCTGCTCGATCGGCTGGCCCGCGTAATTGCCGCGGAACTGGAGATAGTCATCGACCGCGCGGGGGATGACGCCGATGTGCAGGCTCTTAGCCTTGCGCGGTTCGCGATAGGCGAAAAAGGCGAGGCTCTCCTCGCTGCCATAGGTCAGCCACTGGTCGAGGCTGAGGCCATTGCCCTTCGACTTGGAGATTTTCTCGCCTTTCTCGTCGAGGAACATCTCGTAATTGAAGCCTTCGGGGGGACGGGCGCCGAGGATTCGCGCGATCTTGCCCGACTGGATGGTCGAGTCGATCAGGTCCTTGCCAGCCATTTCATAATCGACCCCGAGCGCGACCCAGCGCATCGCCCAGTCGACCTTCCACTGCAGTTTCGACAGGCCGCCGAGCGCGGCCTGGGTGACTTGCGCCCCGTCTTCGTCGGTGAAGGCGATGGTGCCGGCGGCGGCATCGACCACGCGGACGGGGACTTGTAGCACGCGGCCGCTGGTGGGCGAGATGGGGAGGATCGGCGAGTAGGTCAGGCGGCGTTCTTCGCGCAGGGTCGGGAGCATCACGCCGAGGATCGCGTCCCACTGGCGCAGCACGCCGCGGATTGCCTCGTCGAAGCGACCGGAAGTGTAATATTCGGTCGAGGAGGCGAAGTCGTAATCGAAGCCGAAGCGGTCGAGGAAATGGCGCAGCATGGCGTTGTTGTGCGCGGCGAAGCTGTCGTGGGTGCCGAACGGGTCGGGGATTTTGGTCAGCGGCTGGCCGAGATGGGCGGTGAGCATCGCCTGCTCGGGAACGTTGTCGGGGACTTTGCGAAGTCCGTCCATGTCGTCGCTGAAGGCAATCAGACGCGTGGGAGCGCCGGTCAGCTCTTCGTAGGCGTGGCGGACCATCGTGGTGCGAAGCACCTCGTTGAATGTACCGATGTGCGGCAGGCCCGAGGGGCCGTAGCCGGTTTCGAACAGGACGGGCTGGTTGTCAGGCTTACCATTCGGCCAGCGCTTGATCAGCTTGCGCGCTTCCTCGTAGGGCCAGGCCTTGCTGGTCATGGCGGCGGCGCGGATCGCTTCGTCGCTCAACTGTTGCCCTTTCGTTCCGGTGCGGCCAATGCTTTTGCGTGGCCGCTCCTTTGCCCCTTCCCGCGCTCCATGCAACCCATGCCGGAATCTGGATCGCGGCGGGTGGGGGACTGCGCGAGGCGTCACGGAGCGAGGCGATCCGGCGGTTGGCGGAAACGCCGCATGTGATCTTGAACGCGCCATTGGTCGGGCAACGCCTGGGCTATGCCGATGTGTCAGGGCTCGATCTGCTCGAGCTGTTCGCGTTCGTTCACCCGGCGCGGTTCGCGGTGCCGACGGTGGCCGGGATGGCGCGCGCGGTGGGGATCGAACCGCCCGCCGACGAGCGCGCTTCGGCGGGGGTGTTGCTCGCCATCGCGTCGGCGCTGCTCGACCGGCTTGAGGATTCCGACTGGGCGGAACGCGAGGGGGCGTGGACCGCCAATGGGACGCTTTATCGGCTCGGCTGGGCGTGGGCACCGTTTGTCGCCGAGCGGGTCGCCAAGCCCGAACAGGGCGAGCGGATGCTGTTCACGCGACTACCGCAATGGGAGGAGCAAGCTGATCGGCCGCCCCCGCGGACGGTGACCGTCTCGGGCGAAGACGCGCAGGAGAAATTGGCGACTTTGACCGGCGCGGGGGCCGAACCGCGGCACGGGCAACGCGCGATGGCGGTTGAGACGGCGGCGATCTTCGCGCCCCGCCGCGCGGCGGGCGAGCCCAACATGCTGCTCGCTGAAGCCGGGACCGGGATTGGCAAGACGCTCGCCTATCTCGCCCCCGCGGCGTTGTGGGCGGAAGCTGCCGGGGGGACGGTGTGGGTCTCGACCTTCACCAAGGCGCTGCAACGCCAACTGGACGGCGAGGGGCATAAATTGTTCGCCGACGCGGCGACACGCAAGCACAAGATCGTGATCCGCAAGGGGCGCGAGAATTATCTGTGCCTGCTCAACCTGGAGGATGCGATGCAGGGCGCCTTCACCGGGCGCGCGGCGATCCTCGCGCATCTGGTCGGGCGGTGGGCGGCGTACACCAGGGACGGCGACATGGTCGGAGGCGATTTGCCCGGGTGGCTGCCGAGCCTGTTCAGGCGGGCGGGGGCGGCGGCGCTGACCGACCGGCGCGGCGAATGCGTCTATGCCGGCTGCCCGCATTATCGAAAATGCTTCATCGAACGCGCCGAGCGGGCGGGGCGCGAGGCCGATTTGGTAATCGCCAATCACGCACTGGTGATGGTCAATGCCGCGCGCGGGCGTCCCGATGCGCCAACGCGGATCGTGTTCGACGAGGGTCATCACCTGTTCGATGCGGCCGATTCGACCTTTTCGGTGGCGCTGACCGGGCAGGAAGCGATCGAGATGCGGCGCTGGATCGTCGGGCCCGAAGGCAAACAGCGCGGGCGTCGGCGGGGCCTTGCCGCGCGGCTTCTGGACGTCTGTTCGTATGACGAGGCGGGCAACCAGGCGCTCGATGCGGCGGTCGAGGCGGCGCGGGCGCTGCCAAGCGACGGGTGGATCGCGCGGCTGGCCGAGGGCGACCCGTTCGGCCCGGTCGAGCGGTTGCTCCACCAGGCGCGCGGCACGGTCTATGCGCGGGCCAAGGCGCAGGAAGCAGGCTATGGGCTCGAGACCGAACTGGCCGACCCGGATGGCGCGCTGATCGATGCCTCGGCGGCTGCGATGGAGGCATTGGAGGCGCTGGCCAAACCGCTCGCCGCGCTTGCCCGGCGGCTCGAAGCAATCCTCGAGGATGCGCCCGACTGGCTCGATTCACAGGCGCGGGCGCGGGTCGAGGGGGCGATCAACGGGCTTAGCTGGCGGCGCGATACGCTGGCCGCGTGGATCGCCTTGCTGGGGCGGATCGGCGGCGCGGTCGATCCCGATTTCGTCGACTGGCTGGCGATCGACCGGGCCGAGGGGCGCGAATATGATGTCGGGCTGCGCCGCCACTGGCTCGACCCGACGCGGCCGTTCGCCAAGGCGGTGCTCGAACCGGCGCACGGCGTGCTGGTGACCTCGGCGACGCTGCGCGGGGGGGAGGACTGGCCGATCGCCGAAGCGCGCACCGGGGCGCTTCACCTGGCGAAGCCGACGGCGCATTTCGAGGCGTCGAGTCCGTTCGATTATGCCGCCCAGTCCGAAGTCCTGATCGTGACCGACATTCCGAGGGGCGACATTGCGGCGCTGTCGGGGGCTTATGCGCGCCTGATCGAGGCGGCGGACGGCGGGACGTTGGGGCTGTTCACCGCGATCCAGCGGCTGCGGGCGGTCCATGCGCGGATCGCCGACCGGCTGGCGCGCGCCGGACTGCCGCTGCTTGCCCAGCATGTCGACCCGATCGATACGGGTACGCTGGTGGACATCTTCCGCGACGATCCACGCGCGTCATTGCTGGGCACCGATGCGCTTCGTGACGGGGTCGATGTGCCGGGCGACTCGCTTCGACTGGTGGTAATGGAGCGAGTTCCGTGGCCGCGCCCGACAGTGCTCCATGCGGCGCGGCGGATGGCCGGGGGCGGCGCGGCTTATGACGACCGGATGGTCAAGGCGCGGCTGGCGCAGGCGTTCGGGCGGCTGATCCGGCGGCAGGGCGACAAGGGGCTGTTCGTGATATTGTCGAGCGCCTTTCCGTCGCGGCTCCTGAGCGCTTTTCCGGGCGAGGTGCGGGTATCGCGCGTACCGCTGGAGGTCGCACTGGAGCGGGTGCGGGCGAAACTTGACGCGACGGCGAGCGCTGGCTTGTCCGAACTGGCCAGGAGCGCGCCATGAAACGCCTTACCCTGCTGCGCCATGCCAAGACCGAGCGCGAGTCGTCGACCGGTCGCGACTTCGACCGGCGACTGACCGAGCGTGGCCGAGCCGACGCCGGGCGAATGTGTCGCGCTATTCGGGAATTCGGTCTGTCGTTCGACCTTGGCCTCAGCAGTCCTGCCCGGCGGGCGATCGAGACGGCGGAAATCGTCGGGCTGGAGTTTCAAATCGAACCGCAAATCTATGAAGCGTCACTTGGCGAGCTGATGGATGTGGTGCGCGCCGCCAATGACCGCGCGACTAGCCTGATCCTGGTCGGGCACAATCCGGGCTTCGAACAATTGCTGCGCGGGTTGGCCAACGTCGACGACGACATGCCGACGGGATCGCTGGCCGAGATCGAACTTCCGACAGGGTGCTGGCGGGAGGTGGAGGGGGGCAAAGGGCGGCTGCTGCGCTTTCTCAAGCCGAAGGAAATGACGGAGTTTTGACCGTCGATGCGGTTAATCGCCGAGAGCGGATACGAGTCGGTCGCGGAGCGTCACCAGCCGTTCGAAATCGACCGGTGAGGCGGCGACGATCGGAGTTTCGGCGAGCGCTGGCGGCGGTGGCGCGACCGAAGCGTCGGCGCGGGTTGCGAGCAATTTCTGCACACCGCGGATGGTATAGCCTTCGTGGCTCAGCAGATGTTGGATCCGCCGTGCGAGCTCGGTATCGGCGGGGCGGTAATAACGGCGGTTGCCGGCGCGCTGGAGCGGCCTGAGCTGGGGAAATTTGCTCTCCCAGTAACGCAATATGTGCTGGGCGACCCCAAGCTCTTCGGACAACTCACCGATCGTCTTGAACGCTCCGGGATCCTTGCCCGAGGTCACGCCTTTATTTCGCGACCTGGTCACGCATGATCTGGCTGGCGCGGAAGGTCATTACCCGGCGCGGCGCGATCGGCACCTCGATCCCGGTCTTGGGGTTGCGGCCGACCCGCTCGCCCTTGTCGCGCAGGATGAAGCTGCCGAAGCCCGAAATCTTGACGTTATTGCCTTTGGCGAGGTCGTGGCACATGTGATACAGCATCCGCTCGACCATGCTGGCGCTTTCGGCGCGCGACAGGCCCAGCTTGCGGTGGACGATGTCCGACAAATCGGCCCGGGTCAGCGTTGCCATATGGAGCCCATCCGCCCGCGATATGCCCGCATCCGCCATTGTCTTCCCCTCCGCTATGGGCTGCCCCAGCCCTTATTTCGTCAACCTAACCAAAAAGTTGGCGCTCGGCAATCCGAACGACTCGCAGGTTTGTTAATATCTTACGGCGGCCGCGCCCCAGGTGAAACCCCCGCCCATCGCTTCGAGCACGATCAGGTCGCCGCGCTTGATCCGCCCGTCACGCACCGCGGTGTCGAGCGCCAATGGCACCGAAGCGGCCGACGTGTTGGCGTGGCGATCGACCGTGACCACCATTTTTTCCAGCGGAAGGCCGAGCTTTTTGGCGGTGGCATCGAGGATTCGGGCGTTGGCCTGGTGCGGGACGACCCAGTCGATGTCGCTTGATGTGAGCCCGGCGTCGGCCAGCACTTCATTGAGCACGTCGGCGAGATTCTTGACCGCGTGGCGAAATACCTCGCGGCCTTTCATGCGGAGTTTGCCGACCGTGCCGGTAGTCGAGGGACCGCCGTCGACAAACAGCAATTGATTGTGGCGGCCGTCGGCATGGAGCCGAGTCGCGAGGATTCCACGCTCGCCTTCCTCGGCGGTGAGGACCACCGCGCCGGCGCCGTCGCCGAACAATACGCAGGTGCCGCGATCGTCCCAGTCGAGGATCCGGCTAAAGGTTTCCGAGCCGATTACCAACGCGCTGTTGGCAGCGCCCGAGCGGAGCATCGAATCGGCGACGGTCAGCGCGTAGAGGAAGCCGGTGCACACCGCGTGGACGTCGAACGCGATGCAATCGTCGATCCCGAGCATCGCCTGGACCTTGGTCGCCGACGAGGGGAAGGTCTGGTCGGGGGTCGCGGTGGCGAGGACGATCAGGCCAATGTCGGCGGCGTCCATGCCAGCGGCCTCGAGCGCGCGGCGGCAGGCGTCGGTGGCAAGGGTCGCGGTGGTCTCGCTGGAGTCGGCGATATAGCGGCTCCGGATCCCGGTGCGCTCAACGATCCATTCGTCCGACGTGTCGACGGTCTCGGCCAGCTCGGCATTGGTGACGCAGCGTCTGGGCAGCGCCGAGCCGGTGCCGGAAATCACCGAGCGGCGAGTCACGCAGTCGCTTCGTTGTTGAAGGCGTGGGCGCGGAAATTGTCGAGATCGTCGCCGATCTTGCGGGTGATGTCGTTGCCGATCATCCGCGCGGCGACCTCGATCGCGTTGGCGACGCCCTTCGGCGTGGCGCTGCCGTGGCTCTTTACCACCAGCCCGTTCAATCCAAGAAATACCGCGCCATTGTGATTATTGGGGTCGAGGTGGACCTTGAGCATGTGCAGCGCGGGCTTCGACAAAGCGAAGCCGGCCTTGGATCGGAGCGAGCTGGTGAAGGCGCGGCGCAAGAGGTCAGTGACGAACCTTGCAGTACCCTCGGCAGTCTTGAGCGCGATGTTGCCCGAGAAGCCGTCGGTCACCACCACGTCGACCTCGCCGCGCGACAATTGGTCGCCCTCGGTGAAGCCGATGAAGCTGAACGGGAGGTAATCGGCCTCGCGCAGCATCGCGGCGGCTTCCTTCAATTCGCCGGTGCCCTTCAATTCCTCGGTGCCGATGTTGAGCAATTTGACCCGCGGTTTGTCGATCGACAGCGCGGTGCGGGCATATGCCGCGCCCATCACCGCGAACTGGACGAGGTTCTGCGCGTCGCATTCGGTGTTGGCGCCAAGATCGAGCATGACCAGGTCGGTCTCGCCGAGCGTCGGCAGCAGAGCGGCGAGCGCGGGGCGATCGATCCCCGGCATGGTGCGAAGCGCGAGCTTGGCGATGGCCATCAGCGCCCCGGTGTTGCCGGCGGACAGCGCTGCGTCGGCAATGCCATCCTTCACCGCGTTGATCGCCATGCCCATCGAGGTGGTCTTGGCGCGGCGAATCGCCTGGCTCGGCTTTTCGCTGCCGTGGATCGAGTCGGTAGTGTGATGAATGTTGACCGCGCCGGCGAGGCCTTGGTGCTTGGCGATCTCGGGCTCGATCAGGGCGCTGTCGCCGAACAGTTCGAACCTCAGGGCGCGGCTCTTGCGGCGCGCTCGGGCCATCCCGGCGACGATCGTCGCCGGCCCGATGTCACCACCCATGGCGTCAATGGCGATGCGCGGGGAAGTCACGGCCTGGGGCCCTTCACCCAACGACCGCTCAGGCTTCCGTCGAGATGATCTCGCGGCCGTTGTAGTGGCCGCAGGCGGGGCACAGATTGTGCGGCCGCTTGAGTTCGCCGCAATTCGAGCATTCCTGGAAGCTGGCCGGGCTCAGCGCGTGATGGCTGCGGCGCATATTGCGCTTCGAAGGCGAAGTTTTTCTTTTGGGAACGGCCATCGCGGCACCTGTGCTCTAATTAACAAAAAAATTGGCGACTACCCTCGCCCAGCTCATCGGAAAGATATCCGAGGCGGCGGCCGGATCGTCGCGAACGAGTGCGCCCTATAGCGAAATGGAGCGGAGACGCAAGCCACTCACGGTCCCGCCAACACCCGATCTGCCACAAACGGGTTGCTGGCGCGCTCGTGGGCGAAGGTCGACATCTGGCCGTGGCCGGGGATGAAGGCGGTGTCGCCGCCCATCGGCCATAGCCGCTGGGTGATCGAGGCGAGCAAATCCTGGTGATTGCCGCGCGGGAAGTCGGTGCGGCCGATCGAGCCCTGGAACAGCACGTCGCCGACGATCGCGAGCTTCGATTCGGGGTGATGGAAGACGACATGGCCCGGGGTGTGGCCGGGGCAGTGGCGGACGGCGAGGGTGAGCTTGCCGACGGTCACGGTGTCGCCATCGACCAGCCATCGGTCGGAGACGAAGGGTTGGCCGGGGACGCCATATTTGGCGCCATCCTCGGCGAGGCGATCGATCCAGAACAAATCGTCGATGTGCGGGCCCTCGATCTTCAGGCCAAGCTCGGCGGCGAGGATCCCGGCCGATCCGCAATGATCGATGTGGCCGTGGGTGAGGAGGATTTTCTCGAGGGTGACGCCGTGCTGCGCGACCGCGGCCTTGAGCTTGTGCAAGTCGCCGCCGGGATCGACCAACGCGCCGAGCATCGTCTCGGTGCACCAGATCAGGCTGCAATTCTGCTGCAGCGGGGTCACCGGGATGATCGCGGCGCGAAGAGGGGGGCTCGTCGACATCGACGCAGCGCTATGGCGTGGGCGGCAGCTTGTCCATCGCGGGGGGTTGGCCCTTGAGCGAGGCGGCGGTAGCTTCGGCACCGCGCAGGGCGCGCAGGACATTGCCCCCGGCGAGCGCGGCGAGGTCCTTGTCAGTCCAGCCGCGGCGGATCAGTTCGGTAAAGACGATCGGGTAGGTTTCGACCCCTTCGAGACCGGTTGGCGTGGCGGGAATCCCGTCGAGATCGGCGCCGATTCCGACATGGTCGTGGCCCGCAACCTTTGCGACATGGTCGATATGGTCGGCGACGTCTTTCACCGTGACCGGGGGCGCGGGGTGCGCGGCTTCCCATGTCTTGACACCTGCTGCGACCGCCTTGGTGTCGTTACGGATGATCGTCTTGAGGCGAGCTTCCTCGGCGGCCTTGAGCGAATCATATTGCAGGCGCGCAGGCGAGATAAAGCTGGGAACCCAATTGACCATCACCACCCCGCCATTGGCGGGGAGCAACGCGAGGACGTCGTCCGGGACGTTGCGCGGGTGATCGTTGAGCGCCCGCGCCGAGGAGTGGGAGAAAATCACCGGCGCGCGGCTGGCAGCGATCGCCTGGCGCATGACTTCGGGCGAGACGTGGCTGAGGTCGAGCAGCATGCCCAGCCGGTTCATCTCGCCAACCACCTTGAGGCCGAACGGCGAGAGGCCGTGATATTTGGAATCGTCGGTGGCGCTGTCGGCCCATTCGGTGGTCTGGTTGTGGGTCAGCGTCATGTAGCGCGCGCCGAGCCGGTAAAATTGACGCAACGCGGGGAGGCTGCCGCCGATCTGCCGCCCGCCCTCGATCCCGATCAGCGAGGCGATCCGCCCTGTCTTGTGGATCCGGACGATGTCGGCGGCGGTCAGTGCGCGTTCGAGATCGTTGGGGTAGGCAGCGATCATCCGGTCGACGATGTCGATCTGCTCGATCGTACGGCGGATCGCTTCGTCTCCCTTAGTAGTGCCGTCGATATAGACTGACCAGAATTGCGCCCCGACGCGGCCGACGTGAAGGCGCGCCATGTCGGTCATCAACGGGTGATCGGGCCAGGCGGCGGTGCCGCTGGCGAGATTGGCAACGCTCGACTGATGGCCTTCGGCGAGCTGTTCGGCGATGTCGTTGTGGCCGTCGATCAGCGGGGTGGCCCTGAGGATCCGGTCGATCCGCGCCTTGACCGCGGGGTCGATCGGCTCGGCGGTTGCTGGTGCCGCGAGGGCGAGGGCGAGGGTGGTGAGGATGAGGGTGCGCATGGCGTGACTTTACGAGCGCGCGGGCTGCGGTCAATGGAGGCGACATGACGAACTCCTTCATCCTGTTCGACGATGCCCGCGACGGCGGCGCGCCGGGGCGGCTGTACGAAGCGCCGCTGGGGGAGATTGTCGCTCGGTCGGTGGGCGAGGTTCGGCCAGCGCTGGCGGCGTTGCGCGAGGCGGTGGCGCAGGGACGGCATGCGGCGGGGTGGGTGTCGTATGACGCTGGCTACGCGCTGGAGGACAGGTTGCGGCCGATGGAGCGGCGGCTTGGGGCGACTCCATTGCTGTGGTTCGGGCTGTTCGACGGGTTTCGGACGGTGGATGGGCGCGAGTTAGGCGACGCGGCGGCGGCGTGGATTGGGAAGCCACGGCCGCGGGTGGAGCGCGATGATTATTTCGCGGCGGCAAGGCAAGTGAAAGAGCATCTCCACGCGGGGGATTTCTACCAGGCCAATCTGACCTTCGGCTGCGACGTG
>JBBRTO010000071.1:0-11168 GCA_038244345.1 Sphingomonadales bacterium | reverse complement strand
TGCTCGAAATGTTCCTCGCCGACGAGGCGACCAAGTCGATCATCATGATCGGCGAGATCGGCGGATCGGCCGAGGAAGATGCGGCGCAATTCCTCGCCGACGAGGCGAAGCGCGGCCGTTCCAAGCCGACCGTCGGCTTCATCGCCGGGCTGACCGCGCCCCCGGGCCGGCGGATGGGCCACGCCGGGGCGATCGTCGCCGGCGGCAAGGGCGACGCCAAAAGCAAGATCGCGGCGATGGAAGCCGCTGGAATAAGAGTCTCGCCGTCGCCATCTGAGCTTGGCACCACGCTCACGGCGCTGCTCAAAGGCTGACACGAACCATGGACTCGATGGCGATCGAGAAAGAACAGGGCCCGAGCTGGGCGCGGGCGAATTGGCCGGTGACGGCGCTCGACCCGGTCAATGCCGGGCTCGACCCGACCGAGGCGAGCATCGACGTGGTTGCGACTGGCGCGAAGTCCGCGGCGTCTTCCGTTGGCGTGACCGACGAAGGCGCGATTCACCGCGCCGCCGAGGACAGCATCCGCGCAATGATGCTGATCCGCAGCTATCGCGTGCGCGGGCACCTTTCAGCGCGACTCGATCCGCTCGGCCTGGCGCATCACGACATCCCGCCCGAGCTGACCCCGGCGTTCCACGGATTTGCCGAATCCGACCTCGACCGCCCGGTGTGGCTGGGCGGCGCATTGGGTTTCCAGAGCGCCACCGTGCGCCAGATCGTCGACGTGCTGCAGGCCAATTATTGCGGCCATGTCGGGCTAGAATATATGCATATCAACGACCTTGCCGAGCGCCGGTTTTTGCAGGACCGGATGGAGGGCAAGGACGCGTCGATCACCTTCACGCCTGAAGGCAAGCAGTCGATCCTCGAGAAGGTGATCCACGGCGAGCAGTGGGAAAAATTCCTCGCGAGGAAATATGTCGGGACCAAGCGCTTCGGGCTCGACGGCGGCGAAAGCGCGATCCCGGCACTGGAATCGATCATCAAATATGGCGGGCAGATGGGGGTCGAGGAGATCATTATCGGCATGGCCCACCGCGGTCGTCTCAATGTCCTCGCTAATGTTCTGGGCAAGCCGTACCGTGCGATCTTTCACGAATTCGCCGGGGGCGCGGCCAATCCGGCCGATGTCGGCGGCTCGGGCGACGTGAAGTATCACCTCGGCACCAGCAGCGACCGCGAGTTCGACGGGATCAAGGTGCACCTCAGCCTCGCTCCCAATCCCTCACATCTCGAAGCGGTCGATCCGGTCGTGCTCGGCAAGGCCCGCGCGGTGCAGGCGCTCAAGGGCGACCGCGAGGGCGATACCGTGCTGCCGATCCTGCTCCACGGCGACGCGGCGTTCGCGGGACAGGGGATCGTCGCCGAATGCTTCGGTTTCTCGGGCCTTCCCGGCTACGGCACCGGCGGGACAATCCACTTTGTCATCAACAACCAGGTCGGCTTCACCACCAGCCCGCAATTCGGCCGCTCCTCGCCCTACCCGTCGGACATTGCGAAATCGGTCCAGGCGCCGATCCTCCACGTCAACGGCGACGATCCCGAGGCGGTGACCTTTTGCTGCAAACTGGCGATCGAATATCGCCAGGAATATAATCGCGATATCGTCATCGACATGTGGTGCTACCGCCGGTTCGGCCATAACGAGGGCGACGAGCCGAGCTTCACCCAGCCGTTGATGTATGCCGAAATCGCCAAGCATCCGCCGATCAGCACGATCTATGCCGAGCGATTGTTGGCCGAAGGCGTGATCGACGCCGCCTGGGTCGAGGCGCGGACGAAGGAATTCACGACGTTGCTCGAAGGCGAATTCACCGCCGGGGCGAACTATCTGCCCAACAAGGCCGACTGGTTCGAGGGCCGCTGGGCGGGGCTCGGCAAGCCGGGCGAACCGGTCGACGCGCGGCGCAATATCAACACCGCGATCGACGCCGATCTGTACGGCCGGCTGTCGGGGCTGCTCACCACTGTCCCGCCAAGTCTCGCCATCCACAAGACGCTCGGCCGGATCATCCAGGCGCGCAGACAAGCGCTCGACGGGGGCGAGGGAATCGACTGGTCGACCGCCGAGGCGTTGGCCTTCGGGGCGTTGGTCGAGGACGGCTATGGCGTGCGCCTGTCGGGCCAGGATTCTGGCCGCGGCACGTTCAGCCAACGCCACGCGGTGTGGGTGGACCAGCAAACGGGCGAGAAATATATCCCGCTCCGCCAGATCAACGACGGCGACGGCACCGCGCCGCGCTTCGAGGTCCGCGACAGCCCCTTGTCGGAATTCGGCGTGCTCGGGTTCGAATATGGCTATTCGATCGCCGACCCCAAGAAGCTCGTGCTGTGGGAAGCGCAATTCGGTGATTTCGCTAATGGCGCGCAGACCATCATCGACCAGTTTATCGCGGCGGGCGAGGCCAAGTGGCTCCGCGCCAGCGGGCTCGTCCTGCTGCTTCCGCACGGCTTCGAGGGGCAGGGGCCCGAGCATAGCTCGGCGCGGCTCGAGCGCTTCCTGCAACTGTGCGCCGAGGATAATATCCAGGTCGCCAATTGCACCACCCCGGCCAATTATTTCCACATCCTTCGCCGACAGATGCTGCGCGGGTTCCGCAAGCCCCTGGTGATCATGACCCCCAAGTCGCTGCTCCGGAACAAGATGGCGGTGTCGAAGCGCGAAGACTTCATCGGCGAAGGCCATTTCCGTCGCATCCTGAGCGACCCGACCTCGCCCGCGCCCGGCACTACAAAGCGGCTGGTGGTGTGCTCGGGCAAGCTCGCCTACGAACTGTTCGAAGCGCGTAATCTTGCTGCGAAGGAAGGGGCGGCTGGCGACACGGCCACCGAAATCATCCGCGTAGAGCAGCTCTACCCGTTTCCGTCCGAGCCGCTCGAGGCGCGCCTGAGGGCGATGCCCAACCTCACCGAACTGGTCTGGGCGCAGGAAGAGCCGAAGAATAATGGCGCGTGGAGCTTCGTCGAGAATTTGCTCGAGGAAAGCCTCGCCGACTCAGGTTTCGCCAACCTTCGCCCGCGTTACGCCGGTCGCGCCGCCTCGGCCTCGCCCGCCACCGGGCTTGCCAAGCGCCACGTCGCGGAGCAGTCGGCGCTGATCGCCGCCGCGCTCGGGATCGAGGCCGCAAGGCCGGCCGCAACCGAGGCGGCGATCGACACTGTCCAGAAGGCCGGCAAGGCCGGGAGTTGAGGTTGTTGCATGCCGACTGAAGTCAAAGTCCCGACGCTGGGCGAATCGATCACCGAGGCGACTGTCGGTCAGTGGCTCAAGCAGCCCGGCGATCCGGTCGCGGCCGACGAGCCGATCGTCGCGCTCGAAACCGACAAGGTCTCGGTCGAGGTCAATTCCCCCGTCGCCGGAACGCTCGCCGAGCAACTGGTCAAGGAAGGCGACACCGTCGCGGTCGGCGCGCTGATTGCGCGGATTGGTGAGGGCGGCACGGTGGCCGCTCCGGTCGCTTCCCCGGCGCCGGAAGTGGAGGCCCAACCCGAGGCGCCAGTCGCGCACGCCGAACCCGAGGCGCCCAACGACGCCTCGCTGACTCTGTCTCCGTCGGTCCGCCGCGCGGTGCTCGCCAACCACGTTGATCCGTCGGCGATCAAGGGCAGCGGCAAGGACGGTCGGATCACCAAGGACGATGTGCTCGCGGCGGCCACGGCCAAGACCACCGCCCCTGCGCCCGCCCCAGCAACCGCCGCCGCAGCGCCGGACGCTCCACCAGCGCCGACCGGCGATCGGCGTGAAGAGCGGGTCAAAATGTCCCGCATGCGCCAGACGATCGCCATCCGATTGAAGGAAGCGCAGAACACCGCCGCCTTGCTCACCACCTTCAACGACGTCGACATGACCGCGGTGATCGACGCCCGTGCGCGCTACAAGGATCTGTTCGAGAAGAAGCATGGCATCCGCTTGGGCTTCATGGGATTCTTCGTGAAGGCCGTGGCCTTGGCCGCCAAGGACGTGCCCTCGGTCAACGCGCGGCTCGACGGCGACGAGATCGTCTATCACGATTATCTCGACATCTCGGTCGCGGTGTCGGCGCCCAAGGGGCTGGTCGTCCCCGTCGTCCGCAACGCCGACGCGATGAGCTTCGCCGAGATCGAGAAAGCCATCGCGGCCTATGGCAAGAAGGCCAAGGACGGCGCGCTCACCGCCGAGGACATGAAAGGCGGCACCTTCACCATCTCCAATGGCGGGGTGTTCGGAAGCTTGCTGTCGACCCCGATCATCAACCCGCCGCAATCTGCCGTACTCGGCATGCACCGCATCGAGGACCGCCCGATCGCGAAAGACGGTCAGGTCGTGATCCGCCCGATGATGTATCTCGCATTGAGCTACGACCACCGCCTGATCGACGGCCGCGAGGCGGTCACCTTCCTCGTCCGCGTCAAGGAAGCGATCGAAGACCCGACGCGTCTTCTGATCGACCTTTAAGGAAACAATATGCCTGACTTCGACTACGATCTTCTCGTCATTGGCAGCGGGCCCGGCGGATATGTTGCCGCGATCCGCGCGGCGCAGCTCGGGCTCAAGACCGCGTGCGTTGAAGGCCGCGAGACGCTTGGCGGGACGTGCCTCAACGTCGGCTGCATCCCGTCCAAGGCCTTGCTGCATTCATCCGAGCTGTACGAGGAAGCGCATTCGGGAGCGCTGACCAAATTCGGGATCGACCTGTCGGGGGTCGCGCTCAACCTCGACCAGATGCACGCCGAGAAGGCCAAGGCGGTCAAGGAATTGACCGGCGGGATCGAATTCCTGTTCAAGAAGAACAAGGTCGAGTGGCTCAAGGGCTATGCGACCTTCGAGAACGCCAATGCGGTCAGCGTTGGCGGCAAGTCGGTCACCGCCAAGAACATCATGATCGCCACCGGCTCCTCGGTTACCCCGCTCCCCGGAGTCACCGTCGACAATGACGCGGGCGTGATCGTCGATTCGACCGGCGCACTGGCATTGCCGAAAGTCCCCGAGCATCTCGTCGTCATCGGCGGCGGGGTGATCGGGCTCGAGCTCGGAAGCGTGTGGCTCCGCTTGGGCGCGAAGGTCACCGTGGTCGAATATCTCGACCAGATATTGCCCGGCATGGACGAGGAAATCCGAAAGGAATCGGCCAAGATCTTCAAGAAGCAGGGCTTCGACATCCGCACCGGGACGAAGGTCACCGGCGCCACTGTTGCAGGCGGCAAGGCGACGCTGACCGTCGAACCGTCCAAGGGCGGCGACGCCTCGACGATCGACGCCGACGTCGTGCTCGTCTCGATCGGTCGCAAACCCAACACCGACGGCCTCGGGCTGGACAAGGTCGGGCTGGCGACCAACAAATATGGCCAGGTCGAAACCGACCATGATTTCCGCACCATTGTCCCGAGCATCTGGGCGATCGGGGACGTCATCCCCGGTCCGATGCTTGCCCACAAGGCCGAGGACGAGGGCATTGCGGCGGCCGAAAACATCGCCGGCGGCACCGGGATCGTGAACCACGATGTCATTCCGTCGGTGGTCTACACTTACCCCGAGATCGCCGGGGTCGGGCTGTCCGAGGAGCAGGCCAAGGAAAAAGGCCACGACATCAAGGTCGGCAAATTCCCGTTCATGGCCAACAGCCGCGCCAAGACCAACCGCGACACCGATGGCTTCGTCAAGATCATCGCCGACGCCAAGTCCGACCGAGTCCTCGGGGTATGGATCATCTCGTCACTCGGGGGGACGCTGATCGCCGAGGCCGCGCTGGCGATGGAGTTCGGCGCGACGTCCGAAGACATCGCCTACACCTGCCATGCGCATCCCACCCATGCCGAGGCGCTAAAGGAAGCGGCGATGGCGGTCCAGGGCAAACCGATCCACATCTGATGGCCGGCCTCGCCCCATTGCTTGCGCTCGCTGGCCAGTGCTTTGCCGGTGACTTTTCGCCCGGGACGGTCGATCGTCAGCGCCGTCTACGGCGGGCAACATGTCCGTGACGTCCACGTCGTCACCAAGAATGGCCGTGCGGCCTACGAGGGCGAAACGCTGTATAGCGTCGAGGGCGGCAATATTGTCCTGACCTATTGGAGTTCGATCGGCGGGATCGGGCGCGGGACGGTGAACCTGACGCCGGGCGACTGGACCTTTACCATCACGATGCGCGCCACACCGACCGCCGCGCCGCAGAGCTTTGCCACCCATTGGAAGTGGCTTGGGGACGACGCTTATATCGTTACTGGCGGATCAGCCGCCGTCACCTATCGCCGCGCCCGATGAACTAGCCGAGCAGGCGGAGCAACATTGCTTTCCAGCCGCGCCCCCCGGGCGGGGGTGCGGCGGATAGTTCGACCGGGCAATCGAGGCAGCGCACCTGGATCGACGGGCCGGCCATGATCCGTTTCATGTCGGCAAGCGCGGTTCCGAGCAGCTGATCGGGCGCTGGCGCAAGGCTGGCGAAGGCATCGGTCGGCGTGGCCTCGGTATCCCCGCCGCCGAACATCGCCATGAATCCCTCGGCAAAGCTCGGCTTGCGGTCGAGATAGCGAACCTTGCGCTCGTCGCCCAATTTGGCGAGGTTCGCCGCGACCGCAACTGCATCGTCGAGATTGCCGAACTGGTCGACCAGCCCCAATTGCCGCGCGGTACCGCCGTCCCACACCCGCCCTTGGGCGATCTTGTCGATGTCGGCCGGGCTCTTGTGGCGCGACTGGCCGACGATGGTCAGAAACTGGCGGTAGATGCTTTCGACCCCGGCCTGGATCATCCGCCCGGCCTCGGGCGATGGCCCGCCGAGCAGATCGGGTTCGCCCGACAGCGGTGTGGTCTTTACTCCGTCGGCGCCGATCCCGAGCTTGGCCAGGCTGCCCTGGAAGCTCGGCAATATCCCGAACACCCCGATCGATCCGGTGATGGTCGAAGGTTCGGCGATGATCCGATCGCCTGCGCTCGCCACCCAGTAACCGCCCGATGCGGCGACATTGCCCATCGACACCACGACCGGGATTTTCTTCGCCTTGGCGGCGAGCACCGCCTGGCGGATCCGCTCCGAAGCGATCGCCGATCCGCCGGGCGAATCGATCCGCACCACCAGCGCCTTCAAACCCGGGTCGCGAAGGCCCTTTTCGATCAGCCGCGCGATGGTCTCGCCCCCGGCATTGCCGCTCGATCCCTTGCCGTCGACGATCTCACCGGCGACGGTGACGATCCCGATCGGCCCCTTGGGGTCGCGCTCGATCTTGTCGTTGAGGTAGCTGGCGAGCCGAATCGCCTTGTAGCCGCCCTGATGCTCGTCATCCTTGCCGCCGAGCGCCGCGAGCCGCGCTTCGAACGCCTGCCGCTCGCCCAGCCGGTCGACCAGCTTGGCCGCGATCGCCGCCTTGCCAAGATCGCCGCCGCTGCCATCGAGCGCCGCGACCGGATCCTTCAGATAGGCATCGATCGCCGCCGCGGGGCGAGCCGCATGGACATGCTCGCGCCACGTCTCGAGCAACGCCCCGGCCAGCGCCTGCGCATTCTCCTTGGCCGCGGGTGACATGTCGCTTCGGGTGAAGGGCTCGACCGCCGATTTGTAGGTGCCGACGCGATAGACGTTGGCGGTGATCCCGAGCTTGTCCATCAGCCCCTTGTAGTAGAGGTTCTTGCCGCCCGGCCCGGCGAGCGCCACCGCGCCCATCGGGTTGAGCCAGATTTCAGACGCATTTGAGGCGAGCTGGTAGCTGTCGTCGGTATAACCGGTGGCATAAGCGATCACCGGCTTGCCCGACGCGCGCACCCGGCGAACGGCATTGCCAAGGTCGCCGATCGCGGTCTGCCCGCCGCCGATGAACGTATCGAGATCGAGCGCCACCGCTTTGACCCGATCGTCGGTTCGCGCGTCATCGAGCGCCGCAACGAGATCGCGAAGGCGATATTCGCGCATCCGACTGGCGCCGCTGACGACGTCGGAGAAGGCGGCCTGGCTCGGCTGTTCGACCACGGTCCCGCCAAGGTCCATCACCAGCACGCCATTGCCGATCGGCGCCGGACGCGCCGACAGCGCGGCGTACAACCCGCCGAAGAACAGCAACAACAGGATCAGGACCAACGCGTCCTTGATCCCGACCAGCAACTTCCACACCGCACGAACGAACCGCATCGCTTACACTCCGGATGATCTGGACGCGGTGCTAGCCGACAACGGAAGTCATAGCGAGCGAGGCGTTTCTTGTCCGCGCTGGATTGCTTCGTCGCTCCGCTCCTCGCAATGACGGTTCGATGGACGCACCCGCCACCTCGACGGCCACCCCCTGGCCAAGCGAAATTCGCGCCATGCTGACGCTTGGCTGGCCGCTGATCCTCGCCAACCTCACGATGCAGTTAATCCAGGCGACCGATGTCATCCTGATGGGCTGGCTTGGGCCGCGGCAGCTCGCCGCTTCGGCTCTCGGGCTCAACCTGACCTTCGCCTTCACCCTGCTCGGGATGGGGATGATCACCGCCGCCGCTCCGATGATGGCCACCGCGCTTGGCCGCCGATCGACTGCGGTGCGCGATGTCCGCCGCTCGTTCCGCCAGGCATTGTGGCTAGCCGCCATCCTCAGTCTCGTCTTCTGGCCGATCCTGTGGAACGCCGAACCCCTGATCCGCGGCCTCGGCCAGGATCCCGGGCTGGCGCGCGACGCGGGTATTTTCCTGCGCGGCTACATGTGGACGATCTTCCCCTTCCTGCTGTTCCAGGCGATGCGCCACTTCCTCTCGGCGCTCGAGCGGCCGCGCTGGATCATGGCGATCAGCGCGATCGGAATCGCCGCCAACGCATTGACCAGTTACTCGCTGATCTTCGGTCGCTTCGGGCTACCGACGCTGGGCATTTTCGGCGGCGGGCTGGGCAGCTCGATCGTCTGGTGGCTGCTCGCCGGGGGACTCGCTTTAGTCATCGCCCGCGATCGCCAATTCGCGCGCTTTCATCTGTTCGGCCGCTGGTGGCGCGCCGACTGGCCGCGCTTCCGCACCCTCATCCGCCTCGGCCTGCCGATCGGCCTGGCGATGAGCTTCGAAGGCGCGGTGTTCGGCGCTGCTGCCTACCTGATGGGACTGATCGATGCCGAAAGCGTCGCCGCCCATGCCGTCGCGCTGCAGATTGCGGCACTGACCTTCATGGTGCCGCTGGGGCTGGGGCAGGCGGCGACGGTCCGGGTGGGACTTGCCTTGGGACGCGGCGACCGCGCCGGAATCGGCCGCGCCGGATGGACCGCGTTCGTGCTCGGGGTTGGCTTCATGGGGCTGATGGCGATCGCCATCTGGCTTGCGCCGCGCCCGATGGTCGCCTTGTTCCTCGACGACACGCCGGCCAATGCGCGGGTCATCGCGCTCGCCGTGTCGTTCCTGCTGGTCGCCGCGGTCTTCCAGATCGTCGACGGCGCACAGGTGGTTGGCGCGGGGATGTTGCGCGGCCTCCACGACACCCGAGTCCCGATGATGTTCGCTTTCATCGGTTACTGGGGGATCGGGATCGGAGTCGGCGTGTGGCTGGCCTTCAGTCGCGGCTGGGCAGGGGTCGGGATCTGGGTCGGCCTCGCCGCCGGCCTCGCCTTCGTCGCGGTGCTGATGCTCGACCGCTGGCGGCGGCGGAGCGCGATCGGCTTGGTCGGCATCGACTGAAGCGCTAGATTGGCTCGCCCGGCAACGGTTAGTCCGGCTGCGGGTCGATTGTCCATGGCTGCAATGAACCGAGCTGCGCAACGTGGGGCGCGTTGCACAGCCACCTGCCAAGCTTATGGATCGCCAGATCGGCATGCGCCCCGACGTCCCCCGGGACCGTCGTTTCGTCGATCATCCCGATCGCAACGAGCATCATATCATAGGCACATTTGGCCATCGCAAAATCGTCGATAGCGCCACCGTCGATTGTCTTGTGCATGTTCATCGTAAATCACCCCCATGTCATCGCAACGGTCGTTGTCGCAACTCGAAGAGCTATGACCGCTCACACTCCACAACGATGGTTAATTAACGATGAAATCGATACTCTTCAATGTCTCGGCTGAATGAGTATTGCCGACATCTGGCGCGTTACTAAGTGATTCATCCGACTCGACTTTCTGTTCTGCGCGAACCGGCTGCGACGACTGTTCCATCCGAAATGGATCAAGTTGTTGCGATAGGTCGAGGAACTTTCGCAGAATTCGGCAATTGGGGGCGCAGCGCTACGCCTCGATATCGACCGAATCGCCGACCCTCGTCAGGCCGTACAGCGCCTTGGCCATGCCCGCCGGAAGCCGGATGCAGCCGTGGCTTGCCGGATGGCCAGCAACGACCCCGGCGTGGAAAGCCCGGCCCCATTTGTCGAGCCGCTGCATGAACGGCATCGGCGCGTTGGAATATTTGTTCGAGCGGTGGAACGGCTCTTTCTGCAGGATGGTGAAATGCCCCGGATCGGTCGGATGATCGGCCACGCCGTGCGACGAGGTCGAAATCGCGACCAATTGTCCCGCCTTGTAGACATACGTCTTCTGGTTGCTGAGGCTGACCAGGATGTTGACCGGGCCGGTCCTGGGGATCGCGGCCGCCGGGAGGATCCGGTAATCGCCCGGCCGAATCGCCGTCGATCCGAACCTGGCCGCGGCCTCCCGCTCGGCGGCCATCGTCAGCGGGTTGTTGATAGCCAAGGGCGCGTCGACGATCGGCGCGCGCTGCATCGGCGTAGTGGCGCAACTGGCAAGGACCAGGCCAAAGCTCAGCGTTAAGATTTTCTTCATTGAGAATCAAGGCCTTAGATGGT
This sequence comes from Sphingomonadales bacterium, assembly GCA_038244345.1. Classification (GTDB taxonomy): domain Bacteria; phylum Pseudomonadota; class Alphaproteobacteria; order Sphingomonadales; family Sphingomonadaceae; genus Sphingomicrobium. The sequence continues at coordinate 444 of JBBRTO010000071.1, read as the reverse complement.
TAACTTGAAGCAAGCCTTGCGCACTTGGCGTCAAATGCCAACCCCTCGTCCGATTCCGCGCCGGCCTCTCCTTGACATGTAGGACCTCGCCACCCAGATGCAGTCCATCGCTGGCACTCCTCGGTAGTGAGTGCCAAGCGACCCTAATCAACGCCAAAAAAGAAGGTCCAACAACATGGGTTTCAGGCCGCTTCATGACCGAGTCCTCGTCCGCCGGGTCGAGGCTGAGGAAAAGACCGCTGGCGGGATCATCATTCCCGATAGCGCCAAGGAAAAGCCGCAAGAGGGCGAAGTCGTCTCGGTCGGCACCGGCGCTCGCGCCGACGACGGCAAGATCACCCCGCTCGACGTCAAGGCCGGCGACAAGATCCTGTTCGGCAAATGGTCGGGCACCGAGGTCAAGGTCGACGGCGAAGACCTGATCATCATGAAGGAAAGCGACAT
>JBBRTO010000070.1:0-11248 GCA_038244345.1 Sphingomonadales bacterium | reverse complement strand
GCGCAGCCGCGCTTTTCGCGACTCGCGCCCGCCAACCACGGACGAAGGAGAGTCGCATGCCCAATGGAGCCCCATCCAACGGCACTCGAGCAATCGCGCTGGTCGGACCGGCCGGCGCGGGCAAGACCAGCCTTGCCGAAGCGATGCTGTTCGCGTCGCGCACCATCGACCGGCAGGGATCGATCGCCAATGGATCGAGCGTCGGGGACGCCTCGCCCGAAGCGCGGCAGCGCGGCGGATCGACCGAACTCAACCTCATGAACTTCGACTATCTGGGCGAGCATTTCGCGATCATCGACGCGCCCGGATCGGTCGGTTTCGCCGCCGACGGCGCGAGCGCAATTGCCATTGCCGACCTGGCCATCGTGGTGGTCGACCCCGACCCGGCGCGCGCCGCCCTCGCCGCGCCTTCGCTCAGGATGCTCGACGAGCTTGGCATCCCGCACCTCATCTTCGTCAACCGCATCGACCAGGCGCGCGGCCGGATCCGCGATCTGCTGAGCGCGCTCCAGCCGATGAGCGTGTCACCATTGATCGCGCGACAATTGCCAATCCGCGCGGGCGAAAAGGTTACCGGATTTATCGACTTGGCGCTCGAACGGGCGTTTCATTATCGCCCCGGCGACTCGTCTGAGCAGATCGAGATGCCGTCCGACCTCGCTGGCCGCGAAGCCGAGGCACGTACCCAGATGCTCGAACGGCTGGCCGACCATGACGATATCTTGCTCGAGCAATTGCTGATGGACCAAGTGCCCGAGCAATCGACCATCTTCGCCGACCTCGCCCGCGAAACCGGGGAAAATTTGGGGGTTTCGGTAATGTTCGGGTCGGCCAGCAGCAGCTGGGGGGTGCGCCGGCTGCTGAAAGCGCTGCGCCACGAAGCGCCGGGGCCCGACGCCACCGCAAAACGCCTGTCGGTGACCGACCCGTCGCTCTACGCCTTCAAGATCAACCATGGTGGCTCGGTCGGCCGACTGGCGCTGGCGCGGGTGCTCGGCGGGTCGATCGCCGAGGGGTCCGAACTCAAGACCGCCGACGGCACCACCTCGCGGCTCGGCGCCCTGTTCAGCGTCCAGGGCGACAAGACCGCCAAGACCACCACGGCCGGGCCGGGCGATGTGGTCGCGGTGGCCAAGGCCGACGAGGTCAAGGCCGGCCAATGGCTGTCGGCCGGCACGATCCCGCCGCCGGTCGCGCTTCCGTCGACCGCGCGCAACGCGACGGTCGCGATCGCGCCCGCCGATCGCAAGGACGATGTTCGGCTGGCTAGCGCGCTGGCGCGGCTGGCCGAAGAGGATAGCGCGCTTTCGATCGAACATGATGACGCCAGCCACGAACTCAGGCTGCGCGGAGTCAATGACGAGCATCTGGCGCTGATCGTGGCGCGGTTGAAGCGGCGCTACGGGGTCGAAGTGACCAGCAGTCCTTGTTCGATCGGCTATCGCGAATCGATCCGCCGCCCGGTCCGCCAGCACGGCCGGCACAAGAAGCAGTCGGGCGGGCATGGCCAGTTCGGCGACGTGATCATCGAGATTCGTCCACTCGCGCGCGGCGCGGGTTTCCAGTTCGAGGAGAAGATCCACGGCGGGGCGATCCCGCGGCAATATATTCCGGCGGTCGAGGCCGGGGTGAAGGACGCTTGTGCCAAGGGGCCGCTCGGCTTCCCGGTTGACGATGTCGCGGTCCGCCTGGTCGACGGCAGCTACCATAGCGTCGATTCGTCCGAGCTCGCGTTTCGAACCGCGGGGCGGATCGCGATGCACGAGGCGCTCGCCGCCGCCGCGCCGCACTTGCTCGAGCCGGTCCAGCGGCTGGTGGTGGTGACGCCGTCGAGTTCGACCTCCAAGGTCAGCTCGACCGTGGCGTCGCGGCGCGGGCAGATGCTCGGCCTCGGCCCGCGCGATGGCTGGCCGGGCTGGGACCGGGTCGAGGCGCTGTTACCCGAAAGCGAATTGACCGGCCTTGAGGCCGAATTGCGGTCGTTGAGCCAGGGACTTGCGACCTATGAAGCGGAGTATGACCATCTTGCCGAATTGAACGGCACGTTGGCCGACAAGGTGGTCAAAGGGCGGGTCGCCGAGCCGGCCTGACGCAGGTCGCGGCGCGTTCGTTACAGGGGGCGACAGGAATGCGGGGTTCGTCTAGAGCCGCCGCAACTTCCCCCTCGCGCCGGATGCCGATGAGACATTGGTTCAAAGACCCGCACTTCCGGTCGCTTCTGAAGAACACCAGCTATTTGGCGATATCCAAAGGCGTTGCTGCGATTGCATCGCTGGCGACGCTGGCGTTCGCCGGGCGCGGGCTGGGGCTCGCCACCTTTGGCATGCTGATCCTGATCGTCAGTTATTCGCAGGCGGCGAGCGGGCTGTCGCGGTTCCAGTCGTGGCAGGTCATCATCCGTTATGGCGGGCGCGTTGCCGAGCCCGACCGGCAGGCCGATTTCAAGACCGCCACCGGCTTCGCCTTCGCGCTCGATGTGGTCAGCGGGCTGGTCGGAATGGTGGTGGCGATCGCGCTGTTGCCGCTGATCGGACACTGGTTTGGATTGTCCGGCGATAATCTTCGCTACGCGATGCTGTATTGCACCATCCTGCCAACCATGGCCGCCGCGACCCCCAATGGAGTCCTGCGGGCACTCGACCGGTTCGACCTGTCGAGTTGGCAGGCGACGATGACCCCGATCTTCCGCGCGCTGCTGACGATCCTCGCCTGGTCGCAGGGCTGGTCGCTGACTGCCTATCTGGTGATCTGGTTTGTCACCGACCTCGGCGGAGACATCTACATGTGGTTCCTTGGCTGGCGCGAGCTTCGCCGCCGCGGCTTGCTAGAGGGAATTCGCCCGACTCTCCGCCCGACTTCGCTTCCCGGGGCCTGGCCGTTCGCAATCCAGGTCAACCTCACCTCATCGTTGATGTCCGCATGGGGCCCGATCGCCCGGCTGATCGTCGGTGGATTGCTGGGTCCGGCAAGCGCCGCGCTGTACCGCGTTGCGGCGAGCCTGGCCGACAGCGCCCAGAAGCCCGCAGACCTGCTTGCGCGGGCTTATTATCCCGAACTGATCCGCATGGATCTTGCGACCAAGCATCCGTGGCGGTTGATGAAGCGGGCGATGGTCGCGTCGGCCATTTTCGGCGGCCTCGCGATCATCCTGATGACGGTCGGTGGCAAGCCCCTGCTCGGCTCGGCGTTCGGCAAGGAATTCGTTCCGGCTTACTCCGCCTTGCTGATCATGCTCGGCGTGCCGTTGCTGACCATCGTCAGCTTCCCCTTGCCCTCGACGCTCTACGCGCTCGACCGGCCCGATGTGCCATTGAAGGCAAGGATCTTCGCCACATTGGGATATTTTGCGACGATCGGGCCACTGGCGCATTATGCCGGGCTTAGAGGCGCCGCGTTCGGCTTCCTGCTGGCCAATTTCTTCCTTGTGCTAATCATGGCCATCTATCTCCGTTCGGAATATCGTCGAGTGAGAGGCAAATGACGACGCCGTTGATCTGGGTGCTGGTGGGCTCGCGCACCGGCGACAATAACCAGGTGCTGGCGCTGGTCGAGACAGTCGGGCTGCCGTTCACGACAATCCATCTTGAATATAATCTGCTTCGTGCGGTGACCCGCTGGCTCGGGCCGACGCGCGCCACGCTCGACCGCGAAAGCAAGGCGCGGCTAACTGCGCCATGGCCCGACCTCGTGATTGGTATCGGCCGGCGGAGCGTACCTGTGTCGCGCTGGATCCGGCGGCAGAGCGGTGGCAAGACCAAGATCGTCCTGCTCGGCAATCCGCGGATCGATCCGTCGATTTTCGACCTGGTCATTACCACGCGCCAATATCCGGTTCCGCCGGGTGATAATGTCATCCTGTTGCCCGCCGCGCTGAGCCGCTTCCAGGAACCGCCCGAGCCGACCGACGAGGAACGCGAATGGCTCGCCGCGCTGCCCCGCCCATTGCGCGTGGTGGCAATCGGCGGGGCGACCAAATATTGGCAATTGTCAAAGGAGTTGATCGGCAAGGCGATAGGCATCCTGCGCGACAAGCCGGGAGGGTCGCTGATCGTCGTCACCAGTCGCCGAACCAATCCCGAGATCATCGAAGCGGTGCGCGGCGAGGTCGATGGCGCGCCCAATGAGCGGCTGGTCGAAGGGCGCTTCCCGCGGTTCGCGATGTTGCTTGGTCAAGCCGACGAGATCCACGTCACCGCGGACTCGATTTCGATGCTGTCCGAAGCGATATTGGCGCGCAAGCTGGTCGGGGTGATACCGATCGAGCAGAACAGCAAGGGACGGCGCAAGCTCGGCCCCGAGCCGAGGACCACTGGACGCAATGCTCGGCGCCGCGACCTTCGGCGCTTCTGGCATTACCTCCGCGATCAGAAGGTGATCGGGACGGTTGACCAGCCTTTGGTCGCGAGCATCGCCAACCCCAATGACATCGCCGCCACCGCGCTGAAGGACCTGCTTGCAACCGACACGGGCAATTCCCAACCGCGATAGCGATCGACCAACTCGATGCTGTCATGCCGGATATGGTCGGCCGCCATTTCGTCGACGATCTCCTGCTTGGTGACCTCGCCCGTGTCGACCAGATCGGCGAGCAACGAATAGAATAAGGCCTCCTGGTTCCGGTCGGGATGCGGCTGATAATATTGGTGCCGAAGCCGCCGGATGAAATCGAACGGGCCGCGCTCGCGAAGCGTATAGTCAACCGGCAAGCCTGTCTTCCACGGCTGGGTTCGCCGCTTGGTGGTGTGCAGGATCCGGGTTCGAGCATTCAATCGGTCGAAGTCGTTCCACTCCGGCTCGAGGAACCCGATCGTTGCCCGATCGTCGCGCTTCAGCTCCACCCAGTCGATATAATTGAAGCGATGCGCGAACAGATCGTCAAGATCCTGGTCGAGGTCCCAATGTCTGAGCTTCGCGGTGTCGAGCAGCATCACCGACGTCGCGATATAGTCGTAGCGCTTGTTATGGCCGGGGCGCGGCACCGCCATGATCGCCTTGCCGCCCATGTCGCGGTCGAACAGGTCGACGACGTCGCCAATGCCAAAGCAATCGGGATCGGTGACCACCGCCTTGCCCTTCCACCCCATCATTTTGGGCGGGGCGAAGCGCAGCGGGGTGAAGCTCTGCAGATCGTCGGGGTCCCACGCACGAACATGGCCGGCGCGAAGGATCGACTGGCCGCTCGCCATCAGACGTGGATATTCGGCGGTGTCGATGATCCGGACGTTGAAACTGCCGGGCCGCGCACTGGCCTTCTTGAAACTGTGCGCGCTGACTTTCGCGCCAAGCATCTGGCGGCGGTTGGCCTGGATAAAGACGGTGTTCTTCAAAGTGTCAGTTCCTCGAAGCCAGCCTCCTTCACGATACGGTCGAGATCGACCAGGGTGGTGAGCAGACTTTCCATCTTGTCGAGCGGCCACGCGTTGGGCCCGTCGGACAAGGCGTTGGCGGGATCGGGGTGGGTTTCCATGAACAGACCGCTGATCCCGACCGCGACCGCGGCTCGGGCGAGGACCGGGACATGCTCGCGCTGACCGCCCGAGCTGGTCCCCTGCCCGCCCGGCAATTGCACCGAATGGGTCGCGTCGAACACCACCGGGCAACCGGTTTCGCGCATGATCGCCAGGCTGCGCATGTCCGACACGAGGTTGTTGTAGCCGAACGACGCACCGCGTTCGCACACCAAAATGTTGGATCCGTCGCCCCCGGCCGCGATCGACGCCGCCTTGGCCTTGTCGACTACATTCTTCATGTCGTGCGGCGCCATGAACTGCGCCTTCTTGATGTTGACCGGCTTACCCGCGCTGGCGACGGCCTGGATGAAATCGGTCTGGCGGGCGAGAAACGCCGGGGTCTGGAGCATGTCGACGACTTCGGCCACGGGCTTGACCTGCGGGATGTCGTGGACATCGGTCAGCACCGGCACGCCGAGCTCGGACCGGACCTTTTCGAGAATTCGCAGGCCTTCGTCGATGCCGGGACCGCGAAAGCTGGTGCCCGACGAGCGATTGGCCTTGTCGAAGCTCGACTTGAACAGGAACAATATGCCGAGCTTGTCGGTGATCGCCTTCAGCCGCTCTGCGGTCCGAAGCTGAAGCTCCTCGCTCTCGATCACGCACGGGCCGGCGATGAGGAAAAAGGGCTGGTCGAGCCCGATGGTGCGTCCGTTGAAGTTCATGAGCAATCTCTAGCCTAGCGTTGCGACGACCGCCACCGGTGCCCAGTCCCCAAGGCCATGTTGTGGCGCGAAGTCGGCCGGGAACGGCTCGCCAGCGTGGATCCCGCCGGTGACGAATACGCAATCGAGACCCTGACGAGCGGCGCCGAGCACGTCGGTGGGCAGCGCGTCGCCGATCGCCAGCACTGCCGATTTGTCGGGATTGCCGCCGAGTGCGAGTGCATGGTCGTAGATTGCGGGGTGCGGCTTGCCGTACCAACGCACGGTGCCGCCGAGCCCTTCGTAGAGATCGGCGATGGCCCCGGCGCAGGCCTCAGGGATGCCGCCGCGGATCACGATCCGGTCGGGGTTGAGGCAGTGCATCACCACGCCGCGCGCGGCCAATGGCTCGATGTCGGAGAGATAGTCGGTGGGGTTCGTCCGCTCACCATCGAGCCCAAGGCAGGCGAGGTCGGTAAAGGAGCCACCATCGGCAATCACCACGCCGCGCGATTCGATGATTGCGCGGTCGTCAGGCGTGCCGATGAAGCCAACCGCGGCGCCAAGCGCATCGAGGGCGGAAATCCCTGCCTCGCCGCTGGTCGAAATGCCGTGCCATGCGCCGCGCGGAAGTCCAATTCGAGCCAGCTGCTGCTCGACCGCCTCGGCGGTTCGGGGGGCGTTGGTGATGAGGATTATCCGCCGCCCCTCGCCGACCCAATGAAGAAGACGTTCGGACGCCCCCCGATAGAGGTTAACGCCATCGTGAACGACGCCCCAGATGTCGCACAGGATGATTTGATATTGCTCGGGCAGCGCGTCGAGGAAGCTCATTCCAGCCCGGCCATGGCGAGCGAATCCTCGATCGGGCTGACATCTTCGGGATTGTTGAGTTCGCGAAGGATGAAGGCGGGGGTCGCGACATCGACCACGTCGATCGGGACACCGGCGACAAGGAAGCGCAATTGCTCCAGCCCTTCCAAGGCTTCGAGCTCGGTTGGCGGGGTCACGACAAAAGTATCGAGCGCCGATCGGCGGTAGGCATAGACGCCGATGTGGAGGCGGATCGGCGACAGTTCATGGTCGAGCGAACCGGCGGGAAGATAAGGAATGAGCTTTTTCGAGAAATAGATCGCCCGATTGTCATTATCGATCACGACGCTGGTCCCGCCGACCCGGCCCCCGGCTTCCTCGGACTGAAGCTTGCGAACCTCGTCGCTGCGCTGGCGCATTGCGGGGGTGGCGACCATCGAACCGGGCGAGCCAGCGAGCTGGTCCACCAGGACGGTGACGAAGCCCGGCGGGGTGAGCAGAGCGTCGCCCTGAAAATTGACCACCACTTCGACATCGGGATCGAGCTGATCGAGCGCTTCGGCGCAGCGTTCGGTGCCGTTGAGGCATGCTTCACTGGTCATCAGAGCGCTTCCACCGAACCCGCGTACCGCCTCCGCGATGCGCAGGTCGTCAGTGACGACGTGCACCGCGGAGATACCGGGGACTCGAATCGCCGCTTCATAGCTTCGCTGGATCAGCGGCTTGGCGGTTCCGCCGGCGCCCTTGAGGTCGACCAACGGCTTGCCCGGATAGCGGCTTGAGGCGAAACGCGCGGGGATGAGGATGACCGACTTCATCGTGCGGCAGGGGTGTCGTGGATGTGGACCACGCCGACCGGGCGGCCGTCCTCGGTGACGAACAAGGTGGTAATGCGATGCTCCTCGAACAGGGAAAGGGCATCATCGACCAGATCGTCGGGCGCAAGCGCCTTGGGGCTGGCGTTCATGAATACCGAGGCGGGATGGTCGAGCCCGCGCTCGATATTGCGCCGCAAATCGCCGTCGGTAATGACCCCCACCAGGCGTCCGTCGCCGTCGATCACGCCGACCACACCGAGGCGCTTTTCGGTCATCACCATGATCGCATCGTGCATCGAGGTGTCGGCGCCGACCAACGGCAATTTGTCGCCGCCGTGCATCAGGCGCTTGACCGGGCGCAGTCGGAGGCCGAGCGACCCGCCAGGGTGGATCCGCCCAAAATCAGTACGACTGAAGCCCTTCTCGCGCATGACCGTCATCGCCAGCGCATCGCCGAGTGCGAGTGTCATGGTGGTCGAGGTCGTCGGCGCGACTGCTTCCGGGCCGACCTCGGGCCAGTGCGGCAGGACCAGCGCCGCCGCCGCCGCCGCGCCAAGCATCGAGCCGGCCTGGCCAGTGATAGCGATGATCGGCACATGGATCGCGTCAAAATGGTCGATCACCGGCTGCAACTCGGCGGTCTGGCCAGATTGCGAAACAAGCAAGGCGACATCCCCGCTATCCACAATTCCAAGGTCGCCGTGGATCGCTTCCGCAAGATGGAGGAAGGTCGCGGTAGTGCCGGTCGAAGCGAAAGTGGCCGCAATCTTGCGCCCGATGTGGCCCGACTTGCCAAGCCCCGAGACGATCAGCTTGCCCTTGGTATCGAGGATCAGCCGGCAAGCGCGCTCGAACTCGGCGCCGAGCGAGTCGGCCAGCGCATCGAGCGCCCGGGCCTCGTCGCGGACCATTTCCTTGCCGAATTCGATCATGCCTGCCTCGCGCTCGCTTGAGGCGCCGCCCTAGCCGCTCCTCCCCAGCCCCTCAAGCTTGACGCCGCCCGCCCCAGCGGCTTGTCTCATCCGCAACCGGCAAAAGGGCAAACACTACGTGGCCACCAAACTCACCCGTTTCATCCTGTTGGCGCTCGTGCTCGGCCTGATTGTCGGCTGGGCGACGCATGTGTCGATCAACAATGGAACGCCCGAAAGCGCGGCGCGGCTGAAGTCGATCGCGGACTATCTCGGGATCGTCACCGCTCTATTCCTTCGCCTGATCAAGATGATCATCGCGCCATTGGTATTCTCGACCCTGGTGGTCGGAATTGCGCACATGGGCGACACCGCGGCGCTCGGCCGGGTCGGGGCGCGGAGCCTCGGCTGGTTCATCGGCGCAAGCGTGGTATCGCTCAGCCTTGGACTGCTGCTGGTCAATTTGCTCCAGCCTGGGGTCGGGCTCAATCTGCCGCTGCCCGCCGTCGATGCCGCCAGCGGGGTCGATCAGTCGACCTTCTCGCTGAAGGACTTCATCACTCACGTCGTGCCGTCGTCGATCGCCGACGCAATGGCCAAGAACGACATCCTGCCAATCGTCGTCTTCTCGGTGTTCTTCGGGGTCGCGATCACCGCGGTCGGCGACGCCGCCAAGCCGCTGGTGCGCGGGATCGAGGGGCTGGTCCAAGTCATGCTCCAGGTCACCAATTACGTCATGCGCTTCGCCCCATTCGCGGTGTTCGCCGCCGTCGCGGCCGCGCTGACCGAGCAGGGCCCGGCGATTTTAATCACCTTCGGGCGGTTCGTCGGCAGCTTCTATCTCGGGCTCGCGATCCTGTGGCTGTTGCTGTTCGGAGCGGCGTTCCTGATCGTCGGGCCGCGCGTACGTCACCTTGCGAGGTTCATACGCGACCCGATCGTGCTGGCTTTCTCGACCGCGTCGTCCGAGGCCGCTTACCCGCGCACCTTGGAGGCGCTCGAGCGGTTCGGAGTGCCGCCGCGGATTGCCAGTTTCGTACTTCCACTCGGCTATTCGTTCAACCTCGACGGGTCGATGATGTACATGACGTTCGCGTCGATCTTCATCGCCCAGGCCTATGGAATCAACCTCAGCCTGGGCCAGGAAATCACCATGCTGCTGGTGCTGATGATCACATCGAAGGGAATTGCCGGGGTGCCGCGTGCCAGCCTGGTGGTGATTGCCGCGACATTGCCGTTGTTCCACATTCCCGAGGCGGGGCTGCTGCTGATCCTGGCGGTCGATCACTTCCTCGACATGGGCCGAAGCGCCACCAACGTCGTCGGCAATGCGGTTGCGTCGGTCGCGGTGGCGAAATGGGAGGGTGTGCTCGATCCTGAGTTAAGCCCCAACATCGAGGGGCCGCACGCGCCGGCGCATGTCCCGCCGCTCCCGCCCGGAAGCGAAACGCGTCCCTGAGCACGCCGGGCTAATACGGCTGGTCTATCGAACGCGGCGGCTCGGTAAAGAAGCGCGGGCCCTCCGCGGTCACGTGCCAGCAATCCTCGATCCGCACGCCGAACTTACCAGGGACGTACAGCCCGGGTTCGTCGGAGAAGCACATGCCTGGCGCGAGGGGGGTGGTTTCACCATGCACCAGATAGACCGGCTCATGCACCTCCATGCCGATGCCATGGCCGGTGCGGTGGGGCAGGCCGGGCAATCGATAGCCGGGACCGAAGCCCCAGCTTTCATACGTCCTGCGCACCGCGTCATCGACGCTGCCGGCCGCGACGCCGACCTTGGCCGCGCCGATCGCGATCTGCTGGCCGCGATGGACCTGATCCCACAGCTTGCGCTGCTCGGGCGAAGGATCCGCGCCGAACACGAAGGTCCGCGTGATGTCGGCCTGGTAGCCATGAACCGTCCCGGTGCAGTCCATCAGCACGATCTCGCCGCGCTTGACGATCTGCGGCTTGTGCGATCCGTGCGGGTAAGCCGAGGCTTCGCCGATCAGCACCAGGCCGCCGTCATATGTCCCGCCGAGCCGTTTCTGCGCGGCCGCGATCATCGCATCGATGTCCGCCGGCACCATGCCCGCGCGGGTTCGCTCGCCGGCGTAGCGCAGGGATTGCAGCATGATCGCGTTGGCGGTCTGCATTAGCGCTAGCTCGGCTGGGGTCTTGATCATCCGCAACGCCCGAACCACCGGATTGGCGCTGACGAGGGTGGCGCGCGGCAGCTGGCGCTGGAGCCGGTCGAGGATGAAGAAGCGGTTAGTCTCCTCCATCCCGATCCGACCCGTCGCGTGGCGCTCGGCGAGGAAGTCCGCGACCAGTTTGAGCGGCTCCTGATCCTCGTTCCACGTCCGGATCTCGGCCGCGATGCCAAGCTGCTCGGCGATCGATGGCCGCTCGAAGAACGGCGTGACGATGATCGGCTCGCCCGTTGCGGGGATCACCGCCGCAGTCAGCCGCTCCGAGCGCCACCATTGGATGCCGGTGAAATAATCGAGACTCGGTCCCGATTCGACCAGCACCGCAGCAATGTCATTGGCGCGCATCAGTGCCTG
>JBBRTO010000069.1:0-11288 GCA_038244345.1 Sphingomonadales bacterium | reverse complement strand
GGGCGGCGGTCGCGGCGGGGGAGCTGGGCCTGATAGGCGACCCCGCAATGCTGGACGCAATAGGGAAAGCCCGGGTTCGACGCCTGGCCGCAGAAATGGAAATCGGGCTCGCCGGGATGGCCCATCGGCCAGCGGCAAATGCGGTCGTTCAAGTCGAGCAAGCTGGTTTTATCCGCCACCTCGGTGCTCGGCTTGGCCGGAACTAGCCGACGCGGCGGGGCGGGCGGGATCGGCGCCTGCGTATCGCCCGGACCCTGGCGAATGAAGCCGCCGGGACCGACCGAGCGATATTGCATTTGCGTCTCGCCAGCGATTGGGACCCGCTGCGGCGCGGGTGGGAATTTAGGGCCAGGGCCACGCGGCGCATCGCCGGGCGCAATATCGGCGGCGACAGCGGCGGCGGCGGGCGCTTCGGTCTTTGGGCTGAGGGATGCCGAAGCGGGCTTGGCAGTTGCTGCTGCCGGCTTGGGCGCGGCGGCCTTCTTGACCTTGTCTTTCTCCTCGCCCGGCTTGACCGGGGAGGGGCGCGCCTCGAGCCCGAGGCGATGCGCCTTGCCGATCACCGCATTGCGGCTCACTCCGCCGAGATCTTCGGCGATCTGGCTTGCGGTCGATCCATTGGTCCACATCGATTTGAGGCGCTCGATGCGCTCGTCGGTCCAGCTCATGAAAATTCAAACTCCGTGTGCCATGTTGCGGGTTCCCCCGCTTGAATCGGTGCGCCGCTGCCGATAGGCGATTGAACCGTGAACGACCAGACTCCACCATGGGTTCGAGCAGAACCCGGCAAAGCAACGCTCGAGGGGGTCAATTGGGGCGGCCTTACGACCCTCTATATCAAGGAGGTGCGGCGGTTCTTCAAGGTCCACTTGCAAACAGTGTGGGCCCCGGCGATCACCACCTTGCTCTATCTGGTGATTTTCACCGTCGCGTTGGGCCGCAGCGGCAAGACCGTGATGGGCGTTCCGTTCGCCGATTTCATCGCGCCCGGCCTGATCATGATGTCGATGCTTCAGAATAGCTTCGCCAACGCCAGTTTCTCGCTGATGGTCGGCAAGATGCAGGGGACGATCGTCGATTATCTGATGCCGCCGCTGTCGACTGGCGAGCTGATCGCGGCACTGGTCGGGGCGGCGGTGACCCGCGCCTTCCTGGTCGGGGGCGCGGTGTGGTTGGTGATGTCGGTCTGGCCCGGAGTCCATGTCGCCCTGGCGCATCCCCTGGTCGCCTTGTGGTTTGGGCTGATGGGCGCGCTGATGCTCGCCTTTCTTGGCGTGATCACCTCGATCTGGGCCGACAAGTTCGATCAGGCGGCGATGGTCACCAATTTCGTGGTGACCCCATTGTCCTTGCTGTCGGGAACGTTCTACTCGGTCGAGCAGCTAACGCCGGCGTTTCGGGCGGTAAGCCATGCCAATCCGTTCTTCTACATCATCTCGGGGTTCCGCCACGGCTTCCTCGGGGTGACCGATTCGCCGGTCCTGTTCGGGGCGGGGCTGCTGCTGGCGATCAACATCGGGCTGTTCATCCTGTGCTACGCGCTGCTTCGGAGCGGGTGGAAGATCAAGAATTAGCGATTTCCGGCCGCGCCTCGCTGAACGGCGGATAACGGATGCGTTCAGCGCCGCCTCAAGCAGCCGGGTATAAAACCATTGCATCAACCGCTCGAGAGGAGAGCAACGATGCGTAAGGTTTTGATTTCCGCGATTCTGGCAGTTTCGACCCTGGCGGTTGCGACTCCCGCCGCCGCTCAGTGGACCCTGTCCTACGGTAACCAATATGGAAGCCAGTACGGCAGCCAGTACGGCAATGGTTACGGCTACGACAACAACGGCCAGACGCGTATCCTGATGGCGCGGGTCAACCAGATCGAACAGCAGATCAATGTGCTTGATCGCCGCAACATCCTGTCTGACCGCGAGGCTGGCCAGCTTCGTTACCAGGCGAACATGATCGAGCGGCAGCTGCGCCAAGCGTCGTACAACGGGCTCAACGGCTACGAGCGCCGCAACATCGAATATGGCATCGCCCGGCTCGAGCAAAACATTCGCTATCAGGCGAATGACAGCAACCGCTGGGGCAACAACGGCTACGGCAACAATTATGGCCAGGTCGACCGCGACCGCGACGGGCGTGACGACCGCGCCGAGCATCAGCGCTGGCACGACAAGCATGATGGCAATCGCGATCATGACGACCGCGACGACGACTAAGTGTTTGAGCCCATAGACTCCGGTAAGCGTCAGGAGGGGCGGGATCCGAAAGGTTCTCGCCCCTTTCCTTTTGCCTTGTCGGGGCAGCGCTTCTATAGCGTGGTGAGTGGCGGCCGGGGGGCCGCCATTTGCCGTTCAACCAAGCAATTTTCGCGCCGCCAAAAGGATCATTCTTCACATGGCCATCACGTCGCTCATGCCCGTCTATCCGCGTAGCGATGTCCGCCCGGTGCGCGGCGAGGGGGTGTATCTCTATGGCGAAGGCGGGGAGAAGTATCTCGATTTCGCCAGCGGGATTGCGGTCAATCTGCTCGGCCATGGTCATCCGCATCTGACCAAGGCAATTCAGAAGCAGGCCGAGACGTTGATCCACGTCTCCAACCTCTACGGATCGCCGCAGGGGGAAAAACTGGCGCAGCGGCTGGTCGACATGACCTTCGCCGACACGGTATTCTTTACCAATTCAGGGGTGGAAGCGGTCGAGTGCGCGATTAAGACTGCCCGGCGCTATCATTTCGTCAAGGGCAATCCGCACAAGCACACGCTGATCACTTTCTCCAATGCCTTCCACGGTCGAACGCTGGGGACGATCAGCGCCACCGACCAGCCCAAGATGCGTGACGGGTTCGAGCCGTTGCTACCGGGCTTCGTGGTGGTGCCGTTCGACGATCTGGATGCCGCGCTCGCGGCCATGGACGAAAACACCGCGGGCTTCCTGGTCGAGCCGGTGCAGGGCGAGGGTGGCATAAGGCCGGCCAGCCAAAAGTTCATGACGGGCCTCCGCAAGGCGTGCGACGAGCATGACCTGATGCTGGTGCTCGACGAGGTCCAGTGCGGGATGGCCCGGACCGGCGCGCTTTATGCGCACGAGCATTACGGAATCATCCCCGACATCATGGCCTCGGCCAAGGGCATCGGCGGCGGATTCCCGCTCGGTGCGTGCTTGGCGACCGAGAATGCCGCGTCGGGGATGGTGATCGGCACCCACGGATCGACTTATGGCGGGAATCCGCTGGCAATGGCCGCTGGAGAGGCCGTCCTCGATGTCGTGGCCAATGACGAATTCCTCGGCCGGGTGAGCGAGATGGGCGACCGGCTCCGCGCCGCGCTCGAGCAGATGATCCCCAACCACGACCATCTGTTCGACAGCGTGCGCGGGATGGGCCTGATGCTTGGAATCAAGATGAAGACCGACAGCCGAGCATTCGTCGCTTATCTTCGAACCAAGGGCATCCTTACCGTTGCGGCGGGCGACAATGTCGTGCGCGTGTTGCCTCCCCTGACGATTGAGGAAAGCCACATCCGCGAATTCGTCGACGGTCTGTCGGCGGCGTCGAGCGATTACCAGGTGCCGGACGCGGCGTGAGTCTGCGCCACTTCGTCGACCTGAAGGATGCGGGTGGCAACGCCATCGCCGCGATCCTTAACGATGCGATCGACCGCAAGGCGGCGCGCGCCGGCTGGCCCAAGGGCAAGGTCGATGCCGACGCACCGCTTGCCGGTCACGTACTGGCGATGATCTTCGAGAAGAATTCGACTCGCACTCGGGCCAGTTTCGACATGGCGATGCGGCAGCTGGGCGGGTCGGCGCTGATCCTCGACGGGGCTTCGTCGCAAATCGGGCGCGGTGAAAGCATCGCCGACACGGCACGGGTGCTGTCGCGCTATGTCGACGCGATCATGATTCGCACCGATGACCATCAGAAGGTGGTCGAGATGGCGAAATATGCCACCGTGCCGGTGATCAACGGTCTGACCGATCTGTCGCATCCGTGCCAGCTATTAGCCGACATGCTGACGCTGCTGGAGGGCAAAGGCAAGCTGGCGGGAAGCAAGTGGGCGTGGCTGGGGGACGGCAACAACGTCTGCAATTCGCTGATCGAAGCTGCGTCACTGATGGATTTCGACGTGACCGTGGCCTGCCCCGAAGGGTTCGAGCCGGACTCGGGCGTGCTGGCCGATGCCGCGGAGCAGGGGCGCAACATCCCGATCGTTCGCGACGCCGCGGTGGCGGCGAAGGGCGCGGACGTGGTCGTCACCGACACCTGGACCTCGATGGGGCAAAGCGACCGCGATGATCGGGCGCGGGCGATGGCGGCGTATGCGGTCGACGAGGCGCTGATGGATGGCGCGGGGGAGCAGGCGATATTCATGCACTGCTTGCCGGCGCATCGCGGCGAGGAAGTGACCGACGCGGTGATCGACGGGCCGCAGTCGGCGGTGTGGGACGAAGCCGAAAACCGTCTCCACGCCCAAAAGTCGCTGCTGATGTGGTGCCTGGGGAAACTTTGAACTCACGGCCCTTCCTTCCTATCTGAACGCCAATGACTGACATTCCCCTCAATCTCGACGTATCGCTGGGCGTAACCATTCCGGCGCGGGCGGCGCGGGGGCGGGCGGTTCGTCTTGGCGACTCGATCGATTCTATCCTCGCCAACCATAACTATCCGCCGGTGATCGAGGCGTTGCTGGCCGAAGCGCTGGTTCTGACAGCCTTGCTCGGCTCATTGCTCAAGGATGCTGGCGGGCAGATGACCCTGCAGGCGCAGACCGAGAACGGGATCGTCGATCTGTTGGTATGCGATTATCTCGGCGGGGAGCTTCGCGGCTATGTTCGTCATGATCCTGAGCGACTGGTCGAAGCCGGGCCAAGCCCGAGCCTCTTCGCCTTGTTCGGCAAGGGTTACCTCGCAATCACTTTCGACCAGCCAGCGACCGACGAGCGTTATCAGGGGATTGTTCCGCTCGAGGGCGAGAGCCTGGCACGAGCAGCGGAAAGCTATTTCACCCAGTCCGAGCAAATCCCGTCGATCGTCCGACTGGCCGCGGCGAAGGGCAAGGCGGGCTGGACCGCGGGCGGGATCCTGTTCCAGCATCTGCCCGAGGGGGAGGAGGGCCGCGAGCGGCTGCACACCCGGCTCGACCATCCCGACTGGCCGCACGTCGCGGTGCTCGCCGGGTCGGTCAAGGATGCCGAATTGGTCGACCGGGCGCTGCCGCTCGACGAACTGGTGTGGCGGCTGTTTCACGAGGAGGAGGAATTGCGAACGCTTCCTCCCGTTGCGCTTTCGCGCGGCTGCCGCTGCGACCCCGATTACGTCCGCTCGGTGATCGCCCGCTTCCCGCCGGCGGATCGCGCGGCGATGGTCGGCGACGATGGGTTCATCCGGGTCGATTGCGCGTTTTGCGCGACCGACTTTCCGATTACGCTCGACGAGATCGAAACGCTCAAATCCAGCTAGATTTCGTTTACTGATAGCTGGTATATTTCGAAGATGGGTTCGCGACCTCTCCTGATGCGCCTTGGCGCGTGTGCCGCAATTGCCTTCGCGGTTGGCGGGTCGAGCTTGCCATCGGCCATGGTCGGACCGGGCGAATGGGAAGTTAGCAAGACCGTTGGCGGCAGCGGCGAGAAACTCTGCCTGAGCGATCCCGGGCTACTCACCCAGTGGGAACATCGAGCGAAGCAATGCGCACGGGTGATCCTCTCCTCCTCGACCGACCGGGCGGAAGTGCAATACACCTGTCCCGGCGGCGGGTTCGGGACCTCGAGGGTCGAAGTGCTGACCCCGCGCTCGATCAAGGTCGACATGCAGGGCATCTCCGATGGCTACCCGTTTGCCTACGTAATTCACGCGCGGCGGGTCGGTCCTTGCGAATCCCATTAAGGATCTGTTTAACCATTTTCGTTTAGGAAGGGTGCTGTGTCGTCGATGAGGGCACGCTTTCCTCCCTTACGGGCTTAATCGCCCGACCTGGGGCCGCTTCGGCGGCCCCTTCTTTTTGTAGCGCGATCGCCCTAGATCGCGCCGATGAAGAGTAGCGATTCACCACGCAAGACAGCCGTCGTCCTGCTTTCGGGCGGGCTCGATTCGATGGTCTGCGCCGCCTTGGCGCGCGAGGCGGGCTTTGGGGTTATCGCGCTGACCATCGATTATCACCAGCGCCACCGAGTCGAGCTGGAGGCGGCGAGGACGATTGCGGCGATGCTGGCCGACACGCATATCATCCTGCCGCTCGACCTCACCGCGTTCGGCGGATCCTCGCTGACCAGCGATTCGCCGGTGCCGAAGAGCGGAGTCGAAGGTGGCATTCCCTCCACCTATGTCCCCGCACGCAACACCGTATTCCTCAGCCTGGCGCTGGCCTGCGCCGAAGCGAGCGGGTCAAGCGACCTGTTCATTGGCGTGAACGCGCTCGACTATTCAGGCTATCCCGATTGCCGCCCCGAGTTCATTGCCGCATTCGAGGCGCTGGCCAACCTGGGCACCAAGGCCGGGGTCGAAGGCGTTCCGTTCACGCTCCATGCCCCGCTGCAGCAGATGACCAAGGCCGACATCGCCCGCGAGGCCGCGCGGCTCGGGCTCGACGCGGGGCTCAGCCACAGCTGCTACGACCCGGCGCCCGATGGCGGCGCGTGCGGCCTGTGCGACGCCTGCCGGCTGCGCGCCAAGGGCTTCGCCGAAGCCGGCCTGCCCGACCCGACGCACTACCAATGAGCTACGCGGTCAAGGAGATGTTCCTGACGCTGCAGGGCGAGGGGGTGCAGGCGGGCAGCCGGGCGGTTTTCCTGCGTTTTGCCGGGTGCAATTTATGGTCGGGACGCGAGGTCGATCGAGCGGCGGCGATCTGCAGATTCTGCGACACCGATTTCGTCGGCACCGATGGACCGGGCGGAGGCAAGTTCGCCGACGCCGCAACGCTCGGGATGCAGGTCGCGGCGTTGTGGGGCAACGGTCGCGAACACAGGCTGGCGGTGATTACCGGGGGCGAGCCGATGTTACAGCTCGATTCGGCGCTGGTCGATGCGCTTCATGGCGAGGGATTTAGGATTGCGGTGGAGAGCAACGGGACGATTGCCGCGGTCGCCGGTATCGACTGGCTGTGCATCAGCCCCAAGGCCGGGAGCGCGGTGGTCCAACGATCGGGCGACGAATTGAAGCTGGTGTGGCCGCAGCCGGGGATCGATCCGGCCGAGATGGAAAGCTGGGACTTCGACCATCTGCTGGTCCAGCCAATGGATTGCGATGATTCGGAAAGCGCGCGCCAGGCGGCGATCGCGCTGGCAATGGAGCGGCCGCGCTGGCGCCTTTCGCTGCAGGCTCACAAGGTGGTCGGCTTGCCGTAAGCGGCAACGAAAAAGGGGCTGACGGATCGCTCCGCCAGCCCCGAATTCAGTTGTAAATGGCGACGCCCCCGAATCGGGGGCGCCAGGCCAATTACATCTTGTTGGACATCATGTTGTTGGACATCATGTTGTTGGACGACATGTTGCCGCCAGCATTCATCGACATGTTGGCGTCGTTCGCCATATTCGCGTCGGCGTTCATCGTTCCATCGACAGTAGTCGTGTCGTTGGTGACAACGTTTTCGGCGTTCATGGTTTCATCGACGTTCATGGTATTTTCGGCAGCATCATTCTTGCTGCAAGCAGCAACCGCCAGGGCCGCACCAGCGACCAGGATAAGAGCACGCATTCAAAACTCCCTTGATTTTTTACGACCTGGAGCAGGTTTGCCCCACTTTCCAAATCGCGCGCACAATAGTCGCTAGCCGCCAATGCCTCAAGGGACTTTATGACTCACGCCCAGATTTCCCAGAAAAGGGGGAAAAGTGGTGCCTAAAGCAGCGTCGAGATCGGCCATTGTCGCGGATTTGCCGAGTGCGGCGAGACTGGTCACGCCATATTCCTCGATGCCGCACGGAATGATGCCCGAGAAATGCGCAAGATCGGGCGCGACGTTGATCGAAAAACCGTGCAGCGTGACCCAGCGTCTGACCCGTACCCCGAGCGCTCCGATCTTGGCTTCGGCGACGCCGGTGCCGGTCCAGATCCCGATCCGGCCGAGTTCGCGCCGCGCCTCCACCCCGAGCAGCCCGAGCGCATCGATCATCCATCCTTCGAGGCTGTGGACGAAGCGGCGAATGTCGCGCCCGCGAGTTTCGAGATCGAGCATCAGATAGCCGACCCGCTGGCCCGGGCCGTGATAGGTATAGCGTCCTCCGCGGCCGGCTTCGACCACCTCAAAGCCCTGCGGATTGAACAATTCGGCGGGGTCAGCGCTTGTCCCCGCGGTAAACACAGGCGGGTGCTCGACCAGCCAGGCGAGCTCGGGCGCGGTTCCGGCGCGAATCGCGGCGGCGCGATCCTCCATCGCGGCAAGCGCCTGCCGATAAGGAGTGAGGCCATTGCTGGTACGCCATTCGACGCCGTCGATTATCTCCATCGCGGTTTCCATGCCGCCCGCCCGGCGCGGCGGCAAGTGCGATTGCCTTGGCGGGCAAGGGATGCGCATAGGTGACCCTAAGGAATTTCGGGGAGCGGACTTTGACACTGTCGATCGGCAAGGCGTGGGAAGAAACCAGCGCATTTCTGGCGCGCGAGGGACGGCTGGTGGCGCCGGTCGCGTTGGCAATGTTCGCGTTGCCGTCAATATTGCTCAACTGGGCCTATCCGGCGGGCGCAGCCGGCGCGGCCGGCGGCGGCGCGATGCTCGCTTTATTCGTGATTTTGGTAGCGGTGATGATCGGGCAGATGACCGTGATCCTGCTCGCCATCGGCTGGCACGGCAGCATCGGCGAGGCGATTCGCAAGGTGGCGAAACGGGTTCCGTCGCTGCTTGGCGCGGCGCTGATCGTGTTCGCGCCGATCCTGATGCTGTTCATGATCGGCTTCGCCGCGGCGCTGATCGCGGCGGGGATCAAGGATCCCACTGGCTTGACCCCGCAGGCACTGGCGCGAATTCCCAATATCGGCTGGATGAGCCTTCTGCTGATGCTGGTCGTGCTGTTCGTCGGCGTCAGATTGTTCCCGCTGTCGGCGGTCGCGGCCGCTGAGCCGGTCGGGCCGATCGGCCTGCTCAAGCGAAGCTGGGCGCTGACCAAGAGGCATTTCGGGCGCTTGCTGGCGCTGCTGCTGCTGCTCGCGATGGCCGCGCTGATTCTCAATGCTGCGGTCGCTGCGGTGGTCGGCTCGGTGACCAGCCTGGCACTCGGCGAGGCGCGGCCGTTCAACTTGGCCGCGCTGAGCGTCGCGCTGGCCGGCGGGATCGTCAGCGCTTTGGTGTCGAGCGTGTCGGCGGCGATGGTCGGGCGGGTTTACGTCCAGCTGGCGGGCGCCTCCAAAGCCTAGGCCCAGCGCGCCAGCGGCGGCAGGCTCATCAAGATTGCGTCGATATTGCCACCGGTCTTGAGGCCGAACAGGGTACCGCGGTCGTAGAGCAGGTTGAACTCGACGTAGCGTCCACGAAATTCGAGCAGCTTTTCGCGATCCGCATCGCTGAACGGCTGGTCCATCCGCTTGCGGACCAGCGCCGGGAAGGTGTCGAGAAACGCCTCGCCGACGTCGCGGGAGAAGGCGAAATGCTCGTCGAAATGATCCTCGAGCCGGTCGAAGAAGATCCCCCCGACCCCGCGCGCGACATTGCGGTGGGGGAGCCAGAAATACTCCTCTGCCCATTTCGAGAAGCGCGGATAGAAGGTCGCATCGTGCGCGGCGCAGGCGGCGCGCAAGCGGGCGTGGAACGCCTTGGTGTCGTCGTCGTAGGCGATCGCCGGGTTGAGATCGGCCCCGCCGCCGAACCAGCGCCGGGTAGTGGCGAGGAAGCGGCAATTCATGTGTACCGCGGGGACGTGCGGGTTGGCCATGTGCGCGACCAGGCTGATCCCGGTGGCGAAGAAACTCGGATCGACCTCGGCGCCGGGGATAGAGGCGGCAAATTCCTCGCTGAAGCGGCCGCCGACGGTCGAGACGTTGACCCCGACTTTCTCAAACACCTTGCCGTTCATCTGACTGCGGACCCCGCCGCCGCCGGGGGAGCCATCGGCTTCCGTCCGGTCCCACGGGGTGAAAGCGAATGCGGCATCGCTGCCCGCCTCGCGCTCGATCGCCTCGAACGCGGCGCAAATCCGGGTGCGCAGCGATTCGAACCAGTCGCGGGCGGCCCATTGCTGATCGTCGAGCGGTTTCATTGCGGAAGGCCTCCAGTTTGTCGCAACGCTTCGCCGAGCGCGAGGGCGGCGGCGGTGGCTAGGTTGAGCGAACGCACTTCGGCGCGGATCGGGATTCGGATGATAAAGTCGCATGCGGCGGCGACCTCGGACGGGACTCCGGCGCTTTCCTTGCCAAGCAGCAACCTGTCGGCGGGGTCGAAGGCGAATTCGTAGGGCGAGGCCTCGCCCTTGGTCGAGAGCAGGATCAGCCGACCGGGCGAAGCGGCGCGAAAGGCGGCGAAGTCGAGATGGCGAATGATCTCGACCGCATCGATATAGTCCATCGCGGAGCGGCGGACCCGGCGGTCGTCCCACGCGAAACCCATCGGCTCGATCAGGTCGACCGCCACTCCTAAGCAGGCGCCGAGGCGCAAAACGGCGCCGACATTCTGGGCGATCTCGGGCTGGTAGAGGGCGATGCGCATGATCCCGCCGATAGGCCGCGATCGCCATGCCGCACAAGGGCATTACCAGCCTTGGCAATTTGGCCATTTGCAACCGCCGGTCGAGGCGCTATCAGGCCCGCCAATCGCTTTGGGGGCAGCCCGGCGATGCCGTTTCATGTGCCTGTCGGCACGAAGCCAATTTCGACCAAGGGTGAGCATGGCCACGCCGAACGAAGCAGACATCGGTCCCGAGCAGGGTGACGGCGTTCGCCGCCGCGATTTCATCAATATTGCGGCGGTCAGCTTCGCCGGGGTAGGAGCCGCCGCGGTCGCGATTCCCTTGGTGTATCAGATGAACCCGTCGGCCGACGTGTTGGCGATGGCATCGAGCGAAGTCGATATTTCGAAGATTCAGCCGGGCCAGGCGATCAAGACCGTGTGGCGCAAGCAGCCGGTGTTCGTCCGCAACCTGACGCCGGCCGAGATCAAGCTGGCCAATGCGGTCGACATTAGCAGCCTGCGCGACCCACAGACGCTGGCCGAGCGGACCAAGCCGGGCAAGACCAACTGGCTGATCACGATGGGCGTGTGCACCCATTTGGGCTGCATCCCGCTGGGCACCGGCGAAGGCGAGAATCGCGGGCCGTTCGGCGGCTATTTCTGTCCGTGCCACGGCTCGGCCTATGACACCGCCGCG
>JBBRTO010000068.1:0-11320 GCA_038244345.1 Sphingomonadales bacterium | reverse complement strand
TTTCTCAAGCGAAAATTAACCGCTTCGCTTTAGGCTTCTGACCACGGCTTGGAACCTGGAGTGGAAGTGCATGGACGATCAACCGAACTTGCGTGAATTCATCAATGAAGTCAGTAGCTTCACCGATGAGACCGCGCCGTCGGCGACAGTTTCCGGAACAACCCTGCCAGTGCTCGGCAAGGTCGTCGAAATCGCCGGTTCGGGCTCGCGCGTGCGGATGGAGGCAGCGACGCTCGCCGCGCTCCAGGTGCACAAGGATGCGTCAGTGGCGATGTCCGGCCAGGTCGGAAGCCAGGTCAAGATGACGGTCGGCAATGCCTGGCTGATCGCCAACATCCGCACCCTGTGCGTCGGCGACAGCGGCGAGATCGTCGCCAATGTCGACTTCCTCGGCGAAGGCAGCCGCGATGCCACCGGCAAGCTCAACAATTTCCGCCGCGGTGTCACCCGCTACCCGATTCCGGGGTGCGAAGTTCTCCCCGTCACCACCGACGACATGCGCGCGATTTTCGCCGCCAGCGACGAGCCCAATATTGAGATCGGAACGGTCTATCCAACCGACGACATCCGCGGCGCGCTGTACATCGACCCGATGCTGTCGAAGCATTTCGCCGTGCTCGGCTCGACCGGCACCGGCAAATCGACCGCGGTTGCCCTGATCCTCCACCGAATCTCGCAATTGTCGCCCGAGGGTCACATCGTCATGATCGACCCGCACGGAGAATATTCGGCCGCGTTCAAGGGTTGCGGCGAACTGTTTAACGTCGACAACCTCCAGCTGCCTTACTGGCTGCTCAACTTCGAAGAACATTGCGAAGTGTTGCTGACGACCGACGGCGCCGAACGCCAGCGCGACGCCGACATCCTCGCCAAATGTCTGCTCGCGGCGCGGATGAAGGGCAAGCAGGCGGAGGCGCTGGGCAAGGTCACGGTCGACAGCCCGGTGCCCTATATCCTGTCCGATCTGACCGCGATCCTGGTCAATGAAATGGGCAAGCTCGACCGCGCCGGCGACACCTTGCCGTTCCAGCGGCTCAAGACCAAGCTCGAGGAATTGAAGGCCGACCCGCGCTACACTTTCATGTTTTCAGGGATGCTGGTCGGCGACACCATGGGCAGCTTCATCGGCAAGCTCTTCCGCCTCCCCGCCAACGGCAAACCGATCTCGATCGTCGACGTTTCGGGCGTTCCAAGCGAGGTCACCAGCGTCGTCGTCTCAGTGCTCGCCCGGATGGTGTTCGATTATGCCATCTGGAGCCGGACCGAGGCCCAGCGCCCGCTGCTATTGGTGTGCGAGGAAGCTCATCGCTACGTCCCGAAGGACGAAAATGCGAGCGGCCAGTCGGTCCGCCGGATCCTCGAGCGGATCGCCAAGGAAGGCCGTAAATATGGGGTCAGCCTCGGCCTCATCACCCAGCGCCCGTCAGACCTTGCCGAAGGCGTACTGTCGCAATGCGGCACGATTATCGCCATGCGTCTCAACAACGACCGCGATCAGGCGTGCGTGCGGGCGGCAATGCCCGAAGGTGCGCGCGGGTTCCTCGACGCCATTCCGGCCCTTCGCAATCGCGAATGCATCGTCTGCGGTGAGGGCGTCGCAATCCCCATCCGGGTGCGCTTCGACGACCTCGAGCCCGAAAAGCGTCCGGCCTCGTCCGACCCAAGCTTCGCCCGCCTGTGGCGCGAAACCGGCGACGAAGCCGGCATCATCGGGCGTACAATCAAGCGCTGGCGCGGACACGGGCGGTAAGGGTCGCTGATCGTCATTGCGAGGAGCCGGAGGCGACGCGGTAATCCAGTAACTCACTGGATTGCTTCGCTCCGCTCGCAATGGCGGGCTAAAACCGCGCATTGATCGGGGACACAGCCCTTGCGTCCGCTTAACCCCGCTTCGTCCCAACCCTTAGCAACGCCGCCAATCGCGCCTTGATCGCGCTTGCGACATGCGGATCGATGACTTGCGCGCTTTGGATGCTGACCGACAAGGGATTGACCGGGATGCCGCCGCGGCGGACTTCGAAATGGGTGTGGGGGCCGGTCGACAGGCCCGACGAGCCGACATAGCCGATAAGCTGGCCGCGATGGACCAAGCTGCCCGGCGCGACCACCATTGCGCTCATGTGGCTGTAGCTCGATGAGAGGCCGCCCGAATGGGCGATCATCACCTGGCGGCCATAGCCCCCGGCCCAGCCGGCGCGAACCACCTGACCATCGCCCGCGGCGACGATCGGGCTGCCCCAGGCGGCGCCGATGTCGAGCCCGGCGTGGAACCGGAAGAAGCCCAGGATCGGGTGCATGCGGTTGCCGAAATAGGAGGTGATGTGCCCGGCGACGGGAAGCATCATGCCGGCAGCGACCGGCGCCGGCTGATCGGCATTGGCGGCATCGACCCAGTCGCTCCGCCCATTGGTCGCCCAGCGCACCAGCTCAAGGCCATGATCGCCGGCGCGCTTGAGCCCGGCATAAAGCAAGGGATGCGCCGCGCCGCCGCCGAGCACTAGGTCGAAGCCCGCGCTTGGCCCGACGTCACCGACATCGATCCGGGTCGCAAGCGCCGCCAGATATTGCGCCGCGACATCGGGCGAAGCGCCGGCCGCGCGCAGTGACCAATAAAGCCCGTCCCCCGCCTGGCCGCTAATCCGGATCGGCCCAGCAGACGCTGTGTGAGCGGCCTGGACCGCAGGCACTGCGAACGGCGCGGCGCGGGTGGGCGCGAATTCGATGCTTTCGACCTGATTGCCGGCAGCCATGCGCAGGCCGGTCGACCCGCCCGCCGACAACGGCGCGACGGCGAGCGCCTGCCACTGGTGCTGGTCGTCGCTGGAATAGACCGGCGCCCGAGGCAGGGACGCGAGTGCAGCGCCGCTGGTGAGGACCGCTGCAAGCCCGATCGCCCGCCAATAGACGCGCGGCGGGGCCGGACGGGGCGCGATTGCGCCGCCCGCTTTGATCCGGATCGGGTGCGTATGTGCCAAATCTTTGCCCTTCGCCACCGATCATCGCCAATCGAGGTTAAAACCGGCTTAAAATCGTTTCGGCTCAGGCCCCTTGCGCCGCGCGAAAGGGGTGCCAAGATAGGCGGCATGGCGGGATCCGACGGCATCCTCCGGGCGATCCTTGGGCCCACCAACACCGGCAAGACCCACCTCGCCATCGAGCGCATGTGCGCCCATTCCTCGGGCGTCATCGGCTTCCCGCTGCGGCTTCTGGCGCGCGAGGTCTATGACCGCGTCGTCGGGTTGAAGGGCGCCAACCAGGTTGCGCTGCTTACCGGCGAGGAACGCATCGTCCCGCCTCAGGCGCGCTACTATTTGTGCACCGCCGAAAGCATGCCGGTCGCGAGGGAAGGCGAAGAGGCGCGCGACTTCGCCTTCGCCGCGATCGACGAGGCCCAGCTCGGCGTGGATCCCGAGCGCGGCCATGTCTTCACCGACCGGATGCTCCGCGCCCGCGGCCGCGAGGAGACCCTGATCCTTGGCTCAGACAGTTTGAAGCCGGTCATCCGCGAGTTGCTGCCCGAGGCCGAAATCGTCAGCCGGCCGCGCTTTTCGACGCTGCGTTTCGCCGGCGGGACCAAATTGTCGCGCCTTCCGCCACGTTCCGCGATCGTCGCCTTTTCCGCCGAGCAGGTCTATGCGCTGGCCGAGATGCTGCGCCGCTTCAAGGGCGGTGCGGCGGTGGTCATGGGCGCATTGTCTCCCTCGACCCGCAACGCCCAGGTGGCGATGTTCCAGCGCGGCGAAGTCGATTATCTGGTCGCCACCGACGCCATCGGCATGGGCCTCAACATGGACGTCACCCATGTCGCTTTCGCTGGGCTGGAGAAGTTCGACGGGCGCAGAGACCGGCGGCTGACGATCGCCGAAATGGCCCAGATCGCGGGCCGCGCCGGGCGCCACCAGAAGGACGGCAGCTTTGGCACCATGGGCCTGGGCGGGGATGAAGGCGCGAGCTTCACCGACAGCGAAGTCGCGGCCATCGAGGAGCACCGCTTCCGCGCCCTCGATTCACTGTACTGGCGCAACGCCGACCTCGATTTCGACGATGTAAGAACGCTGATCATGAGCCTTGAGACCAAGAGCGAGGACCCGCTGCTGCGCGCAGCGCCCGAAGCCATCGACCTCGCTGTGCTCAAGCTGCTCGCCCAGGATCCGGCGTTGGCGGTGCGCAGGGAAGTCCAGGCGCGGCGGCTGTGGGCGGTGTGCGGACTGCCCGATTTTCGCAAGGTCGGGCCGATGCACCACGCACGCATGGTCCGCCGATTGTTCAGCTACATCGGCGAGGGCGGGCACATCCCGCACGAATGGTTTGCCGCCGAGGTCGCCCGGCTCGACAATGTCGCGGGCGATATCGAGGCGCTTGCCGACCGCCTCGCGGGCGTGCGCAGCTGGGCCTATATCGCCCAGCGCTCGGACTGGCTTGCCGAGCCCGCCAAATGGGCCGAGCGCACGCGCGGGGTCGAGGCGCGGCTCAGCGACGCCCTGCACCTGGCGCTGACCCAGCGCTTCGTTGACCGCCGCACTGCAGTTCTCGTCCGCGATATCGGGGCGCGCGGATCCGACGCGCTTCCAGTGACCGTCGCCGCCGATGGCGAAGTCAGCGTCGGCCCGGAGCCCATCGGCCACCTCACCGGCTTTGAATTCAAGGTCGATCCAACCGCCAGGCTGGCCGACAAACGCTTGTTGCTCGCCGCCGCCGAGCGCCGCCTCGGCGACGAGCTCGACCGCCGCGCTTCCAGCCTGGTCACCGCCGGCGACGACGTCTTCGCCCTTGTACCAGACGAGAACGGCTTCCTCACGGTCCAGTGGGAAGGTCATGTGCTTGCCCGCCTGGCGGTCGGCCGTGCGCTGCTCGAACCCGCTTTGCGTACTGCCCGGCCGCTCGACCGGTTGAGCGCCCAGCGCCGGGCAGCGCTCCGCCGCCGCCTCGAACAATGGCTCGAGCGGCAAATCGCGCGCGAACTGACGCCGCTTGCGGCGCTGGCCGGCGCGGCGGGCGACAAGTCGAGTTCGCCCGGCGTGCGGGCGATCGCGGCAATGCTCGCCGATGCCGCCGGCAGCCTGCCGCGCAAGGCGCTGCTGGGCGCGATTGGCGAGCTCGAGCAGGATGACCGCCGGGCACTGTACCGGCTTGGAGTCCGGCTTGGCCCACTCGACGTGTTCATGCCCGCCTTGCTCAAGCCCGCCGCGCAGCGGTGGCGGGCGGCGCTGCTCGCGGTGCGCCAGTCGCAGCCGTTGCCCGCGCTGCCCCCTGCCGGCGCTTCGACCCTGGGTCCGGAAGCGGACCCGCGCGGCGCCGAACTCGCGTATCGCCGGCTTGGCCACAAGTGGCTTCGGATCGGCCTTGCCGACCGGCTTGCAAGCCACGCCCGCCAGGCGCGGTCGAGCCCCGGCCAGCAGCCGCTCGACGTCCAGCTCGCGACTTCGCTCGGGCTCGACGAGCAATCGATCGCCCGCCTGATGGCCGAGATCGGCTTTGTCAAAACCGGCGATGCGTGGAAATGGCGCGGTCGAAGACCTCCGCGCAGCGACCCGCGGGCGGCTTCGGGCGCACCCTCCGGCAATGCCTTCGCCGCCCTTGCCTTCATCAAGCGACGCTGAGGCGCGTGGTTGCGCATCGACCGCTTCCTCCACTGCATCCGGCTGTTCAGGAGCCGGACCCTGGCCCAGGCGATCATCGCCCGCGGCCATGTCCGCATCGATGGCAGGCGCGCGCTCAAGCCAAGCGACGAGGTGCGCCCTGGAAGCGTCATCGCCTTGCCGCTCAACGAGCGCGTGCGCGTGCTCCGGGTCCTCGCCCTCCCCGGCCGCCGCGGACCGGCCAGCGAAGCGCGCCTATGCTTCGAAGAAGTGGCCGTTGACGAGGCGCTCGCCCGCTCCTAGCCAAGCCCCGATAAGGAGCGCCTTTCCATGACCTATGTCGTCACCGACGCATGCATCAAATGCAAATATATGGACTGCGTCGAAGTGTGCCCGGTCGATTGTTTCTACGAGGGCGAAGTGATGCTGGTCATCAACCCCAATGAGTGCATCGATTGCGGCGTGTGCGAACCCGAGTGCCCGGCCGAGGCAATCCTCCCCGATACCGAAAGCGGCCAGGAGAAATGGCTTGAGCTCAACGCCAGCCTGTCGGCCGACTGGCCCAATCTGACGCGCAAGAAGGAGTCCCCCGCCGACGCCGACGAATACAAAGGCGTGGAGGGCAAGTATGACAAATATTTCTCGCCCGACCCGGGTACCGGCGACTGAGCATCAAGCCCAGACTGGACGGGAGGCTCGCAACCCGTCACAAATGGCTGTTTACGGCTTCAACAAGGGGGATAAGCCGATGATTAAACTGCGCCACCTGCCGCTGCTTGCGGCGGCTTTCGCTGCAACGCCCGCTCTGGCCCAGGCCGTACCTTCAGCGGCACCTACGCCGAGCCCGGAGGAGCTCACCAACCGCGATACGCTGACGGTCGCCGCCGGCGGCGCAATGATCCCAGATTACGAAGGGTCGGACGACTATCGCTTCATCCCCGCGGCCGGTTTCCGCGGCCAGTATCACGGTTTCTCCTTCGCCACTCGGGGGCTCTACCTGTACCTCGACGCGATTCCCAACAACGGCTCGAAGATCGAGTTCGACGCCGGGCCAATGGTCGGGGTCCGCTTCAATCGCACCCGTAACAAATTGAAGGATCCCGTCGTCGATCTGCTGCCGGTCAAGAAGACCGCGATCGAAGCCGGCGTGTTTGCCGGAGTGACCGTCCACGGGGTGACCAATCCCTACGGCGCGCTGGCCTTCAGGGTCGACGTGTTCCACGATTTCGCGAACGCACATAAATCGACCATCGTCAGCCCCAACGTGGATTTTTCGACTCCATTGTCGCAGCGGACCTTCGTCAGCGCTTCCGCTGGGTTGGAATTCGTAAGCAACAAATTCGCGGATTATTATTTCAGCATCGATCCCGCCGAATCGCTGGTTACCGGCCTGCCGACCTTCAACGCCGGCGGCGGGATGAAGAACTGGAAGGCCGGGCTGCTGCTCAACCAGTCGCTGACCGGCAATCTGCTGCACGGCCTGTCGGCGTTCGGAACGGTCAATTATTCGCGGCTGGTGGGCGACTTCAAACGCTCGCCGATCGTCTCGCTTCGCGGAAGCGCCAATCAGTGGCTGTTCGCCGCGGGGCTCGCCTACACCTGGTAGGACAAGTCTAGGAGCGCTTGAGCAGCCAGTCGACGATCTGGTCGGCGGCCTGCTCGGCGCTCAATTCGACCGTATTGACCCGGATTTCGGCATCGTCGGGCGCCTCATAAGGGCTGTCGATACCGGTGAAATTGGCCAGTTCGCCGGCGCGGGCCTTGGCGTAAAGACCCTTCACATCGCGCTTTTCCGCCTCGGCCAGCGGGGTATCGACATAGATTTCAACGAACTCGTCATCGGGGATCATCGAGCGGACCATGGCGCGCTCGGCCCTGAACGGCGAGATGAAGGCGGTCAGCACGATCAAGCCGGCGTCGGCCATCAACCGCGCCACCTCACCGACCCGGCGGATATTCTCGATCCGGTCGGCCTCGGTGAAGCCGAGGTCCTTGTTGAGCCCGTGGCGGACGTTGTCGCCGTCGAGTAGGAAGGTATGGCGGCCGCGCGCGACGAGCTTCTTTTCAACCAGATTAGCGATGGTCGATTTGCCCGCGCCGCTGAGGCCGGTGAACCACAGTACCGCCGGTTTCTGGCCCTTGATCTTCGAATGGGTATCGCGGCTGACATCAAGGTGCTGTCGATGGATGTTGAGCGCCCGGCGGAGCGCGAAATGGAGCATCCCGCAGGCGACCGTGGCATTGGTCAATTTGTCGATCAGGATGAACCCGCCAAGCGCGCGATTGGGCGCCGAACCTTCGACCGCATAAGGTTCGAAGGTGATTTCGCGATCGGTCGAAATCTCCGCAACGCCGATCGCGTTCAGCGCCAGGGTCGGCGCCGCGAGATGTTCGAGCGTGTTGACGTTGACCTCATATTTGGGGTGCTGGACGGTGGCCGTGACCAGCTGCGTGCCAAGCTTGAGCCAATAGCCGCGGCCGGGGATCAATTCTTCCTCGGCCATCCA
The DNA here is from genome assembly GCA_038244345.1 of Sphingomonadales bacterium. Taxonomy (GTDB): domain Bacteria; phylum Pseudomonadota; class Alphaproteobacteria; order Sphingomonadales; family Sphingomonadaceae; genus Sphingomicrobium. The sequence continues at coordinate 3,234 of JBBRTO010000068.1, read as the reverse complement.
CACGATCGTCGCTTCGAACTGATCGGCCACTTCGGGCGGGTCGGCGGCGGCCGCGATGACGTCGCCGCGCGAACAATCGACTTCCTCGGCCAAGGTCAGGGTGACCGATTCGCCCGCCACCGCGGCGTCGCGGTCGCCGTCCATGGTGACGATCCGTTCAACCTTGGTCGTCCGCCCCGACGGCAGGATCCGGACCTCGGCGCCGGGGCCGATCGAGCCGGCCGCGATTTCACCCGAAAAACCGCGGAAGTTCTGGTTCGGGCGATTGACCCATTGCACCGGCAGCCGGAATGCCTTGGCCGCATCGGCGTCGCTGTCGAGCGCGACCGTGTCGAGATGCTCGAGCAGGCTCGGCCCCTGATACCAGGGCATGCCCTCGCTCCGCACCAGGACATTGTCGCCCTTGAGCCCCGACACCGGGATCGGCAGCCACTGGTCGATCCCGATCTTGGCCGCGAACAAGCGGTAATCCGCGCATATCGCGTCGAACGCGCCCTGATCGTGATCGACCAGATCCATCTTGTTGACCGCAAGCACGAAGCGCCGGATGCCAACCAATTGCGCGAGGTAGGAGTGACGCCGCGTCTGGGTCAGCACGCCCTTGCGCGCGTCGACCAGCAGCACTGCCAAATCGGCGGTCGAGGCGCCGGTCACCATGTTGCGGGTATATTGTTCGTGGCCGGGGGTGTCGGCGACGATGAACTTGCGCCGCGCGCTGGCGAAAAAACGATAGGCGACATCGATCGTGATGCCCTGTTCGCGCTCGGCCGACAGCCCGTCGACGAGGAGCGCGAAATCGATCCCCTGCCCTTGAGTCCCGTGGCGCTTGCTGTCGCTTTCCAGCGCGTCGAGCTGGTCGTCGAAAATCTGCTTGCTCTCGTAGAGCAGGCGCCCGATCAGGGTCGACTTGCCGTCGTCCACGCTGCCGCAGGTGATGAACCGCAGCAGCTCCTTCTTCTCCTGGCTGGCGAGCCAGGCGCGGACATCGGTGCGAATGAGGTCGCGGTCGGAATCGAGCACGAGCGACATTTTAGAAATATCCCTCCTGCTTCTTCTTTTCCATGCTGGCGCTGCCCGAATCGCGGTCGATCGCCCGGCCCTGGCGCTCGCTGGTCTTGGTCAGCAGCATCTCGGCGACGATTTCCTCGACCGTTCCCGCATTGCTCTCGACTGCGCCCGACAAGGGATAGCAGCCGAGCGTTCGAAAACGAATGACCCGTTCGACCGGCGTTGCGCCATCGAGCGGAAAGCGGTCATCGTCGACCATCAGGATGAGGCCGTCACGAACGACCGTTGGCCGCGGCGCCGCGAAATAGAGCGGCACGATTTCGATCTTCTCACGCAGGATATATTGCCAAACGTCGAGCTCGGTCCAGTTGGACAAAGGGAAGACTCGGATGCTCTCGCCCTTGTTCTTACGGACGTTGTAGAGTGACCATAATTCGGGCCGCTGGCGCTTTGGATCCCAGCGGTGATTGCGGTCGCGGAAGCTGAACACGCGCTCCTTGGCGCGGCTCTTTTCCTCGTCGCGCCGGGCCCCGCCGAAGGCGGCGTCGAAGCCGAACTTGTCGAGCGCCTGCTTCAGGCCTTCGGTCTTCCACATGTCGGTATGAACCGGGCCGTGGTCGAACGGGTTGATGCCCTGTTCCTGCGCTTCGGAATTGGTGTGGACGATAAGGTCGATGCCGTCGCTTGCTCCGACCTTGTCGCGCAGTGCGTACATGGCGCGGAATTTCCACGTCGTATCGACGTGAAGCAGCGGGAACGGCAGCGGGCTCGGGAAGAACGCCTTCTTGGCAAGGTGCAGCATGACCGCCGAATCCTTGCCGATCGAATAGAGCATCACCGGGCGTTCGGCCTCGGCGACCGTTTCGCGCATGATCTGGATGCTCTCGGCCTCAAGCCGGTCGAGATGCGTGAGTAAGCGCAATATGGTGTCCAGTTCCCGCTCCGGCGCCGCCGCCGCGCCGATCGCGCGGAGCCGGCCCCGGCACTATGGCCTAAGCGTCTTCCTTGGCCTTGGCCTTGCTCTTCTTGCCGCCGTTGGCAGCAGTGCCATCGACCGCATCGATCAGCGGCTGCAAACCGGCCCCATATTTGGCCCAGCGCTTGACCGAGCTGTTGTAGATCGGCTTGCGCACCTGGGCGACGCTGGCGGTTTTTACCGGGCGGTCCGAATTGTGGAAGTCGAGGCACTTCTTGTTCCACGGCAAGCCGAGGAACTCGATTAGCCGCCTGGCTTCCTTTTCGGTATCGGCGACGACGTCCTCATAGACCACGGTGGTGATAAAATCCTTCGGCAGGATTTCCTTCCAATAATCCATGATCTCGCGATATTTAACGTAATAACGCCCGAGCTCGCTAAGATCGTAGCTATGCGGCATGTCGTCCTTGAACAGCTTGGTGAAGCCCGACAGGCAGGTGTCGACGGGGTCGCGCAACGTGTTGATGACCTTGGCCTTGGGAAACAGAAGGTTGATCAGCCCGAGGAAAAAATAATTGGTCAGCAGCTTGTCGGTGATCTTCTTCGCATTGCCGCTGCCGGCTTCCATCGCCGCGAGATACTTGGCTGCGACAAGCTGGAACTGGGCCGGCGCCATCTTGCCAACCATCGCTGGATATTTCGGAATTGACGGAAAGCGGTCCTTTAGCATAGCGATCGCACGGCTGAGATGCTTGACCTCGCCGGCGCCATAGACGTCCGGGTGGCTGGCCAGGATCTGCTCCACTAGGGTTGAACCCGAACGCGGCATTCCAACGATGAACACCAGGCGGTCGTCGCTCGAACCCTCGAATGGTCGGTTCTCGAACAGCTCCTTGGGGAAGGCGGCGCGGATCGAATCGAAGAACCCGAACGTGTCCTCTTCCTTATAGTCCAGCTGGCGGCGCTTCATCTGCCCGCCGATAATGTAGTGCTCGAGCGCCTTTTCGTGCTGGCCGCGGTCATCGAGGGCCTTGGCGTAAGCGAAATGCAGCGGGAGATAGGGATCGGCCTGCGCGTTTGGCACCGATTCCATGATCGTTTCCATGCGGTTGAACAATTGTTCGCCCGCATCGGAGGAAAAATCGATGAGGTCGTTGAGATTGGCGTAAGCGCCGTACATGCTGTTGTTCATTTCGAGCGACTTCATGATGAACTCACGCGCCTCGTCGAGGCGTCCGACAGACTTCAGCGCAACGCCGTAGAAATTGAGCGTTTCGGGATTCCGGTCGTTCTTGGAAACCGCCTTCTCG
>JBBRTO010000067.1:0-11452 GCA_038244345.1 Sphingomonadales bacterium | reverse complement strand
GCGCCTGAAAACTCTTCCTGAGTTTCGCCAGCTTGGGGGGGATGATCGCCATGCAATAGGGATTGCGCTGGCCTTCGGTCGCCCAATAATCCTGGTGATTATCCTCCGCCGGATACCAGATCGCCTTGGGCTCGATGGTGGTGACGATCGGCGCCGGCTGGTCGGCCCCCGCCCGCTCGATCGCGGCGCGCGCTTCGGCTTCCTGCGCCTCATCCTGGGGGAAGATCGCCGAGCGATATTGCGTGCCGACGTCATTGCCCTGCCGGTTCAATTGCGTCGGGTCGTGGGTCGCGAAGAAGATGTCGAGCAGGGTGCCGTAAGGGATCGTCTCGGGGTCGAAACTGATCCGGATCGCCTCGGCATGGCCGGTATTGCCACCGCACACCTCGCGGTACGTCGGGTCCTCCTGGAAACCGCCGGTGTATCCGCTTTCGACTTTGCTCACCCCCGCAATGTCGAGGAACACCGCTTCGGTGCACCAGAAACATCCGCCTGCCAAAACCGCGACTTGCTCGGCCATCATTCGCTCCTTGCTGAAGCTCGAAGATGGTTAGCCCGGCGCCAATCGGCAAGAGGCCAAAGCGTGGACGCGCTCAGTTGGTTTTCTTGAAGCTCGCCTTGAGGCTGGCCATCTCGACCCGCTTGCCGACCCAGTCGGCCAGCTCCTCGAGGGTCAGTGGCTCGTCGAACACCACGCCGGCGCGGCGTTCGGAGAACCAGCGGATCTGCCCCTTGATCGGGCGCAGGCTCTCGACCACCACCACGACTTCCTTGCCGAGGCAATATTCCTCGATCGGCTCGACCTTCATCCCGCCCAGTGAAATGTCGCGCACTTCGCAATTATAATAGACTTTGCCGACCCGGACGCTGGCCTTGCACTGCACGTCGAGCCGCGGCGGGCGGGCGCGAAAGCCGTGGCGCGGCTTTCTTCCGGCGAGCAGCTCGCCAAGGTCGATATTGTGCGCGAATTTGAAGCCGGCGGTGCCCTCGCGGGTCCAGATCACCGCGGCCGGAATTTTTTGCCCGCTGAATTCGATCCACACCGCTTCGCCGACGGTAACCAATTGCCCGACCTCGGCCATCAGCCCGCCGGCCGACATATTGCGCACGCGGATCAGTTGCTCGGTGCGTTCGGTCGACAATTTGACGATGCACAGCGTCGACGGCAGGCGATCTTCATCGCGCCGCTCCGACGGCCGCGGGACCGCGGTCGACAGCGAAAAGGTGGTCGATTCAAAGGCGACGTCGTCATTTTCGAGCGACATGGCTGGTTTACGACGGATCAGTGAGCCAAACATTTCCCACTCCAACGGAGATAACTCTCCAACCGTGGCGTTTTAGACCGCTTCCGGTTAATAAGCCGTTTCTTGCGTTTGAGCCGCGCTCGCGTAAGTGCCGTTGATGCACGGAGCGCCATTTTGCACGGAGTTGCCCGGGTCATGACGCGGCCGCGTCTGTTATTGATCGACGACGAGCCGCAGCTCGCGGCATTCGTCGCCAACGCCGCGACGATGTGCGGCTTCGACCCCATTGCGACCGACCGCGACGACCAGTTCCGCGACCGCTTCGTCGAGCAACGCCCGCAAATGGTCGCGCTCGATCTTGGAATGCCGGGCATGGATGGGGTCGAGCTGCTCCGCTTCCTGTCCGACCAGGGATTCACCGGCCCGGTGCTGATCATCAGCGGGTTCGATCGGCGGGTGCTCGAAAGCGCCTTTCGCCTCGGCGAAGCGCTCGACCTCAAGATGGTCGGGCCGCTCGAGAAACCGGCGCGACTCGACGCGCTTGAAACGATCCTCAAGCAGCATTTGCCTAGCCCCGCGACCAAATGATCAACCAGTCCGACCTCGGTCTGCTCGACGGATTCGAGCGAGCGCTGATCAATCACCGGCTGCACATGGTTTACCAGCCCAAGGTCTCGCTCACCGATGGCGCGCTGACACGGGTCGAGGCGCTGGTGCGGTGGGACGATCCCAAGCTCGGCATGGTGCCGCCATCGCGTTTCGTTCCCCTGGCAGAGCGCCACGGGCTGATCGACCAGCTGACCCAATGGGGCCTGCGCACCACGCTTCGCCAATGGCTCGACTGGCGCGCCAACGGACTCGACACGTGCATCGCGTTCAACATTTCGGCGCTGTCGCTCGAACACCTCGATTTTCCTGACCTCGTCGAGCGGATGTGTCGGGCGCTTGAGGTGCCGACCGATCGGCTGGTGCTCGAGCTGACCGAGGGCGCGACCCAGCCGTTGATCAAGCTGATGGACACGATGACCCGCTTCCGGATCAAGGGTATCGGTCTTGCGATGGATGATTTCGGGGTCGGCTACTCGACCTTGATGCAGCTTCGCCAATTGCCGTTCACCGAAATCAAGATCGACCGCTTCTTCGTCGACGATGCGGTAACCTCGCACGACAGCCGGGCGATCGTCGCCTCGATCATCCAGCTGGCCCATTCGCTCGACCTGAGCGTGACCGCCGAAGGGGTCGAGACCGAGGCCCAGTTCGGCCTGATTCGCGAACTCGGCTGCGATGTCGCGCAGGGCTACTGGATCGCGCGCCCGCTCGAAGCGAGCCTGCTCGGCCAATGGCAAAAGGAGTGGGCCGCTCGCTGGTCCGCGCTCACCGAGCCTTTTCCTCCGGTCAAGCGCCGAGGTCGAACTTCACGCCCTGTGCGAGCGGCAGCCCGGTCCCGTAATTGATCGTGTTGGTGCTGCGCCGCATGTAAGCGCGCCAACTGTCCGAACCGCTCTCGCGCCCGCCGCCGGTCTCTTTCTCGCCGCCGAACGCGCCGCCGATCTCGGCGCCCGACGGGCCGATGTTGACGTTGGCGATCCCGCAGTCACTTCCCGCCGCCGACAGGAACCGCTCGGCTTCGCGCAAGTCGTTGGTGAAGATCGAGCTCGACAGGCCCTGCGCGACCCCATTGTTGAGCGCGATTGCCTGGTCGAGGGTCGAATAGCGAAGCACATACAGGATCGGCGCGAACGTCTCTTCGAGCACGATCCCGGCCTGCGCCTCGACCTCGACGATCGCCGGGCGGACGTAATGACCGCCCTCGACCGCCTCGACCTGCTCGGCCGAGGGACAGGCGCGGCGCATCGCGTCGAACGCATCCCCGTCGATCAGCGGACCAACCAGAGTTGCCGGATGGCGCGGATCGCCGACCGGGATCTTGGCGAACAAGGTGCCCAACCTGATCACCAGCGCATCGGCGATATCGTCATGGACAATCAGCCGCCGAAGGCTGGTGCAGCGCTGACCTGCGGTCCCCGCCGCCGAAAACAAGATCGCCTGCTCGGCCAGCGCCAGATCGGCGCTCGGCGCGACGATCATCGCATTATTGCCACCCAGCTCGAGCAGGCTGCGACCGAACCGCGCCGCGACCCTCGGCCCGAGCTCGCGGCCCATTCGCGTCGATCCGGTCGCCGACACCAGGGCGATCCGCCGATCGTCGGCCAGCGCCGCTCCAACCTCGCGGCCGCCCTGGACCAATTGCACCAGCCCGACCGGCGCATCGCCGAAGCGGTCGAGCGCGCGCCGGACCAGCGCCATCACCGCCGCCGCGACCAACGGGGTCTTCTCGCTCGGTTTCCAGATCACCGGATCGCCACAGACCAATGCCAGCGCTGCATTCCACGCCCACACCGCGACCGGGAAGTTGAATGCGCTGATCACCGCCACCGGCCCCAGCGGGTGCCATTGCTCGATCATCCGGTGGTCGGGCCGTTCGCTGGCGATGGTGAGACCGTAGAGCTGGCGCGACAGGCCGACCGCATAGTCGCAAATGTCGATCATCTCCTGCACTTCGCCCTGGCCTTCGGAGATGATCTTGCCGGCTTCAAGCGTCACCAGCCGCGCCAACGGCTCCTTGGCCGCGCGCAATTCCTCGCCGAGCAGCCGCACCAGCTCGCCGCGGCGCGGCGCGGGAATGTTGCGCCAGGCGAGAAACGCGCGCTGGGCAGCGGCGCAGGTGGAGTGCACGTCGGGCGTCGAGGCCTCGGCGACGCTGCCGATCACGCTGCCGTCGATTGGCGACACGCTGACCATCGCGCCGCCTTCGGGATCGATCCCCAACGAGTGCAGCAGTTCCGCGGCTTCGGCGGCGGCGTTCATCGCGCCAGCTCTCGGGCTTTGGCCATGGCCGCGACCCCGGCATCGATCGTCTCGTCGCGTTTGGCGAAGCACAAGCGGACCAGGTGGCGCGGCGGATCGACATCGGCGAAGGCGGACAGCGGCACCACCGCGACCCCGGCCTGCTCGACCGCCAAGGCCGCGAAGGCCTCATCGTCGATCGCGATCCCCGACGCGGCCAGGTCGACGATCAGGAAATAGGTCGCGGCGCTCGGCAGCACTTTGTATCCCGCAGCTTCCAGCCCCTGGGTCATCCTGTCGCGGGCACGGGCGAAGCGCTGCCGCATCGGAGCCAGCCAATCGTCGCCCTCGCTCATCCCGAACGCCACCGCCGACTGCAGATTGGGCGCGCTGGCAAAGGTCAAAAACTGATGCGCCCGCGCCGCCAACGTCGCCAGCTCGGGCGCGGCGGCGACCCACCCGATCTTCCACCCGGTAAGCGAGAAAATCTTCCCCGCCGAACCGCATTTCAATGTCCGCTTGGCCATATCGTCGAGCGCCGCCAGCGGCACGAACGACTGGCCGTCCATCAACAGATGTTCCCACACCTCGTCGCTGATGACGATCAGATCATGCTCGCGCGCAACGCTCGCCACCGCTTCCAGTTCGGCTGTGTCGAACAGCCGCCCGGTCGGATTGTGCGGGTTGTTGAAAATGACCGCCCTGGTCTTCGCCGTCACCGCCTTTGCAAGCGCCTCGCGCTCGATCCGCCAGCCGGGCGGCTGGAGCGCCACTTCGCGCACTACCCCGCCGGCGCGGCGGATCAGCGGCGCATAAGCGTCGTAGGCGGGGGTCATCACGATCACTTCGTCGCCCGGGCTGACCGTGGCGAGGATCGCCGCCGCCAGCGCCTCGGTCGCGCCCGAAGTGACGCAAATGCCCTCGGTGCCAGTGTCTATGCCGTGGTGCCGCGCATAATGGCCCGCCACCGCCTCGCGCAGCGTCGGCAGCCCGCGCGACGGTGCATATTGGTTGGAGCCATCCTTCAACGCCCGCGCCGCCGCCCCGAGGATCGCTTCCGGCCAGCCGAAATCAGGGAATCCCTGCCCGAGATTGACGGCTTTATGCTCGGTTGCCGCAAGGCTCATCCGCTCGAACACGCTGGTCGCCATCGTCTCGTACAGTGGGTTCACGCCAGCAGCTCCCTGATCGCATCCGCTTGATAGCCAAGTTCGGCCAGGATCGCCGCGCCATCCTCGCCCGCAATTCGTGGCGGCGTCGGCGGATCGGTTTGGCTCACCGAATAACGCGGCGCCGGCATCGGTTGTACCACCCCGCCGATCTTGGCAAACGCGCCGCGCGCCGCATGGTGCGGATGCTCGGGCGCTTCGTCGAGGTCGAGCACCGGCGCGACGCAGGCATCCTTGCCGGCGAACAGCGCGACCCACGCGTCGCGATCGCGCACCGCCACCGCCGCCGCGACATCGGCGTGGCTGGCATCGGCGCCAATCCCCAACCCGTCGCACAGCGCGGCCCCGAATTGCGGCTCGATCGCGCCCAATGCGAGAAATTTGCCGTCGGCGCATCGGTAGCAAGAGTAGAGCGGCGATCCGCCGTCGAGCAGATTGCCGCCGCGCCCGCCCGACCACAGGCCGGCCGCCTTCATCCCGTAGATCAGCGCCCCGGTCAGTGCCGCTCCATCGCTCATCGCCGCATCGATTATTTGTCCCGGCGAGCCGCGCTGCACGGCGAGCAGGGCGGCGACCATGCCGAACGCCAGCATCATCCCGCCCCCGCCATAATCGGCGACCAGATTCATCGGCGGTCGCGGCGGCCGATCGGGTTCGCCCATCGCGTGGAGCAGCCCGGTCAGCGCCAGATAATTGATGTCATGGCCTGCCTCGGCCGACATCGGACCGTCCTGCCCCCAACCAGTGATCCGCCCATAGACCAGCGCCGGATTCGTTTCGAGCAACGCGGCGGGACCCAGTCCGAGCCGTTCCATCACGCCCGGCCGATAGCCCTCGATCAGCCCGTCGGCCGCGGTCGCCAGCCGCTTGACCACCGCGACATGGTCGGTACGCTTGAGGTCGAGCGCGATCGACCGGCGCCCGCGTAGCAGCGGATCGTTGGGCACCCCGATCATTCCCGACCGCTCGACCCGGATCAGTTCGGCGCCCTGATCGGCCAGCATCATCGCCGCGAACGGCCCCGGCCCGAGTCCCGCCATCTCGATGATCGTCAATCCGGAAAGCGGCCCCGCCATGCCGCCACGCTTAACGCCACGCCGCCCTGACGCAAGCCGGGGAGGCAGGCCAGGCCCACCTCCCCGTCATGTCTCGTTCGCGCTGGTCGATTAGCGCGACGGCTGGATTTCGCCGCACAGCACCGGGAGCACCTTCTTGTAGCCGGCAGTGCCGTCCACCTCGCCCGGGGTCCCGGCGCCGACCGCGCCGACCGACATGCCGTGGACGACGATGTGGCGATCGGTGAGCGGAGTCGCGCCTTCGCTGCCCGACAGTTTGATCGTCGTGCGGAAGTCGATCGTGCCGTCCTTGTTCGGGTCGATGTTCATGAAATCGAGCAGGATCGGGCCATAGGTCACCTGGCCTTCGGCGAGCTCGACGAAGCCGTCGCGGTCGCTGTCCTGCGCCTGGGTCGGACAGGTCGAATCGACCGCTTGGCCGCCCGACGACAGGCCATGAATATGGCTGATATGTTCGCCCGCCTCGAGCCCGGAGGCGGTGATGTGGACCAACAGCGTCTTGCCATTGCCGGCGAGGCGAAGCTCCGCCTGACCGTGCGCCGCGCTTCCGGTCAGTGACCGAAGATCGGCGGTGTAACTGGTCGACGCAGCGCCGTTGGGGGCCGCGGCAACACCGTAACTAGAAATGGCAGCGAGCGCCACGGCACCCGCCAGAGTAGCGAGAAGTATGGGCTTACGTGTAGAGTGACTTCGCATGAGTATTTTCCTTGTTGGGATTTAGCATTTCTTCTCAACAATTTAGCAATGGCTACGTTCCGCCTTTCAATCTGCGGAAAGATTTGTCGAGATTGTCGCATGCCTTGCGTCGAAAACGCTGTCCTACAGGCCCACCTCGCTGTTAGTTTCTCGGCATGGCCAATCGGATTTTTGCCCCAAGGCTGACGAAATGGCGCTCCACCCCAGGACTTTAGGGTCTATTGGAATTTTTGAGACTCTAACCACAGGCAATCGCCGATGATCGACGCCACCGACCGCCCCTTGTTCAGCGAGGACCATCACGCCTTCCGCGACACCGTCCGCAAGGTGCTGGGCGACGTCATCGCCCCGCGCATGGACGCGCATGAACGCGACGGCATCGTCGAGCGCGAGGCATGGGAGAAAGTCGGCGCCGCCGGGCTGCTTTGCCCGCAAGTGCCAGAGGCCTATGGCGGGCCGGGGCTCGATTTCTCCTTCAACGCCATCGTCGGCGAGGAATTGAGCTACCTCGGCTCGGCTGCCGGCTTCACGTTGCAGTCGGACATCGTCGCCGATTATCTCGTTCACTACGGCAGCGAGGAGCAGAAACAGCGCACCCTCCCCGGGATGGTCGACGGCACCACGATCAGCGCGATCGCGATGACCGAGCCCAATGCCGGGAGCGACCTGCAAGGGATGAAATCGATCGCCCGGGCCGACGGCAATGGCTGGCGATTGTCGGGCAGTAAGACCTACATCACCAACGGTCACAGCGCCGATTTGGTGATCGTCTGCGCCCGCACTACCGAGGACGGCGGCGCGCGCGGCATTTCGCTGTTCCTGGTCGAGGCCGGCGACGAGGGTTTCACCCGCGGCCGCAACCTCGACAAGATCGGGCTTCATGGCAACGACACGTCGGAATTGTTCTTCGACGAGGTGCACCTGCCGGCCGATCGCCTGCTCGGCCCCGAGAATGGCGGGTTCGGCATGCTGATGCAGCAATTGCCGCAGGAACGGCTGTCGATCGCGGTCCAGGGCCAGGCCTCGGCGCAGCGCGCGTTTGACGAAGCGGTCAAGTTCACCTCGGACCGCACCGCGTTCGGCAAGCGAATCCTCGATTTCCAGAACAGCCGCTTCACCCTCGCCGATTTGAAATCCAAGCTACAGGTCGGCTGGGCGCATCTCGACTGGGCGATCGCTCGGCACGTCGCTGGCAAGCTGACCGCGGTCGAGGCCAGCGCCGCCAAGCTGTGGCACAGCGAGATGCAATGGGCGGCGTGCGACCTGTCGCTGCAATTGCATGGCGGCGCCGGCTACATGAACGAATATCCCATCGCCCGGCTGTGGCGCGACGCGCGGGTGGCGCGGATCTATGGCGGGACCAGCGAGATCATGAAGGAACTGATCGGCCGGAGCATCGGCTGAGCGCCTGCGGTATTATGCAGCAAACGCACCTAATCGCGCCACACTCGCATCCGCCGCTCTGATATGCCAGTCTCCCCTCCGCAGGAGCTAACGATGTTCGACTTCATCAAGAAACGCCGCAACGAGAAGATGAAGCGCGAGGCGGTCGAGATCGGCAATCGCATCATCGAGAACTTCAACACGGCTCTCTGGCGCTGGCGCGAAGAGCGGATGGAAACGCGGCGCGAGTCCAGCGGCTCGCGCTAGACTTCCCCGGAGTTTACCGTCTTGGCATTCGCTCTGCTGAATGCTGATTTCTTGCAAGCCATCAGCACAATCCCGGACAACTCGATCCATCTAGTCGTCACCGATCCGCCCTACTTCATCGACAGCATGGGCGATGATTGGAAGAGAGAGCGCATCGCGGACCACCGCACAAGCAAGCAAGCGGTCGGCTCCCTCCCGGCTGGCATGAAGTTCGATCCCCAACAGGGCCGCAACTTCCAAGCTTTCATGGGCGACTTTTCGAAGGAGATGGCTCGAATCCTCAAACCGGGAGGTTTCTATATCAGCTTTTCGCAAGGTCACCGGCGGCCCTTTCGAGTACACGGCCACGAACCCGGGTCACACCGATCTCGGCCTGGAAGAAGCCCATCGCGCCCTGAAAATTTCTCCTGCGCAGTTTGACGAAGTGGCGGCTGAGCTTGGTCGGGCCCTGACGTTGTTCAAGGTGCCTGAAACGGAGCAGGCAGAGGTACTGGCGGCGTTCGCCGCGCATAAAGGCGAGGTGACCGAAGGATATTCAGCCGCAGACGGAACAAGCCATTGAGCCGGGTGGCGAGGCTTGCCGTCCGGCGTCCAGGCCGAAAACTAGAGCAACCCAGTGAAATTCATCCGGGAGACAAGTTTGCCAGCGAGTGAGCTCGTTAGCGATGCCGTCGAACAACCTGGCTCGGGCTTAAATTGAGGTCCCGACCAGCTTGCCGATCCCGGCAGTTATCGCCATTGCCAGCGCTCCCCAAAAGGCAACTCTCACCATTGCCCGGCCGACTGGCGCGCCACCGACCTTGGCCCCCGCGGCCCCAAGCAGCGCCAGGAATACTAGCGAGCCTCCAGAAACGGCCATAATCATCGTCGCTCCGACGGGCGATAACCATGCCGCGATCAGCGGCAGGCTGGCGCCGGCAGTGAAAGTAGCGGCTGAGGTCAGCGCGGCCTGGATCGGCCGGGCCGTGGTGATGTGCGTGATGCTCAATTCATCACGAGCGTGCGCGCCCAGAGCATCCTTCGCCATGAGCTGCTCGGCCACCTTGTCCGCGGTAACCGAGTCGATCCCTCGCCGCTGATAAACAGCCGACAATTCGCGCCGTTCGAATTCCGGATCGTTCGCCAATTCCTCGCGCTCGCGGGCAAGATCGGCGCTCTCGGTATCGGCCTGCGAGCTGACCGACACATATTCCCCGGCGGCCATCGACATCGCGCCGGCGACCAGTCCCGCCGCGCCGGCCAGCAGGACTTCGCTCCGGCCGGGCGCGGCGGCGGCGACTCCGACGATCAGGCTGGCGGTCGAGACGATTCCGTCATTGGCACCAAGCACCGCCGCACGAAGCCAGCCAATGCGTTCAACCAAATGCCGTTCGGGATGCAGTCCAAGCATGGCCATGTCTTTTCCGGCTTTCAACTCACGGGCCTGAAGATGTTGCCATAACCCCAGTCATGCTGCTGCTCGTCGACGCTAATGGTGCGGCCTTCCGCGTCGAGCTTTATTAGCGCCGAATGGCCATAGCCGACCGAATAATCGAGCAACCTGATTTCCTCCGGCACGGCGACGATGACGAGGGACCCGATTTCGTCGGGATCCTCCAAGCGCTTGAGCGCGGGGCGCTTTTCGAGCAGCAGGCCGATTGCCTTGCGTCGTTCCTCGGGGTCATCCACCGTGTGCGCGCGCGCCTTGACCGACAGCGCCTTGATGCTCGACGGGTCGATGACGTCCCGGCCGATCGCCAGCGACACTCGATCGTCACGTTCGATATCGATCAGCTTCTGGCTGTTGTGAGCGACGACGCAATAGATCCGCGTGCCGGCACTGGCGATCCCCACCATCGTGCAATGCGGCCAGCCGTCGGGGTCGGCCGTCGCCAGCGACGCGAGCCGGTTGTCGCGCAGGATTTCCACCACCTTGTCCAGCATTGTCGTCCTTTCTTGGAGAAAGCATCGGGGCGAGAGTAGCATAGCGTTGGCACCCTGTCCGATTTCGGCTCAAAGCGAACCTTAGAGCAGGTTCCCCTGTAGCTCTCCGGCCCGGCCTAGGGGCGCTCACAAGCTCTACACACCATCCATGCACCCGCTCGGCGAGCCAACCGATGTTGAGAACACGGCTTGTTGCCGCCGTGATTACATTCCGTCATGCATCACAGACGAGCCATCAAGCTTTATTCGGAAATAGAGTTTTGCACCCCGTGGACCAGAACCGTATCCGGGCCTGAATTCCACGGCTGCGAAATCCTTGGTGAATGACCCACCCGCGAACATGGAAAATGAGCCTCTTTCGACCAATGTTCGTTCATATCCGAACGTCAGCGCCTTGACCCATTTTGCATCGGCGGCGCCGCGGGCTCGGCTGTTGGTGCAAGTTGCTGAGCGTCACCGTCTCCCAGGAGTGGGCCGTCGGCCAGCCGTTTGGTTCTTGAGGAGCCGGCCTGCCGAGCCCTGGCTGCGGTCTGTCACTAAGCGCAACTCCGTAATGATCGAGCGATCGGGCCATGAGATCTTCAGCGCCGCACTCACGGGCATTTGTAGGCAGCCGTGCGGAGAAATCTCATGCATGAGTTGGAACATGTCGGACTTGAGCGCGCGACAACCGCCAATCTCGAAACGCCGAAGGACGAATATCAATATGGTTTGGAAATATTCTTGCTAACTTCACGGTCGAGCCAGAAATTCGCGAACATCGGTTCGACCCAAGAGCATCGCTGGCCATCGGCGAAGAACCTCCAAGAATCGAACTGGCAAAAGCGTTTTACGCAGGCGCGAAGGT
>JBBRTO010000066.1:0-11979 GCA_038244345.1 Sphingomonadales bacterium | reverse complement strand
GCCCGAAGCTGGTCGAGCCTTCGCCCCACACCCGCAAGGTTATGCCAATGCCGCAGAATTGGTCGCTGGCCTTAAGAAGGTCGCGCCGTTTGACATTTCGGTCGCTTGCTATCCCGAAGTCCACCCCGAGGCGACCTGCCCCGAAGCGGACCTCGACCATTTCAAGCGCAAGGTCGATGCCGGCGCCGACCGGGCAATCAGCCAGTTCTTTTTCTCGGCGGAGAATTTTTTCCGCTTCCGCGACCGCGTCGCCGCGGCGGGGATGGATATCGAGATCGTCCCCGGCATCCTGCCCGTCACCAATGTTGCGATGACTCGCAAGTTCGCTGGCCAGTGCGGCGCTGCAATCCCGCCGTGGATGGACAGCATCTTCGAAGGGCTCGACGCGCTGCCCGCCGCGCGCCAGCTGATCGCCGCCACTGTCGCCGCCGAATTGTGCGGCCAGCTCTACGCGGGCGGCGTTCGGCACTTCCACTTCTACACGCTCAATCGCGCCGAATTGGCCTACGCCATCTGCCACTTACTGGGGGTGCGCGCATGACTGCCGCTGCCGAAAATTTCCGCGCCGAAGCCGCTCGCCGGATCCTGGTCAAGGACGGCGCCTACGGGACGATGATCCAGGCCGAGAAATTGGCCGAGGCCGAATATCGCGGGAGCTTGCCCTTCACCCTCGACCAGCGGGGCAATAACGATCTCCTCAACCTCACCCGCCCCGCACTGATCGAGACGATCTGCCAGCGCTTCGTCGATGCCGGCGCCGATGTCCTCGCCACCAACACTTTCAACGCCACCGCGATCAGCCAGGCCGATTATGGCCCCGAAGCGGTCGCGCTCGCCGACGAGATGAACCGCGCCTCGGCCCGGATCATTCGCGCCGTCGCCGACCGAGCCACCGCCGCCGACGGCAAGCCCCGTTGGGTCGCGGGCGCGATCGGCCCGACCAACAAGACGCTGTCGCTATCCCCCAAGGTCGACGATCCGGGTTTCCGCGAAGTCGATTTCGACGGGGTCAAGGCCGCCTATCGCGGGCAGGTCGATGCGCTGATTGAGGGCGGGGTCGATTTCATCCTGGTCGAGACGGTGTTCGACACATTGAACGCCAAGGCGGCGATCATGGCGGTGATCGAGGCCGGCAACGTACGCGGCCACGTGCTTCCGATCATGGTCTCGATGACGCTGACCGATTTGTCGGGCCGCAACCTGTCGGGCCATACGGTCGAGGCGTTCTGGGCCAGCGTGCGCCATGCCCGCCCGCTGACCATCGGCCTCAATTGCTCGTTCGGCGCCGCTCAGCTTCGGCCCCACCTCGCAGCCTTGTCGCGCGATGCCGAGACGTTGCTCATGGCCTATCCCAATGCCGGGCTTCCCAACGACCTTGGCGACTATGACGAAGCCGCCGAGGAGACCGCTCGCCAGGTCGCCGAATGGGTCGCTGAAGGATTGGTCAATGTCGTCGGCGGCTGCTGCGGCACCACGCCCGCGCACATCGCCGCGATCGCCGCCACCGTCGCCGGCAAGCCACCGCGGCTTGTCCCGACACCCCGCCCGACGACGATCCTCGCCGGGCTCGAGCCGATGGTGCTTGCCGCGTGACACAGCCCGGCGCCGGCGCGCGCTTCGTCAACATCGGGGAACGTACCAACGTCACCGGCTCGGCGCGCTTCAAGAAACTCATCCTGGCCGGCGATTATGACGCCGCGGTCGAGGTCGCTCGCCAGCAGGTCGACGCCGGCGCGCAGATTATCGACGTCAACATGGACGAGGCTTTGCTCGACGGGCAGGCGGCGATGGCCACCTTCTTGAAGCGCATCTCGGCCGAGCCCGACATCGCCCGAGTCCCGGTAATGATCGACAGCTCGAAATGGAGCGTGATCGAGGCCGGGCTCAAATGTGTCTCGGGCAAGCCGATCGTCAATTCGATCAGCCTCAAGGAAGGCGAGGGGCCATTCCTCGAGCAGGCGCGGCTGGTGCGTGCGTACGGCGCCGCGGTGGTGGTGATGGCGTTCGACGAGACCGGCCAGGCCGACAGCGCCCAGCGCAAGGTCGAAATCTGCCAGCGCGCTTATGCACTGCTGACCGCCGACGGCTTCCCGCCCGAGGACATCATTTTCGACCCCAACGTGTTCGCCATCGCCACCGGGATTGACGAACATCGCCGCTATGCGATCGACTTCATCGAGGCGACCCGCGAGATCCGCGCTCGCTGCCCCGGGGTGCACATCTCGGGCGGGCTTTCGAACCTCAGTTTCTCGTTTCGTGGCAATGAGCCCGTCCGCCGCGCGATGCACAGCGTGTTCCTTTATCACGCCATCCCCGCTGGACTCGACATGGCGATCGTCAACGCCGGCCAGCTCGACGTCTACGACGCGATCGATCCCGAACTTCGCGAGGCGTGCGAGGATGTCATCTTCGACAAGCGCGAGGATTCGACGGAACGGCTGGTGGCGCTTGCCGAGCGCTATCGGGGGACCGATGTCGAGGCCGAGAAAGCCAAGGCCGAATGGCGCTCGCTCCCGGTCCGCGAACGTCTGTCCTACGCGCTGGTCAAAGGCCTCGACGCGCATATCGTCGACGATACCGAGGAAGCGCGATCCACAGCGGTGCGCCCGATCGACGTCATCGAAGGTCCGCTGATGGACGGCATGAACGTCGTCGGCGACCTGTTCGGCTCGGGCAAGATGTTCCTTCCCCAAGTCGTCAAATCGGCGCGTGTGATGAAGAAGGCGGTCGCGCATCTGCTGCCGTTTATCGAGGCGGGGAAGGATGAGGGCGCCAAGGGCAAGGGCCGCATCGTGATGGCCACGGTCAAGGGCGACGTCCACGACATCGGCAAGAATATCGTCGGGGTCGTGCTGCAATGCAACGGTTACGAAGTGATCGACCTCGGCGTGATGACCCCGTGGACCAGGATCCTCGAGACCGCCAACGACAATGGCGCCGACATGATCGGCCTGTCCGGCCTGATCACCCCCTCGCTCGACGAGATGGTCACCGTCGCGGGCGAGATGGAGCGCGCCGGGATGGTCATGCCCTTGCTGATCGGCGGCGCGACCACCAGCCGGGCCCACACCGCGCTGAGGATTGCCCCGGCTTACTCGGGCCCGGTGATCCATGTGCTCGACGCCAGCCGCGCGGTCGGGGTCGCCTCGGCTCTGGTCAGCGACGGACCGCAAAAGGCCGAGCTGATCAACTCGACCGCGGCCGATTATGAGGCGCTCCGAATCGCCCGCTCGGGCCGCAGCGCGCACGAACTGGCAACCATCGCCGAGGCCCGCGCCAACCGCTTTCCGTTCAATCCCGACGGCAAGGCCCCCCAACCGCTCAAGCCCGGCCTCCACCAGTTCGGCGAATGGCCGCTGCGCGACTTGAAGGCGCATATCGACTGGACGCCCTTCTTCCGAGCGTGGGAACTGGCGGGCAATTATCCCGCGATCCTGACCGATCCGGTGGTCGGCGAAAGCGCTAGCGCCTTGTTCGCCGATGCCGAGGAAATGCTCGACCGGATCATCACCGAACATTGGCTTCGGCCCAGCGGCGTGGTCGGCCTGTGGCGCTGCCGGCGCGAGGGCGACGATGTGTTCGCGCTTGCGGGGAATGAGGAAATCCGCCTCCCGTTCCTCCGCCAGCAGGTCAAGAAGCGGGAAGGCCGCGCCAACATGTGCCTCGCCGATTTCATCGATCCCGCCGGCGACGACTGGATCGGTGGCTTCGCGGTCGGGATCCACGGCATCGAGCCGCACCTCGAGCGGTTCCGCGCCGCGACCGACGATTATTCGGACATCCTGCTCAAAGCCCTTGCCGACCGGCTGGCCGAGGCCTTCGCCGAGCGCCTCCACCAGCATGTCCGCGAAAGCCTGTGGGGCTATGCCGGGACGGAAAGCTACGCCAATGTCGATCTGATCCGCGAAAACTACACCGGCATCCGTCCCGCGCCCGGCTATCCCGCATGCCCCGACCACAGCCTCAAGCCCGTCCTGTTCGACATGCTCGGGGGCGATCCGGCAGGAGTCACTTTGACCGAGAATTTCGCGATGCTCCCGGCCTCGGCAGTGTCGGGCTTCTACTTCGGCCACCGCGACAGCCAATATTTCGGAGTCGCCAAGATCGGCCAGGACCAGCTCGAGGATTACGCCGATCGGCGCGGCGTCGACATCGAGACCGCGACCCGCTGGCTAAGGCCCAACCTCGACTAGCCACGGGCCGTCGAGTAGCGCTGATTGCAATGCTCCGTTTCCTCGCCTTTCTGTTGCTGCTCTTCGCATCCCCGCTCGCCGCGCAATCTCTGCCGCCGGCTGGCCGCACCGCGATCGTCCCCGAGCTGGTCGCTGAAAGCCGCGCGGTGCCGGGGGGCGAGGCCGAGTTTGCGATCCTGATGCACACCACGCCCGGCTGGCACGGCTATTGGCTCAACCCAGGCGATGCGGGCCTGCCGATGACCGTCGAATGGACGCTTCCCAGCGGATGGTCGGTCGAGCCTTTGCGCTATCCGGTGCCGACCAAGCTGCTCGTCGCGGGGATCGTCAATTACGTTTACGAGAAAGATTATGCGGTCCTGCTTCGAGTCAGGGCGCCGGCGGGCGCGAGCGGATCGCAACGCATCTCGGCGAAGATGAACTGGCTGGCCTGCACCACCGACGTCTGCGTGCCGGAGAAGGGAGAAATATCGCTCGACGTCGCGACCGGCGGCACGGTTGTGCCCGATCCGCGCTTCAACGAGTGGCGCCGATCCTTGCCGCGACCGCTGGCGGCCGCGGCTCGGTTCGAGCTCAAGGGCGACAAGCTGCGCCTCGCCATTCCGCTCCCGGCAAGCGCGTCGATCGGTGAGCCTTACTTCTTCCCGTCCGCCGATGGCCCGATCGACTATGCCGCGCCGCAACGCTTCAAGCGCAGCGGCGATACGTTGATCGCCGAATTGCAGCGCCGCCGCGGCGATCCGGCGGCGATCAGCGGCGTGCTGTCGTTCGGCGATGGACGGGGGCTGGAGATTCGCGCGGTGCCCGGCGCGGTGCCGACAAGCGAGGTCGGGGCGAACGCCTTGCTGCTCGCGTTGCTCGGCGCGCTGGCGGGCGGGATGTTGCTCAATTTGATGCCCTGCGTGTTCCCGATCCTGGCCTTGAAGACGCTTCATCTGGCCAAATCAGGCGGCGGAAAGCGCGATTCACTGGCCTATGCGGCGGGCGCGATGGTCGGGACCGGCGCGCTTGGTGCCGCGTTGCTCGCGATCCGCGCCGGCGGCAGCGCGGCGGGGTGGGCGTTCCAATTGCAGGATCCACGGACGATCCTCCTCCTGCTCCTCCTCGCAACCGCTATCACGCTGAATTTGTTGAGATTTTACGAACTCCCTGTGCTTGGCAGCGAGGCCGCGCCGACCAGCTCCTTTGGAACCGGTTCACTCGCCGCTTTCATCGCTACCCCCTGCGCCGGTCCCTTCCTCGGCACCGCCCTGGGCACCGCGTTACTCCTCCCCCCAGCCGGATCGATCGCCGTCTTCGCCGCACTGGGTCTCGGCCTCGCCTTACCCTTCGTCGCCGTGGCCTTCATCCCCGCGCTCCGCTCCAAATTGCCCAAGCCCGGCGCGTGGATGGCGACGCTCCAGCGCATCCTCGCCATACCGATGGCGCTGACCGCAATCGCCTGTCTGTGGCTGCTGTGGCGGCAGGGCGGGGGAATCGCGCTCGGCATCGGGACCGCGGCAGTAATCGGTCTCGGCCTGATGCTGATGGGCCTCGGACTTCGCCAGCGCGACGGCCAGTCGGTGCGCTGGGGCATTCCCGCCGTTCTGGCGCTTGCCGCAATTTCAGTTTGGACGCTGTCGCTCCAGCCGCAGGCGGTTCGGAGCGCCTCGACGGACGCCAGAACGTGGAGCGAGGCGGCGGTGACTCGTGGGCAGGCGGCGGGTCATCCAGTGTTTCTCTACTTCACCGCCGACTGGTGCCTTACTTGCAAGGTCAACGAAGCCGGCGCGATCGATCGCGACAGTGTCCGCACCGCGTTCCGCAAGGCGGGGGTAGTCGAACTGGTCGGCGACTGGACCAATGGCGATCCGGCGATCACCCGCTTCCTCGACAGCCGCGGCCGCGCCGGGGTGCCGCTTTACCTGTGGTACGAACCAGGCAAGGCCGAGCCCGAGGAGTTGCCGCAGGTTCTGACCCCGTCGATGCTCAGTGAGAAAGCGGCGCGTCGGCGCTAGCGAAGACTTTCTTTCCCGCCACCCAAGTCTCGAGCACTTTGGTCGCGGCGAGCGACTGGGGGTTCACCTGTTCGATGTCGCGATCGACCAGGATGAAATCGGCATAATGGCCCGGGTCGAGGCTTCCTATCTCGCGCTCGGCGAGGCCGGCATAGGCCGCGCCGCGCGTGAAACCCTTAAGCGCGGTGGTCAAGCTGACGCGTTCCTCGGGGCGCCAACCGCCCGGCGGCTGACCGCTCGGATCCTGCCGGCTGATCGCCGCGGACAGGCCGGGGAAGGGGTTCGGGCTTTCGACCGGATAGTCGGAGCCGAAGGCCAACGGCACGCCATATTTTTCGATTGTTCGCCAGGCGTAGGCACCCTTGAGTCGCGCTTGACCGAGCCTGGCTTCGGCCATCGTCCGGTCGCTTGTCTGGTGGGTGGGCTGCATCGAGGCGATGATCCCGGCCGGCTTGAGCCGCTTGAGGTCCGTCGGGTCGGCGATCTGGAGATGCTCGATCCGCCAGCGGCGGGCCGCGCCATAGCGTTTGGTCAATTGTTCGAAAGCGGAGATTACCTGAGCAATGGCGGCATCCCCGATGGCGTGGATCGCCAGCTGGTAGCCGGCGGCTGCGGCTTCCCCGGCCTGCGCCGCAAGCTCGGCATCGCTGAGGAATCTTAGCCCGCGCGTGTCGGGCTTGTCGGCATAAGGTGCCTTGAGCCACGCCCCGCGCGACCCCAATGCGCCGTCGGCGTAGAGCTTGACCCCCGCGACGCGTAGCCGCCCGCCGTACAGCCAGCCGCCCGGCTTGCCGCCGTTGATCGACTTCATGTTCGCTATCCCGCTGGCATAGCCCAGAATTCGAACGGCCAGACCCCCCTTGTCGCCAAGCCGGCGCATAGTCGCCCAACCCTCGGCGCTCGTGCCCATGTCGGCCGCCGCCGTTACGCCGGTAGCGAGCAGGATAGCCTGCGCTTTGGCCAAGGCGGCGTCGGCCATGGCCGGGGTCGGCGGCGGAACCTTGCTATCAACCAGCGCCATCGCGGAATCGACAAACAGGCCGTTCTCAATCCGCCCGCCAGCCGGCGACGGGGTGGCGGCGGTCACGCCCGCTGCGCGCATCGCGGCGCTGTTCGCCACCGCCGCATGACCGTCGACCCGGCCAAGCCACACCGGCCGATCCGCGACCACCGAGTCGAGATCGGCGGCGGTAGGGAAACGCTTGTCGGCCCACAATTCCTGGTTCCAGCCACGCCCCTCGACCCAGCCGCCGCCTGGGCTGGCTGCAACATAAGCTCTTAAGCGCGTCTGCAGATCGCTCAGCGATGTCGTGCCGGTCAGATCGAGCTGGAGCGCCCCGAAGCCGAGCGCCATGACATGCCCGTGCGCGTCGATCAGGCCGGGCAGCAACGTCTTGCCCCCGGCATCGATCCGCGCGGCAACCTTAGCCGGGCGCTTCTGCCCTTTCATCAGCAGCTGTCTGACCTTGCCGTCATCACCGATGACCAAGCCGGTGAAATGCTGCAGCTTGCCGTTGATGCCGACTTGCACGCCATTGGCATGGTCGATCAGCGTGTCGGCAAAAGCGGGGCAGGCGGCGGCAAGCGCGGCGAGCGCGATAAGGGTCTTGTCCATGGCACCCGGCATAGCATTGTTTGGAAAGTCTGGAAGGGCTAGTCCGCGCATGATGAGCTTCGCCGCACCGACCATCAACGACATCCGCACCGCCGCCACCCGGATCGACGGCGCGGTGGTCAAGACCCCGACGTTATGCAGCCGCACTTTGTCCGAGATTGTCGGCGCCGAGCTGTGGCTCAAATTCGAGAACCTCCAGTTCACCGCGGCCTACAAGGAACGCGGCGCGCTCAACAAATTGCTCCAGTTGACCGAGGACGAACGGCGACGCGGGGTGATTGCGGCGTCGGCCGGCAACCATGCCCAGGCGGTCGCCTATCACGGCAAGCGCCTGGGCATTCCGGTGACGATTGTCATGCCCAACCCGACCCCGACGGTGAAGGTAACCCAGACCGAAGGCCATGGCGCGAGGGTGATATTGTTCGGCGAACAGTTCGACGATGCCTATGACCGCGCGCGGGAGCTCGAAGCCGAGGAAGCTCTGGTGTTCGTCCACCCGTTCGACGATCCCGCGATCATTGCCGGTACCGGCACCATCGCGCTCGAAATGCTCGAAGCGGTGCCCGACCTCGACGTGCTGGTGGTGCCGATCGGCGGCGGCGGGCTGATCTCGGGAATGGCGATCGCGGCCAAGACGCTCAATCCGGCCATCGAAGTGATCGGAGTCGAGGCCGAGCTTTATCCGTCGATGAAGAATGTCGTCGAAGGCCGCAAGGGACCGATCGGCGGGGATACGCTGGCCGAAGGAATCGCGGTCAAGGTGCCGGGTCAGCTGACCCGATCGATCATCGCCGACAAGGTCGATTCGATCGAACTGGTCGCCGAGCGCGACATCGAGCATGCCGTCGCCTTGCTGGTGGCGATCGAGAAGAGCGTGGTCGAGGGCGCGGGCGCGGCGGGGCTCGCCTTGCTGCTCGCCAAGCCCGGTCGGTTCGCCGGCAAGAAAGTCGGCACCATTTTGTGCGGCGGCAATATCGACACGCATCTGCTGGCCAATGTGCTGGTCCGCGAACTGGTCCGCTGCGGACGGATCGCCCGGCTCAAGATCAACGCGCAAGATCGCCCCGGAGCATTGGCCGCGATCACCGCCAAGTTCCACGAATGCGGGGTCAACATCATCGAGGTCGAGCACCAGCGGATCTTCACCCGCCTGCCGGCCAAGGACACGTTGATCGAGGTCGAATGCGAAGCCCGCGATGCGCGGGCGATCGAGACGTTGGTCGAGCGGCTGGAAGCGGCCGGATTCCACGTCGAGCGCGCCAGCCTCGACTAGGCGGGCAATCCCGCTTCGGGACAGTGGCCAAACTTAACCCTGTTTGGGTGAGACAAAGCCTTTTCAACTTCGTTTACCGGTCTCATAAAGAGTTTCGTAACTTTTGGAGGTAGCCGGGTTGAGCGCACCGTTTCGCTTTCCCAAATTCTTTGTCACCAACCCGTCGCCATGCCCGTACCTCCCGGGCAAGGTCGAGCGGAAGGTGTTCACCGAATTGTCGGGTCGCCATTCCAGCGAACTCAATGAGGCGCTTGGGCGGATCGGATTTCGCCGTTCGCAATCGGTCGCCTATCGGCCGAGCTGCATTGATTGCTCGGCCTGCGTCTCGGTCCGGGTCAAGGCCGACCAGTTCATTCCCAGCGCGACCCAGCGCAAGCTGATGCGCCGCCATGCCGATCTCGAGGTCAGCGCCTGCCGCCCGTGGACCACCGAGGAGCAATATGCCTTGCTCCGCCGCTACCTGGCGCAGCGTCACCCGGGCGGCGGAATGGCCGAAATGGACGAGCATGATTTCGCCGACATGGTCGAGCAGACCCCGGTGCGCACCTACGTCGTCGAATATCGCGAGCCCTCGACCGACGGAACGCCGGGCAAATTGGTCGGCGCGTGTCTCAGCGACCAGCAGGGCGACGGCCTGTCGATGATCTACAGTTTTTACGACGTCGATCCCGCCGCCCGCCGCGGGCTCGGCACCTACATCATCCTAGACCATATCATCCGCGCCGCCCGCGCCGGCCTGCCATACGTCTATCTCGGTTACTGGGTCGAAGGCTCGGAGCGGATGGCCTACAAGGCGACCTTCAAGCCGATGGAACGCCTCGGCCGCGACGGCTGGTCGGCGATGGATGCGGTAGAAATCACCGACGCGCGCTCAATCAGCGAGCAACTGCCCAGCCGCACCCCGCGCCGGATCCTGGTCGAGGCCTGAACTGATTAGCTGGTTCGTCAGAATCTGCGGTCGCGGTGCCAATTCGCGCCGATTTCGGCGACGCTCATCAACGCCTCACTGCACCGCCGATTGTCTGCAATCGCAAACACCGGCGTCCAAGTCGTTGCCCAGCCCATGCGATTAGCGGCGCGCGCGCTCTCGTAGCGCAAATACGGCAGGCCCCTCGGGATAGCGGCAAACCAATTGCCCCCATACTGATAGCGAATGCGCTCGAACTTGCGGAAGTCGAACCGGGTCAGCCGATCGAGTTCGCCCGAAACGGGCAACAA
This sequence comes from Sphingomonadales bacterium, assembly GCA_038244345.1. Lineage (GTDB taxonomy): Bacteria > Pseudomonadota > Alphaproteobacteria > Sphingomonadales > Sphingomonadaceae > Sphingomicrobium. The sequence continues at coordinate 1,683 of JBBRTO010000066.1, read as the reverse complement.
GCGGATCGCGAGCCGGCATTCGCCTTTGCTGCCAGCGACAATCGGTGCCTCAAGCGCGTTGTTCACGGTGGCAGTCAGCCCGCGATTGCCCATCACGGTGACAAGTTCGCTCGCCGTGCGCAGTTGATCGACCGCGACGTCGCCCGAGACAAGCAGAAGCTTGCCCGTGACCGACGCAGCGAGGATCAGCGCGAAGAGGCTAGCCTGGACGGCGAACCGGTTCACGAAGGATCCCCCAGGCGATAATCGCCATTGTCACCAGTAACGAGGCAAGCCCGATGAGCGAGCTGAAGGTTTCGGAATGGAAGCGTGCATAATGCTGCGGGTAGTAGACGTAGGCCGCGATCCTTGCCGTATTGATGACGACGATTGTCAGCATCGCCACTAGGCCAGCGCCGATCAATTGACGGGTGATCGGAACTCGGAACAGTTGCGTCATGCTCGCCCACAGGATGGTGGCCTGGGAGATATTGCGGATCGACGAACAGTCGGCAAGCACCACGACTCGCTCAATTGAACCGCTTCCCGGCGATGCAACCGTGTCGACGATATTGCCGCTTCCAGCAGCGCCGGTCACCAGTCGGACCATCGCTCCGTCAAGGTCGAGTAGCGGGGTTGCAAATGCAGTAAGCAACAACGCGCCGAAAATGACGGCTGCGGCGATGGCCGCAAGGATCACCCCCATCCGCCATTCAGCACTGTAGCGGCGCGAGGTCGCAATCAAATAGCCAGCAAGCGGGACGAGCGCGCCCTTGGCCAGCCAGTGAAGCGGGAGCAGCGCGAGACAGATCCCCGCCAGTGCGACAAATAGGTCAGCGCGGTTGGGCGATGTTTGCTCAGCGTCGAGTCCGATTTTGACGAGGGCGAAACTGGCGACGTAATAGACGATGCCGATTCCGAACAGCCGCGCGGCGCCGCCGGCCCATCCAAATATCTCGACGCTCTGCGCCGCTAGCGGAACAAAGGCGTTTACAATCAGGAGGACCGAGAGCGCACAAAAGAGCCAAGCGCGCGAAGGCAAGATCTCCGCACGTTCACCTTCTCGAGCCTGGCTGGCGAGAATTAGCGGCTGATCCGGTGACGCAACAGGCGGTAAATGCCAAAGGCAGCCGCAAGGCCCACGGCGCCAGCACCCAATTCCGGACCAGGCACGCCACCACTGCAACCTCCCGGGTCGCTGCACTGGGCCAAGGCCGGTCCAGCCTGCAGAACCCCAACAGTGCAAGCTAACAGGGCGAAACGTACCTTCAACATAGTAAAACACCTTTCGCCAATCAGGCTTCTAAATCGGGTCAACGTGAGTTTGTTCCAGAATGGATGAAGGAACAGTGAGGTGTCGATGGTTTCGAGACGATTAATGGTATTGTTAACGATCAACCGAGCGTTTGAGCCGACGGTTAGGTGTGCGGGCAGGGCCGCCTAAGCTGGTCCGCCTGGTTGCACCCCCGCAGCGGGAAACGGCGCAAACAAGGACTTCCCACATCAAAAAAAGGAGCCCCAACTCCTTGCGGTGTTGGGGCTCCCGGTAACCAGCGTAGTTTAGCTTAGAGCTGGTTCGACACGTTGTTGAAGGTCGTGCCCAGCTTGGTGCCGACACTCTTCATCGCGGCGATCGCGGCAACCGCGATGAGGGCGGCGATCAGGCCATATTCGATGGCCGTGGCACCCTTGCTGTTGTTCATC
>JBBRTO010000065.1:0-12086 GCA_038244345.1 Sphingomonadales bacterium | reverse complement strand
TGCTTGATCGCCTCGGCCGCTTCGACGGTGATCTTGTCGTCGGTCTCGTCGCGCTTCTCGATCCCGAGGTCGTAATATTTGAGGTCGATGTCGAGATAGGGGAGGATCAGTTTCTCGCGGATCCACTGCCAGATGATCCGGGTCATCTCATCGCCGTCGAGTTCGACAACCGGGGTCTTCACCTTGATCTTGGCCATTTTTCGTCCTGTGCTGTCTGATATTTGCCCGCGCATTAAGCGCCGCCTTGTCCCAAGGCAACCGGAGCGATTGTGGAGTCGTTCCAGTGTCTCTAGGGAGCCAGCATGCCTGCAATCGACAAACCCGACAGCCAGCTGACCGCAGTCAAGTGGCGCTTTCCCTCGGTTCACCCCGAAGGTCGCAAATTCGCCCTCATCGCCGCGTTCCTGACGTTGGCCACTTACACAATGGTCAGCCACTTCCTCGGCTGGCTGTTGGTGATGGCGACGATCTGGGTGGCGACCTTCTTCCGCGATCCGATCCGGACCACGCCGACCGATCCCAAGCTGATCGTCGCGCCGGCCGACGGGTTGGTGACGATGATCACCCACGTCAGCGCGCCATCCGAACTAGCGCCAGAGCTGACCGGCGAATTCACCCGTGTGTCGATTTTCATGAGCGTGTTCGATGTCCACATCAACCGCTCGCCGATCGCCGGCACGATCCGCAAGATTGCCTACATTCCCGGCAAATTCCTCAATGCCGACCTCGACAAGGCGAGCGAAGATAATGAGCGCCAGCACTTCCTGGTCGAGCGCGAGGACGGGACGAAGATCGCCTTCACCCAGATCGCCGGCCTCGTTGCGCGGCGGATTATGTCGTTCGTTGCCGAAGGCGACCGGGTCGCAAGCGGCGAGCGGATCGGGCTGATCCGCTTTGGAAGCCGGGTCGATGTGTTCCTTCCCGCTGGCACCGGAAGTCAGATCCTGCTCGGCCAGCGCGCCATTGCCGGCGAGACCATCCTTGGTGAGATTGGGGTTGATCCGAAGCGGTCGGGCAGCAGCCAGTGAGCCAGGCGCCCGAACGTCACGGGCTGCCGCTTAGGGCGTTCGTGCCCAACGCGATTACCGCGCTTGCGTTATGCTCGGGGCTGACCGGGGTACGCTTTGCCATTTCCGCCGCGAACAGCGAGCCGGCGAGCAACAATTTTTGGCCGATCGCGCTCGCCTGCATCATCGGCGCCGGCGTGCTCGACGGAGTCGATGGCCGTGTCGCTCGCATGCTTCGCGCCAACAGCAGGTTCGGGGCCGAGCTAGACAGCCTGTCCGACAATATCGCATTCGGCACCGCGCCGGCGCTGATCCTGTTTCTGTGGTCGCTTCAGCATGCGCCCAAGTTCGGGTGGATCGCCGCCCTTGCGCTGGCGGTCAGCTGCGCGCTTCGGCTGGCGCGATTCAACGCCCAGATCGACACCAAGGAGCAGCCACATAAGTCGGCCGGCTTCAATACTGGTGTTCCGGCGCCGGCGGGGGCAGGGCTGGCGTTCATTCCAATTTATTTGTGGCTGATCACCGGCAATGACTGGTTTCGCCACTGGACCCTGGTCATGCCGTGGACACTGCTGGTCGCGGCACTGATGATTTCGAGCGTTCCGACCTACAGCTGGACTTCGATCCGGATCCGCCGCGGCTGGCGATTGTTCGCACTGGCCGGGGTTGCCTTGCTCGGCGCAGCGCTGATCAACGAACCGTGGCTGACGTTGTTAGGCGTATCAGCGGTTTATCTGGCCGCGATCCCGTTTAGCGTTACGAGCTATTCGCGAATTAGGCAGCGGCGCGCAGCGCGGGCCGTGCCTGCGTCCGCTGCGAACGCGCCTGCGGAAAGCGCGGGCTGACCCGAATCGCGACCGGCTGGGCAAGCAGGACTGCGGCTTCACCACGGAATGCCGCACCGACCTTGCCGAGATTATCCTCAAGCGATCCGGCGATGGCGACAATTGCTGCCCAGGCGGCGGCAAGGAAAGCGATGGTGGCAATTGCAGCGATCATAATCTTTTCCTTCGTTACGGCGCCTAACCAATGAGGAGCAAATTTCGTTCCGTTTTGGCGCCATGATCCTCGGTAATGCGCCAATGTTCTATGTTTGTTCTACCCTTGTCAAGTCCCACCCCAGGGGTTGCGCTAAGTGACTGTGTTCGCTAGGGCGCGCGGCATTCCACAGGCGGAACCACCATACCGGTGCCGATCGCAAGATCGGTTACAGGATCCGCCGAGGTAAAACCGGAAGGAGACTATCCTATGGCGACTCCCGTCGTCACGATGCAGCAATTGCTCGAAGCTGGCGCCCATTTTGGCCACCAGACCCACCGCTGGAACCCGCGGATGAAGCCGTACCTTTTCGGCGACCGCAACGGTGTTCACATCATCGATCTATCGCAGAGCGTGCCGTTGTTCGCGCGCGCCCTCGACTTCGTCAATTCGGCCGTCGCCCGCGGCGGCAAGGTATTGTTCGTTGGCACCAAGCGCCAGGCGCAGGACGCGGTTGCCGAGGCTGCCCGAGTTTCGGGACAGCACTTCGTCAACCATCGCTGGCTCGGCGGAATGCTGACCAACTGGAAGACGGTCAGCAACTCGATCAAGCGCTTGAAGACGCTCGAGGAACAATTGTCGGGCGACACCGCTGGCCTGACCAAGAAGGAAGTGCTCCAGCAGACCCGCGAGCGCGACAAGCTTGAGAAGAGCCTCGGCGGGATCCGCGACATGGGCGGCCTTCCAGACGTCATGTTCGTGATCGATTCGAACAAGGAAGAACTGGCGATCAAGGAAGCCAACGTCCTTGGCATCCCGGTCGTCGCGATCCTCGATTCCAATTCGAACCCGAACGGCATCGCTTTCCCGGTCCCGGGCAACGACGACGCCGCCCGCGCCATCCGTCTGTATTGCGAAGCGATCGCCAATGCGGCGATGTCGGGCAAGACCGGCAATGCCGCGGCTCGCGGTGAGGACATCGGCGCGATGGCCGAACCGCCGGTCGAGGCCGCGCTCGAGGCTTAAGCCCTCCGCGACCAACACATTGGGGACGCGTCGCGGGGGCCAAGGCTTTCTGCGACGCGTCCCATCATTTCATTTGGAGATACAACATGGCTGAGATCACCGCCGCTTCGGTGAAGGAATTGCGCGAGCGCACTGGCGCCGGCATGATGGATTGCAAGAAGGCGTTGGCCGAAAACGCCGGCGAGATGGAAGCATCGGTCGACTGGCTTCGCGCCAAGGGCCTTTCTGCCGCTGCCAAGAAGGCCGGACGAACCGCCGCCGAGGGTCTCGTCGGTGTTGCCGTTAAAGGCACCAAGGGAGCGGTGGTCGAGGTCAATTCGGAAACCGATTTCGTCGCCAAGAACGAGCAGTTCCAGGCGTTCGTCCGCGACGTCACCACGCTCGCGCTGACCACCGGCGGCGATGTCGAGGCGCTTGGCAATGCGGCTTACCCTTCGGGCGGAACCGTCACCGAGGCGTTGACCAACAACATCGCCACGATCGGCGAGAACCAGTCGCTTCGCCGCGCCGCGGTGCTCGACGTCGATCAGGGCGTAGTCGTCAGCTATGTCCACAATGCCGCCGCCCCCAACTTGGGCAAGATCGGCGTGCTGGTCGCGCTCGACAGCGGCGCGCCGGTCGATGTCCTTGCCGCGCTCGGCAAGCATTTGGCGATGCACATCGCCGCCGCCAACCCGCTCGCGGTCAGTGCCGAGGGTCTCGACCCCGATTTGCTCGCTCGCGAGCGCGCGATCGCGGTCGAGAAAGCCAATGAGAGCGGCAAGCCGGCCAACATCGTCGAGAAGATGGTCGACGGGACGATGGCCAAGTTCGCCAAGGAAAATGCGCTCCTGAGCCAATTGTTCGTAATCGACGGCAAGACCCCGGTCGCCGACGTCATCGCTGCGGCCGCCAAGGATGCCGGTTCGCCAATCACGGTGAAGGCGTTCGAGCGCTTCCAGCTCGGCGAAGGCATCGAGAAGACGACCAGCGACTTCGCCGCCGAAGTCGCCGCCGTCTCAGGCGTGCCCCAGCCGGTCGCCTGAGCGAATCAACGCCACAACCAATCAAGGGCGGGGCTTTGGCTCCGCCCTTTTTTGTTTCAGCGAAGTTTGGCCGCCTCCGTGTTGCAGTCGTATCGCAAGTCGGTGTCGCGGCAGAAGTCGGGCCAGCGGCCACTTGATCGCCAATAAGCTAGGACATTGGTGCGGGCCGCAACGGCAATAAATCGCGGATCCTGCCGAAACGTTCGGAACGCCGGCTGCATCAACACGGTCAGGGTTCCGGGTCCCAGGCGCGGGCGGGCTAACAGAATTGGCCACAGTTCTTGCTCGATCCCGAGCGCAGCGGCACCCTGGACAGGACCAGCCGACAAATTCGTCTGCAGTGCCTGCCGGATGAAGCTTCTTGCTCGTTCCAAATTGCCATGGGCTGGATCTATCCGGGCTTGCAACACCAGTTGAACCTGGCTGGGCAATCGAGCGACGCCCTGTTGCAAGAGGTCGAGCGCGATTCGCGGATCCCCAAAGCGAAAGTTAAGCCAGAAGCGCGTCGTTCGAAGGTTCGACGCGCCGGGCCAGATTGTGTCGGCCCGCTCCAGTTCCTTGAAAGCCATCGGCGCTTGGCCGGCGAATGCGAGGTTGAGGATGTACGCGTTTTCAAACGCAGGATTCAGTGGGTCGGCTTCTGCAGCCAAGCGTGAATCGGCGATGGCCGCGCTCCATCTGCCGATGGCCGCGAGATGAGCTGCACGATTGACCAAAAGATTAGGATTGGCTGGATGCCTGGCTACTGCTCGGTCGAGGAGGCGGAACCTCTGCTCAAGCGCATCCGGCGGCAGCATTGCGATTTCGGCAAGCGCGACTTCGGGCATGGCGGGATCGACAGCGCGAGCGCGTGTTATTGCATCCTTCATTCGCACGTCATTGCGTTCGCCAAAGTTCATTTCTTCGGGAAGCGCCGAACTTGAATAAATTAGCAATAGCTTCGCCCAGCCGTCGGTAAAATTCGGTGCATCACGGGTAACTTGTTCGAACAAAGGCTGAATTTGGCTCGGGTCTGACCCAATCAGTTCGGCAATCCGCGCGCAGCCATCAAGATAGGTCTTAACGGTCTGGGTAGGCAGTTTTGCACCCGGTGCGAGGGCATGCTGGGCGCAATCCAGAATCCGTGCGGCACTGTAAGCGAGTTGCTGTTCAAGATCCGCAAACTGGCCGGTCTTCGAATGCAATTCTCCCGACCACAGGATTTCGTCGCCTTTTCGCGACACTAGCGCGAGCGACGCACGGTCGCTACCGGCTTCGGGTCTTAGCGCGACTTGAAACAACAAATCGGCGCTGTTGGCCATGTTGCCGGTGAGGATCCGGAACTGGCTTTCATTATGCCCCTGCAGGCTCGACAGTTTGACGAGCAGGTCGCGGGCGAGTTTATTCGAGCCAGGGCCCGGCTCTGAAGCGGCAATGGATACGCTGGTCATGTCGGTAGGGCGGCTCGACAACCACAGCCCGCCTCCGCCAATCGCCACGACAACGGCGACAGCCAATGCGTAGCGCTGCCAATTTGCAGGAGCGCTTGTCCGAACGGTCTTGCGCGGCTCACGGCGAACGTCTTCCAATGTTAGCTGGGCCGCGAGTCCGTCGATCGCATCGAGCAAGCGCCGCATCTCGCTCCCGCGTTCGCTTCTCGGCGCCGACAAGTCGATCCCCTGATATTGGCGAAATCCCATCGGCGCAGAGGTGCCGTCGAGGCTGACTGGAATCAGCTTGCCTTTGTCGCGGCCTTCGGCGGCTTCGTCGCGGACCCAGGCCGAACGGATTGAGCGCTCCGACCACAGCACCACCACTGCCGCCGCCTTAGCCAACTCCTGCTCGATTTCCTGGGCGAATTCGGCGCCGCCCTTGATGTGCCGGTCCCACCAAACCGAATGGCCACCCCGCTCGAGCGCGCGGGCGATCGTCTTGGCGCGCTCGGCGTCGTCGCGGTCGTAGCTCAAAAAGACGCTGGCCATGCCGGCACCCCCAAGCGAGCAAAGATGCGGGCTTTCGACGCGCGTGGCAAGGCGCGGGTTTTGCGCGCACGCACGAAGGCGGTTGGCAGCGGGGCAGGGGCGTCTTAAAGCGCCTTCGCGCCTTCGTCGTTTCGGGGGCTCGCGACCCGGCCCAGGAGAGAGCATGACCCGCCCGCGCTTCAACCGAATCCTGCTGAAGCTGTCGGGCGAGGCGTTGATGGGTGCGGGCCAGTTCGGGATCGACCAGGATGCGGTCGCCGGGCTCGCTGCAGAGGTCAAATCGGCGCGCGACCAGGGCTTCGAACTGTGCCTGGTGATCGGCGGCGGCAACATCTTTCGCGGCATGGCTGGCGCGGCCAAGGGGATGGACCGCACCCAAGCCGATTATATGGGCATGCTGGCGACGGTGATGAACGCACTGGCGATGCAGAATGCGCTCGAAAAGGTCGGGGTCGAAACCCGGGTCCAGTCGGCGATCAAGATGGACCAGGTGTGCGAGCCGGTGATCCGTCGCAGGGCCGAGCGCCACTTGGCCAAGGGGCGAGTGGTGATCTTCGCGGCCGGCGTCGGAAGCCCGTATTTCACCACCGATACCGGCGCCGCTCTCCGCGCCGCCGAAATGAAGTGCGACGCCTTGTTCAAGGGTACCAGCGTCGATGGCGTCTACGATGCCGATCCCAAGAAGGTCGATACCGCCAAGCGTTATGACACGATCGGCTTCGACCGAGTCCTGGCCGACGACCTCAAGGTGATGGACGCCTCTGCAGTTGCACTGTGCCGCGACAACGATATTCCGATCGTCGTGTTCAACGTTCGCCAGCCCGGCAACCTTGCCGAAGTGCTTGCCGGGCGGGGGATCGCGACGATCGTTCAAGATGGAGAGTGACCAATGCCGACCTACGACAAAGCTGACCTTCAGCGCCGGATGCAGGGCGCGGTCGACGCGTTGAAACATGATCTCGGCGGGCTTCGCACCGGCCGCGCCTCGACTGCCTTGCTCGATCCGGTGCAGGTCGAGGTTTACGGCGCCAACATGCCGCTCAATCAGGTGGCGACCGTCTCGGTGCCCGAGCCGCGGCTGATTTCGGTCCAGGTGTGGGACAAGGGCAATGTCGGGCCGGTGGAAAAAGCGATCCGCTCGGCCGGACTTGGTTTGAACCCGATCACCGACGGGACGATGATCCGCCTGCCGATCCCCGATTTGACCGAGGAACGCCGCAAGGAACTGGCCAAGCTAGTCGGCCAATATGCCGAAAAAGCGCGGATTGCGGTGCGCAACGTCCGCCGCGACGGGATGGATCATCTGAAGATCGACGAGAAGAAGCATGAGATCAGCGAGGATGATCGCAAGCGGCTCGAAACCGAGGTCCAGAAAATGACCGACGAGACGATCAAGGACATCGACACCGGCTCGCACGCCAAGGAACAGGAAATCCTCGGCAAGTGACCCTGCGCTCCGCCGCGCTGGAGGGAGCCGACCCGCCTGTCCAGCCTACGGGCGGAGGCGATGTCCCGCGTCATGTCGCGATCATCATGGACGGCAACGGTCGCTGGGCGGCGAAACGCGGGCTGCCGCGCGCCGCCGGTCACCGCGCCGGGGCCGAGGCAGTGCGCAAGACTCTCCGCGCCGCAGCCGATGCCGGGGTCGAAGTTTTGACGCTTTACGCTTTCTCATCGGAGAATTGGCGCCGGCCGCAGGCAGAGGTCAGCGACCTCAAGGGCCTACTCGGCTATTATGTCGAAAAGGAATTGGAGACGCTCGAGCGCGAGGGCGTTCGCCTACGCCTGATCGGCGATCCCGCTGCATTCGGCCCGAAGCTCGAAGCCCGCCTGCTGGGTGCGGTCGAGCGCACTGCGAGCAATCAGCGGCTGACTCTGGTGGTCGCGCTTAATTACGGCTCTCGCGGGGAAATCGCCGCGGCAGCCCGGCGGCTGGCCGAGGAGGTTACCGCCGGAACCCGCGATCCGGCGAGCATCGACGAAACCGCGCTCGACCGGGCGATGCAGACCGCCGATCTGCCTCCGCTCGACCTGCTCATCCGCACCTCGGGCGAAGTCAGGCTGTCGAATTTCCTGTTGTGGCAGGCGGCCTATGCCGAACTGATGTTCGTCGAAACCTTATGGCCCGACTTCGACGAACGCGCCTTTGCAGCGACGCTCGGGGACTTCGCCTCGCGCCAGCGCCGATTCGGTGGTCGATGAACAACCTTGCCGTGCGCGCCATCGCGGGCATTGTCATGGCGGGGGTCGCGCTGGGCGCGGCGTTCCTCGGCGGCTACGTTTTCGCGGCGCTCGCAGCGCTTGCGGCGGGAGCAATGTTCTACGAATGGCGACGGATGACCAAGGGTTGGGGCGCCGGCTGGACGCTCGGCGGCTTCGTTTACGCACTGGTGCCGGCGCTCGCCCTGTTGTGGATTCGCGACCGCGCGCCGCAAGGGCTCGAACTGCTCTATTGGGTGTTCATCGTGACCTGGACTACCGACATCGGCGCTTTTTTCGCAGGCCGGGCGATTGGCGGACCCAAGCTCGCCCCGACGATCAGCCCCAACAAGACCATCGCCGGCCTGGTCGGCGGGATGGTCAGCGCTGGCCTCGGCAGCTGGGCGTGGGTGCAATATGTCATGCTGCCCTTGCCATTGCTGTGGCTGGCGCCGTTGTTCGCCGCGGCCGCGCAGGGCGGCGACCTGTTCGAAAGCTGGCTCAAACGCCGTGCGGGCGTCAAGGATAGCGGTGCGATCCTGCCCGGTCATGGCGGGGTGCTCGACCGGCTCGACGGGTTGGTGGTGGTCGCGTTCCTGACCGCGCTCTGCCAGCTGGCGGGGCTGTTGTTATGAGGCGGATCTCGATCCTCGGCGCGACCGGATCGGTCGGCACCTCGACCCTGGACCTGGTCGAACGTCACCCCGAGCGGTTCGAAGTCGTCGCTTTGACCGCTGCAACCAACGCCGCCGCGCTGGCCGCGGTCGCGCGACGAACCGGGGCCAAGCTCGCGGTGATCGCCGACGAGCGAAAGCTGGGCGAATTGCGCAACGCCCTGGCGGGCAGCGATTGCCGCGCCGCGACGGGCTCCGAGGCCTTGCTCGAAGCCGCGGCGGGGGATGCCGAATGGGTGATGGCCGCGATCGTCGGTTGCGCGGGACTGGAGCCGGTGATGGCGGCAGTCGAGGCCGGCCGCACCATCGCGCTTGCCAACAAGGAGGCGTTGGTCACAGCTGGCTCGCTGATGACCGACGCGGCGCGCCTCACCGGGGCCACTATCCTTCCCGTGGACAGCGAACATAATGCCATTTTCCAATGCCTTGCTGGCAATAGTGCTGATGGCGTCGCAAAACTGATCCTGACTGCAAGCGGCGGCCCGTTCCGTACATGGTCCAAGGCCGAGATGGATATCGCGCGGCCCGAGCAGGCGCTGGCCCACCCCAATTGGTCGATGGGCGCAAAGATTTCGATCGAGAGCGCGACCATGATGAACAAGGGCCTCGAATTGATTGAGGCGCATCATCTGTTCGGCCTGCCGTCGGAGCGGATCGACATTCTCGTCCATCCGCAGTCGGTGATTCATTCGATGGTCGAATATGTCGACGGATCGACCATCGCCCAATTGGGTTCGCCCGATATGCGGATTCCGATCGCCCACGCATTGGCCTGGCCCGAGCGGATCGAGACCAATGCCGAGCCGCTCGATCTCATCAAAATCGCCAATCTGTCGTTCGAAGCCCCTGACGAGGTGCGTTTCCCCTCGCTCCGCCTGGCCCGCGCGGCGCTGGAGAGCGGGAAGGGGGAGGCGATCGTCCTCAACGCCGCCAACGAACTCGCGGTCGCTGCCTTCCTCGACCGGCGGATCGCGTTCGGTGACATTGCCAGGATCGTCGAACGGGCGATCGAGGAAACCGACGCCCCGGCGCCGCAATCCATCGCCGACGTCATCGACATCGACCGCGCGGTTCGCCACAAGGTCAGTGAATATATGCCCCCGGTCGCCGCCTGATGCTGTCCCAGCCGCCGGTGTGGTTTGTCGCCATCGCCTTCCTCGCGGCGCTCGGGCCACTGATCATCGGCCATGAGCTCGGCCACTATTGGGTGGCGCGCTGGTTCGGGGTCGGCGCGGAAGCGTTTTCGATCGGCTTCGGCAAGGAAATCGCCGGCTGGACCGACAAGCGCGGTACTCGCTGGAAAATAGGATTGCTGCCGCTTGGCGGCTACGTGAAGTTCATCGGCGATTCCGACGCGACCAGCACCACCGACCACAGTGCCCAATTGTCGCCCGACCAGCGCCGCCAGAGCTTTCACCTGCGCCCGCCGTGGCAGCGCATCCTGATCGTTCTGGCCGGCCCGGTTACCAATTTCATCATCGCCATCCTGATTTTCGCAGCATTCTTCGCCGTGGCCGGAATGCCGCGCACCGCCAATCTGGTAAGCGAGGTCAAGGCCGGTAGCGCAGCGCAGGCGGCGGGCATCAAACCCGGCGACCGGATCATTGGAATGGCCGATCGAACCATCGCCAGCTTCGAGGATTTGACCGATTTCGTCCAGCTTCGTCCCGCCGAGAAAATCGACGTTAGCGTCGAGCGCGCTGGTCGAACCCTGGTCCTTTCCGCGACCCTCGATGCGGTCGAGCAGTCGAACCGCTTCGGCCAGCATTTCCGAATTGGCCAACTGGGGGTGCTCGGAAGTCGGCATGTGGCGGTGCCGGTCCCCGCAATTCGCCTCATCCCCGAGGCGGTCGCCGCCACCGTCAAGACCACTCGTTCGATGGCCGACGGACTGTGGCAGATCGTCAGCGGGCGTCGCTCGGTCAAGGACCTCGGCGGGCCGCTGCGAATGGCGCAGATCGCCGGGCAGCAGGCTTCGCTCGGTCTCTACGAGTTCGTTTTGTTGATCGCGATCTTCTCGATTAATCTCGGATTCATCAACCTGTTGCCAATCCCGATGCTGGATGGCGGACATCTGCTCCTCTACTCGATCGAGGCGGTCCGGCGCAGGCCGGTCAGCGAACAAGTGGTGGAATGGGCGTTTCGCGGTGGGCTCGCTTTCCTGCTCGCCTTGCTGTTGGTCGCAACCTTCAACGATCTCGGCTTTTTCGGGCTGTGGGATGGCGTTGGGCGCTTGATTGGTTAGCGGGCTTGGGGCAGGGCCCTAGTGGACTAAGACCGGCGGCGCGCAGCTAAGCGCTCGCTTTCAGTAAAAGGGCGGGGACGCGTGATTTCAAGCAACACCAAGTCGATCGGTACTCGCACTGGCGCAATGCTCATGGTGGGGACGATCCTCGGCGGATTTGCGGCTCCAGCCTTCGCCCAAGATGCCGCCGTATCGGGGACCGCAGCGCAACAGGCACCGGTGCAGGTCAGCCGTCCGCCGGTCACGGGCACGATCCGCTCGATCTCGGTGCGCGGCGCCGAACGGCTCGAGCCAGCGACGGTCATCTCTTATTCCAACCTCGCCCCGGGACAGGGTTATAGCGCCGAGACGCTCGATACCGCATTGAAGGATCTTTACGCGACCGAATTGTTCGCCGACGTGGTGATCACCGGCGCGGAGAGCGGTGCGCTCATTCTCCAGATCAAGGAAAACCCGGTCATCAACCGCATTATCCTTGAGGGCAACAAGCGCATCAAGGACGACAAGATCCAGCCCGAGATCCGTCTCGCCCCGCGGCAGATCTTTACCCGCTCCAAGGTCCGTTCCGACGTCGATCGGATCATCGAATTGTACAAGCGCGGCGGGCGCTTCGCAGCGACGGTTGAGCCGAAGATCGTCCAGCTCGACCAGAATCGCGTCGACCTGGTGTTCGAGATCAACGAGGGTCCGACTTCGAAGGTCCGTGCCATCAACATCATCGGCAACGACCAATATGGCGACGGCCGGCTGCGCAAGGAAATGTACACCAAGGAAGCCGGCGGCGTGCTCGGCTTCTTCAAGACCAACGACAGCTACGATCCCGATCGTCTGGCCGCCGACCAGCAGAAGCTGCGCGCTTTCTACCTCACCGAGGGTTATGCCGATTTCCGCGTCGTCTCGGCGCTGGCCGAGCTGACCCCCGACCGCCGCGACTTCGTGATCACCTATGTGGTCGAGGAAGGGCCGCGTTA
>JBBRTO010000064.1:0-12113 GCA_038244345.1 Sphingomonadales bacterium | reverse complement strand
TTTCCCGACATCAAGGTCGCGGTCGAGAAGCGTGCTGCCATCTATGAAGCGCTGGGGCTGATCAACGAGCAATTGTGGCTCGGCCATTTCGAAATGTGGTCGGCCTCGGGGCTGATCGTGTTCCGCCACGCGGCACTGGTCGGCGAAACCGATTCGCTGTCGTTCGAGAATGCCGAGGCGATCGCCGAGGCGGCGCTCGAGGAATGCGAGCGATTCTATCCGGTTTTCCAGTTCGTCCTGTGGGGCGGCAAGTCGCCGGGCGAGGCGATCTCCGCGGCGCTGATCGAGACCGCGGGCGAGGCATGAGCAAGCTTCCGGGGGAAACCTGGATCGTCGGCTGCGGCAAGATGGCCGGGGCGATGGTCGAAGGCTGGCGCCGCGCGGGGGTCGATCTGGGCGAGGCTATCGCGATCCGGCCGAGTGGATTGCCGGTCGACGGAGTTCGCACTGCGAGCATCATACCCGGCACCGGTTCGCCGGCTTTGGTGTTGCTGGGGGTCAAGCCGCAGAAGCTCGACGAGGTCGCACCAGAGCTTGCCAAGCGGTTGAATTCAAACAGCATTTTGGTGTCGATCCTGGCGGGGGTTGAAATCGCCAGTTTGCGGGCCCGGTTTCCGGACGCGGGGCAAATCGTCCGCGCGATGCCTAACCTGCCGGTCAGCGAGAACCGCGGGGTCGTTGCTTTATGTGGTGGCGACGGGGCGATTGACTCACTGTTCGGGGAATTGGGAACCGTGGTTCGAACCGAGAGCGAAGCCGAACTTGCCGCTATCGGATCGCTCGCCGGCGCTGGCCCGGCCTATGTCGCTCGGTTCGTCGCGGCGCTGGCCAAGGCGGGGGTCGAGCGCGGGCTCGAGCCGGCACTTTCCGACCGGATCGCGCTTGAGACCGTGCTTGGTACCGCCGCCATGGCGTCGGCGCGGGACGAAGCGATGGACTCGATCGCGATCCGCGTTGCCAGTCCCAACGGCACAACCCAGGCGGGGCTCGAGATTCTGGATCGCGACCTCGACCAGCTGATCGGCCGGACGCTCGAAGCCGCCTCGCGCCGCGGGCAGCAGCTGGCCGCGGCGGCGCGGATTGATTCGCCCCGCCCGCTAGCCTAGTCGGGCGCCTTCACCACAGGGGCAATTCATGGCCGACCAGCCGAATTTCGACGACCGTGACGGATGGATCTGGTTCGACGGCAAGATGGTGCCGTGGCGCGACGCCAGCGTCCATGTCCTGACCCATGCATTGCATTATGCGTCCTCGGTATTCGAAGGCCAGCGCGCCTACGACGGCAAAATCTTCAAGCTGAGCGAGCATAGCGCCCGCCTGCGCAAGTCGGCCGAACTGCTCGGTTTCGATATCCCCTGGTCGGTCGAGGAAATCGACGCCGCCTGCATCGAGGTGCTCGACGCAAGCGGGATGAGCGACGCCTATATGCGCCCTCTGGCCTGGCTCGGGTCGGAAAAAATGGGGGTCAGCCCGACCGGCGCCAAGCCACACCTCGCCATCGCCGCCTGGTTTTGGGGCAAGTATTTCGATCCTGCTCTGGCTGAGCGGGGCATCCGCCTGGCCATCGCCCCCTGGCGGCGGCCCGCGCCCTACACTGCGCCGGTGCACAGCAAGGCTGCCGGGCTGTACATGATCGCCAGCCTGTCGAAGAAATTCGCCGAGGATCGCGGTTTCAACGACGCCTTGATGTTCGACTGGCGCGGACAGGTGGCCGAAGCAACCGGGGCCAATGCCTTCTTCATTCGCGATGGGGTGATCCATACGCCGACCCCCGACTGCTTCCTCAACGGCATCACCCGGCAAACGGTGATGGATCTTGCCCGGCGCCGCGGCGTCGAGGTGGTCGAACGCGCCATCTGGCCCGAGGAATTGGAAAGCTTCGAGCAATTCTTCCTCACCGGAAGTGCGGCGGAAGTGACCTTCGTCGGATCCGCCGGCCCGTGGAATTTCGAGGTCGGCGACCTGTCGCGCCAGCTGGCGAAGGATTACGATGACCTTGTCCACGGCCGCGTGTTGAACGCCTGAACTTGGCCGACAGAGTTTATCTACTGCGCGGCCCCTATTCAGCGAGCATCGCCGCGCTATAAGCCGCGCTCTCGAAGCGCCGCGCCGAGCGCCGTTTCTTGTCGCCTGCTGGGGCGTCGCCAAGTGGTAAGGCACCGGCTTTTGATGCCGGCATTCGCAGGTTCGAATCCTGCCGCCCCAGCCAGTCCTTAGCCTACTTATCCACAGGCCGTTCCATAATCAGCCTGCTTTGACGCGTTACGCGGATTGTCCGCAACCGCAATACACGGGGGTAATTACCCCTTACGGGCGCCCGTCGGGCCGCGGCCCAAGAAGCTTTGGGCCATAGCTAATGATGAATAACACGAAGGCGCCGCCCCACAGGGAGCCGGCAATTTCGATCAACCGCATATAGTCCCAGGGCAAGTCCGGCGCGCAAACCCGGATCACGGCCCCCGCGGTGACGAGTAGGTAAATCACCGTCGTCCACACGTCGGCGCGTAGATCCCGCCCCGTGTGGCCGAGGGTGGCACGCGTCATCACCGCCAGTGTCATGGTCGCCATAGCCCCCGCAGCAAGCGCGTGCAGGCCCATCGTCGGCAGGATATCGGGCGTGAAGTGCGACGCGCCGAGCAGCAGCAGCCCGATCGGAAGCCACGCGTATCCAACGTGAAGGATGAAGACGAGCGAATCCCGCGCGGTCCGCAGCCCCGACCAGCGCGCGAGGCGGACCGCTTGCGCCGCGCCCGCCAAAATTAGCAGCCCACCAGTCCAGGATGTGTCCGGCGTTGCGCACCACACGAGAAGCGTGATCGCGGTCAAGCCGATGGTCGCCTTGTCGTAGGCTTCGGGTTGCCTGGGAAGGCCGTGCTTGAAGCCGCGCTTCATCAGCCAATTGCGCGTGAATGACGGAATGATTCGCCCGCCGATCAAGCTGATTAGAATCAGGATCAGTGCAAAACCGGCGCGCCACCCGAGGCCGTCGGGGACGGCCGCGCCGAAAGCCTGAGCATAATCGAGGACGTTGGCGATGGCGAACAGCAGCACGACGAATACGATCGGCAGGTTGCGGTTCTTGGCAGCAAAAACCTCTCGCGCGCAAACGGCGACCAGCACAAGCAGGAAGCCAACATCCAGGACGGCCGCGACCAACAATCCTGTGGCGGACGAGAACAGCACCGCAAGGCGGGCGGCGAGCCACAAGCTTGCTAGCCCAGCCAGCGGCGCTCCCGCTAAAGGCAAGCGACCGGTCCAATTTGGGATTGCCGTCATCAAGAAGCCGGCAATCACTGCGCCGAGGTAACCGAACAGCATTTCATGCCGGTGCCAGGCTAATGGCTCAAAGCCGGTGGGCAGTATCATTTCGCCGCCCAGCGACCAGACCCACAGCACCACCACGATAAGGGCCCAGAGCGATCCTCCAAGGAAGAATGGCCGAAATCCTGCGCGTAGCAGCGGTGGCAAGCCCATCAGGTTCGGGTGCGGTATGCGCGGCATCGGCATGGCGAGTCCTCCGTACTAGTCACCGGTAGTTATAGTCCGAAATAACGGCACAGTCGTACCGATGTTCGGGTGATGGCGCCCGACAAAACACCGCAAGAGACGGCGGACGGAATGACCAGCAATGGCAAGAGGGTTCCCTGACGCTGGCGGAACGCATCCCGTCAACTGTTGAGATCGCCGGATCGGTCGTCGATCAGCTGGTCGTTTTCATCGTCGATCAATATTCGCATCGACGCGCCGTCGAGATCCTCGAATTGCCCGCTGTTGGCCGACCAGAAGAAGGCGACCAAGCCGAGCAACCCGAGGCCGAGCGCGATCGGCAAGAGGAAGCCGACGCCGGTCACCGCGCCGCTCCGCGCAACCGAAGTGCGTTGGCGACGACGACCATCGAACTGGCGGACATCGACAGAGCGGCGACCAGCGGCGTGACAAGGCCCATGATCGCCAGCGGAACCGCGAGGAAATTATAGCCGATTGCGAGCGCGAAATTCTGCCGGACGACGCGCATTGTCTTGCGCGAGGCGCGGATCGCGACGGGAACCGCATCGAGGCTGTCGCCGAAAAACAGCAGGTCGGCCGACATCTGCCCGACATCGCTCGCCGCCGCCGGTGCCATGGCGACGTCGGCCGATTTGAGCGCCGGGCCGTCGTTAAGCCCGTCGCCGACCATCAGCACATGGCTGCCGGCGGCCTGGTGCTGCAGCACCAAGGTGTTTTTCTCGGCCGGCGTTACCCGGGCCAGGGCAGTGATGTCCAAGGCCGACGCCACTTCGTCGACGACCGATTGCTGATCGCCGCTGACCAGCATAGCGTTGACGCCGAGACCCGCCAGTGCGGCCATCGCGCTTCTGGCATCGGGGCGGATGGTGTCGGAGAATGTGACCACGCGCGCGTCGCCGCCATCGCGTGCAAAGGCCGCCACGGTGGTCGACGCCTCGGCCGTTGCACCGACCCAGTCGGGCCGCCCGAACCGCCAGCGGACGGAGTCGAAATAGCCTTCGACGCCGAGACCGGCCTGTTCGACAATCCGCTCGCCTGTCGCGCGATCGGTGCGTTCGAGCGCGCGGCTGACCGATCGCGCCAGCGGGTGACGGCTGGCGCCGGTAAGTGCCGCCAGAGTCGCGCGTTCCCGCTGGTCCTCGGGAAGGTTCGACGGCTCGAGCCGGCCAAGCGTCGCCGTGCCGGTCTTGTCGAGCAGCGCCACGTCGACCGTCGCCAGGCGCTCGAGCGCCGATCCGTCCTTGATGAGGATGCCGCGGCGCATCAGCGCACCCGCGGCGACGACCTGGGCGATCGGGACGGCGAGGCCGAGCGCGCAGGGGCAGGTGATGATCAGCACCGCCACCGCGACCAGCAGGGCATGGTGGATCCCTGCGCCGGAGATCCACCAGCCGAGGAACGAGAGTGCGGCGAGCGAGTGGACCGACGGGGCGTAGAGCCGCGCGGCGCGGTCGGCGATGCGGACGTAGCGCGACTTGCCCTGGCCGGCTTCCTCCATCAGCCGAACGATGTCGGCGATCGCGGTCTCGCCGGCGACTGCCGTGGTGCGGATGGTCAGCGGGTGGGCGAGGTTAATCGTCCCGGCGAGCACGCCTCCGCCGGGACCAACCGATACGGGCAAGCTCTCCCCGGTGACGAGCGAGCGGTCGATGTCGCTCGTCCCTTCGACCACCTTGCCGTCGACCGCGATCCGCTCGCCCGCCGCGACGAGCACCAGGTCGCCAGGCAAGAAGCTGTCGATCGAGCGCCGTTCAAAGCGGCCGCTGCCGAGAAGCAAAGTCGCTTCGATGGGCACCCGTCGCAGCAAAGCGGCGATCGAATTCTCGGCGCGGGCGCGCATCACGCTGTCGAGGAAACGGCCGGCGAGAAGGAAAAACAGCAGCATTACCGCGCCGTCGAAATAGGCATGGGGTCCGCCGGTCGCGGTTTCGTAGAGGCTCATCCCGACCGTGACGATCAGGCCGATCGAAATCGGCACATCCATGTTGGTGCGCCGGTGGCGAAGTGCGCCGAGCGCGCTCCCGAAGAACGGGCGGCCGGAATAGGCAACGGCGGGGATGGCGATCAGCGCCGAGATCCAGTGGAACAGCTGGCGAGTCGGCCCCTCGGCGCCCGACCAGACACTGACCGACAACAGCATGATGTTCATCGCCGCGAAGCCCGCCACACCGAGTGCGAGCATCAGCCTCCGGCTTTCGACCGATCCGGCACCGGTGGCAACCTGCCCGGCGAACGGATGCGCGTCGAACCCGGTCGCGCGAAACGCGGCGAGGAGGGCGTCCTCGGTGAGGAATGGATCATGGTCCACCCGGACCCGCCGCGCCGACAGGTTGACCCGCGCCGCGATCACGCCCGGTGTCGCGGTGAGGCCATGCTCGATACGCGAAATGCACGCAGCGCACCGCATTCCCTCGACCGCGAACAGCGATACCGCCGACGCCGCCTCGGTCCGCGGGAAGCTCGCGTTCATCCGCGCACTTCGGTCATGAAACGCGCTTCCCTGCCGCCCTGCCGGATGACCAGATTGGCGATCCAACGGCCTTTCGGCACGTCGGACACAGACCGCAGGCGCGCGCCGCCCATGGCCGCCATCGACAGCCGCCGATCGCTCTCCAGACCCAAGGGGTGCGACAAGATGACGTCGGCCGAGGCGCCGGTCACGCCCCGGGTCTCGAGCACGAGGTGACGCTCCTCGACGTGCGTCGCGATGGACCAGCCCAGGCGGTCTTGCGCCGCGCTTTGAGCGATCCAGCGGTTATAGTCCTGGCTCGCGACATAGCCGTTCTCGGCCAGCGCGCCGCTAAATGTTGAACTCGCCAGCCAGGCGAGAGTCCCGTTGACCCCAATCACGACGAGGAAGAAGGCGATGAGGATGGCAGTCATGTGCCGTCCGGTGAAGCGGTTCGTCACTGGCCCTGCTCCGGCCGCTCGAACCGCGCCTGGCCGACCGCCGTGCCGCCTTCCTGGTCGAGCGCCTTGGCCGTGAACAGGATCGGCTGCTGCGCCGGACCCGGCTCGGGCGCGGCGAGATAAACGGTGTGCTTGGCGACCTGGTCGGGGGCTACCTCGAAGGTCAGGGTCGGCGCTGCCGTCTCGCGCGGCATCGTTTCGTCCCACAGTCGCGAATCGACCCCGCGCACCGACAGCATGAACCGCCGCGGCCGATTTTCCATGTTGCGCAGCTTGATCAAATAGCTGTTCCGCACCTGGCCATCGCTCAGCCGCACCCACACCGGATTGCGGCTTTGCGCGACGTCGAGCACGACCCGGTCGCGCGTTCCGAGCGAGAACAGCATTGCAAGCCCGATCGCGGCCCAGACCCCCAGGTAGATCATGGTCCGCGGGCGGAACAATCGCTGCATCGGCGACTTGATCGGGAGCCCAGCGCTGGCCAGGGCCTCGTCAGCTTCGGTGGTGTAGCCGATCAGTTTCTTGGGTCGACCGATCCGCTCCATGACCTCATCGCAGGCGTCGATGCACAGCGAGCAAGTAATGCAACCGATCTGCGGTCCTTCACGAATGTCGATCCCCGTCGGGCAGACCGCGACGCACGCGAGGCAATCGATGCAATCGCCTGCGGGCAACAGTGAGGAGGCGTCCTCGGCCACTTTCTGCCGCTTGACCCCGTGACTGCGCGGTTCGCCGCGCCACGCCTTGTAGGTTACCACAAGGCTTTGCTCGTCGAGCATCGCGCCCTGGATGCGCGGCCACGGGCACATGTAAATGCAGACCTGTTCGCGCAGGAAACCGCCGAAGATGAAGGTCGTCATGGTCAGAACGAAGATTGTGACGTAGGCGACTTGCGGAGCGGTTCCGGAGAACAGTTGGTGGAACAGCGTCGGGGCGTCGGCGAAATAGAAGATCCACGCGCCGCCGGTGAGCATGCCGACGATCAGCCACATACTCCATTTGGTCAGGCGCTTGGTGACTTTGACCGGTCCCCACGGGGCGGTCTCCAGCTTAGTCTGGGCATTGCGGTCACCGTCGATGAAGCGTTCGATATGGACGAACAGGTCGGTCCACACGGTCTGCGGACAGGTGTAACCGCACCACGCTCGGCCAACCGCCGAGGTGGTGAGGAACAGTCCGACCGCTGCCATCACCAGCAAACCAGCGACATAATAGAATTCCTGCGGCCAGATCTCGATCGCGAACATGTAGAAGCGGCGGTGTGCCAGGTCGACCAGCACAGCTTGATCCGGCGAGTAGGGACCGCGATCCCAGCGCAGCCACGGCGTCCCGTAATAGATCGCCAGTGTGACCGCCATCACGAGCCATTTGAAACGCCGGAAAGGACCGTCGATCTGACGCGGGAATATCTTCCGCCGCTTTTCGAAGAATCTCTTCTGATCGCGGCTAGTGACGGCGTCAGCGGGAGGCATTTTGCTTCACCGGAGCCGGTACCTGGCCCGCCTCCGCCTTTGCTTCTCCTTGTTGGCTCGCGGCCGGTTGTTCGGTAACGAACGCTTCGCCACCGCCGAGCGAATGAACGTACGCCGCGAGCATCTTGATCGTCACCGGATCGAACCGCTGTCCCCAGGCCGGCATAATACCGTAGCGCGCGTTAGTGATCGTCTCGACCACCGTCTCCCTGTCGCCGCCATAGAGCCAGATACGGTCGGTCAGGTTGGGTGCGCCGAGCGAACGATTGCCGGCGCCCGCCGGCCCATGACAAGCCGCGCAATTTGCGGCGAACAGCGTAGCTCCGCGGACCGATGCCGCGCTCGGCCGCTCGAGCCTCGAGAAGGTCCGCACGTAGCTCGCCACGTCCTCGATCTGTGGCGCCTGGAGGATCCCGTCGCGACCGAAAGCTGGCATCTGGCTCATCCGGGTCTGATTGTCGCCAGGGTAGCGAATGCCATGCTCGATTGTCTGCTGAATCGTCTTCAGGTCGCCCCCCCACAACCAGTCGTCATCGTTGAGGTTGGCATAGCCCTTGCTCCCCGCCGCGCCCGAACCGTGGCATTGGGTGCAGGACACCCGGAAGGCCGACGCACCGCCCTGGACGGCGGCGTTGAGCAGTTTGCCGTCCTGGGGAAGCCGCTCGATCGGAATTTGCGACAGCGCCAGCTGGATCGGCCGCTTGTGATCGAATTCGGCACTCATTTCCTGCTCGAACTCGGCGCGGCTCGACCAGCCCCACACCCCAGCGGTCGCATGGTCGATCAACGGCCATGCAGGGTAGAACACCATGTAGCCGATCGCGAAGACGATCGTTGCGTAGAGGCTCCATAACCACCATCGCGGCATCGGTGTGTCGAGTTCCTCGATCCCGTCCCATTCATGGCCGACGGTCGGAGTGCCGGTCGCAGGGTCGATGCGCTTGTCCGCCATCAGCCGTCGTCCTCATCGAAGATCATCTTCGCCGCTCGTTCGTTGACGCTCCGCTTCGAGGGGCGAAATGCCCAGCCGATCAGGAGCAGATAGAGCAACGCCATCCCCGCCAGCCAGTAACTGTCGGCGAAATGACGGAATCCCTCATAGGTCATTGACGAACCTCGTGCGCTTGGACCTTGCGGAAATCAATGTGGGTGCCGAGCTGCTGAAGATAGGCGGTCAGCGCGTCCATTTCGGTCAGCCGACCGGGATTGCCGTCATAATCTCGTGCCTGGGCATCGGGATAGCGTTTCTGGAGACCCGTCACGTCACCCTCACCCGTGCCCTGCGCGGTGAGGTCGGCAGCGGCGGAATCGATCGCTTCCTTTGAATAGGGCACGCTTACCTTGCTTAACGCTTTGAGATGCGCCGCCGATTCCCTTGGATCGAGATCCCGTTCGGCGAGGAAGGCGTAGGGTGGCATGATTGATTCCGGGACGACCGAGCGCGGATCCTTCAAATGCTGGACATGCCATTCGTCGGAATAGCGGCCACCGACGCGCGCAAGGTCCGGCCCGGTCCGTTCCGATCCCCACTGGAAGGGATGATCGTACATGCTCTCGGCGGCAAGACTGTAGTGGCCGTAGCGCTCGACCTCGTCGCGGAACGGGCGGATCATCTGGCTGTGGCAGCTATAGCAGCCTTCTCGGACATAGATGTCGCGGCCAGCCTGCTCGAGCGGCGTGGGCGGCCGCACACCGTGAACGCGCTCGATCGTCTGGTCGATGTAAAACAACGGCGCGATTTCGACGATCCCGCCAATCGACACCGCAATCAGGGTGGCCACCGCCAGCAAGGTCACGTTGCGCTCGATATTCTTTTGGAGCTTGAGGAGGCGCATTATGCCCGTCCCCCATCGCCGGCGAGGATCGGCCGGTCTGCAAGCGGGTCGAAGGGCGCAGAGTGAAGCGGAGTTTCTTCACGAAGCTTGCCCGCGATGGTCTTCCACACGTTCCACACCATCATCAGCGCGCCGATGAAATAGAGCAGGCCGCCGCCGATCCGCATGACGTAATAGGGATGCATTGCACGAACCACGTCGACGAACGCGTAAACCAGATAACCGTCATCGCCATATTCGCGCCACATCAGGCCTTGCGTGATCCCCGCGACCCACATCGAGGAAGCGTAGAGCGCGATGCCGATGATCGCGAACCAGAAGTGCCAGTTGACCATCCGCAGCGAATAGAGCCGTTCACGCTGCCACAGCCGCGGGGTGAGGTAATAAACCGCAGCGAAGGTAATCATGCCGTTCCAGCCGAGTGCGCCCGAATGGACGTGACCGATGGTCCAGTTGGTGTAATGCGACAACGAATTGACGCTTTTCACCGACATCATCGGCCCTTCGAACGTCGCCATTCCGTAGAAGGCGAGCGCGGCAACCATCATACGGATGATCGGATCGGTGCGAATCTTGTCCCACGCGCCGTTGAGCGTCATCAGGCCGTTGATCATGCCTCCCCAGCTGGGCATCCACAGCACGACCGAAAACACCATCCCAAGCGTCTGCGCCCAGTCGGGAAGCGCGGTGTAGAGGAGGTGGTGCGGGCCGGCCCAGATGTAGAGGAAGATCAGGCTCCAGAAGTGCACGATCGACAGCCGGTAGCTGTAGATCGGCCGCTCCGCCTGCTTCGGGACGAAGTAATACATCATCGCGAGGAACGGCACGGTCAGAAAGAAAGCGACCGCGTTGTGGCCGTACCACCATTGCGTCAGCGCGTCCTGAACCCCAGCAAAGGCCGAATAGCTTTTCGAGCCGAGGAAGCTGACTGGCACCGCCAGATTGTTGACGATGTGAAGGACGGCGATTGTTATGATGAAGGCGAGATAGAACCAGTTGGCGACGTAGATGTGGGGCTCGGAGCGCTTGAGGATGGTGCCGATGAAGACCGCGCCATACGCAACCCAGACGATCGTCAGCCAGATATCGACATACCATTCCGGCTCGGCATATTCGCGAGATTCGGTGACGCCCATCACGTAGCCAGTTGCCGCCAGAACGATGAATAGCTGGTATCCCCAGAAGACGAACTTGGCGACATTGGGCAGCGCGAGGCGGGCACGGCAGGTGCGCTGCACGACGTAGAAGCTGGTCGCGATCAAAGCGTTGCCGCCGAAGGCGAAAATCACGGCGCTGGTGTGCAGCGGACGAAGCCGACCGAACGTCGTCCACTCATAATTGAGGTTGAGCAGCGGGAACGCGAGCTGGGACGCGATAACCAGGCCGACTAGGAAACCGACCACGCCCCAGAAGACGGTCGCGATGACGCCCCAGCGGATGACCTGGTCGTCATAACGGCTCTCGAGGTCGTGGGGGGAAGGCCGGAGGGCCGCAATCCCCTGAGCGGATCCAAAAGCCGCGATCGAGCCGGCGAGCGCGAAGATTCCCATGTGAACCGCAAACGCCGTGTCATGGGCGGCCGCCGCCATGAGTATCGCCACGGCGGCGAGGAGAACCCAGACGAAGCTTCGCGTAAAAGCTGTTTCCATTACGACCCCTAAGAGAAAACTGTGCGCTTGCTAGTTCCGAAACACTCGGCGATCAACATACAGTATAATTGGCCGCACGAGGCATTGGTCGGCAACGCCGTCGACCTCGCTCGGCATGTGGTCGATTGCCAGTGTGGTATCAGGCGCGGCGCGCCGACGAAGCGCATGGGGTCGCGCCCGCCGACGACCCGTTTTTGACGATCAAGCCAACCCCGTAGATGAAGGCGACGACCAAATATTTCGTCACCGTCATCGCGATGTTGCTCACGCAGGTATTGTTCGGCGCCATCACTGCCCATGACGCGCTCGAGGGCCAGCAGTAACCACACGACTCTCGCGCTGCCGATGTGGCTCGACCTAATCATCAAATATCTCGCCGGGTTCGCCTTCGGCCTGTTCATCTTCCAACCGCTCTTCATGAAATAGGCGCCGGCTAATAGCCCCCGCTGGAGTTAAGGCAATCGCCATGAACCCGTACGCAAATCTACCTATTTCCGCCGTCGGCTGACGGGCTCACTCGCCGCGCGGACAGATTGGGGTGGCGGTGCGCGAGCAAAGTCCATGCCTTCAGACGCTTCGTCGCCTGTTTTACCTCGCTCACCTTCGCGCCTGCGTAAAACGCTTTTGCCAGTTCGATTCTTGGAGGTTCTTCGCCGATGGCCAGCGATGCTCTTGGGTCGAACCGATGTTCGCGAATTTCTGGCTCGACCGTGAAGTTAGCAAGAATATTTCCAAACCAT
>JBBRTO010000063.1:0-12141 GCA_038244345.1 Sphingomonadales bacterium | reverse complement strand
GCCATCGCACTGCTGAACCGTCCTTTGTCGTTGAACCGCGCGGCGAAACCCGATCCGGGCAGGAAGTGGCTGAGCCGCCGTCCGACCCCGCCGGCGATCACCACCCCGCGCGCGCCGTGAGCCAGCGCCAGATCGCCCGCGATGCTGCCCAGTACCATGCAGAATCGTTCGACTGCGGCGCGCGCCAGCGGATCGCCGCCAGCGGTGCCGCGGGTCCAGATGTTCTGGTCCTCGAACGGATCGGTATCGCAGCGATCTTCCCCGCCCAACCCTTCGTAAATGTCCGAAATGCCCGGCCCGGCGGCGACCCGCTCGGCCGATACTCGCCCGAACCGCTGGCGAAGCCCGGCGAGCAACGCATCCTCGAACGCGTCGACCGGCGCGAATCCGATATGCCCGCCTTCGCACGGCATCACCCGATAGCCGCCCTCGCCGCGCCAAAGTATCGCCACGCCAAGCCCGGTGCCCGGCCCGACGATCGACAGCGCGCCCGCTTCGGGCAAGGCCTGGTCGGGGCCACACAAATGTTCGAAGTCGCCCGGCCCGGCCGCGGCCACCGCGTGGCCGACCGCTTCGAAATCATTGACCAGCACCAGCGCGTCAAGGCCAAGTTCGCGCTCGAGCGTGGCGCGTTCGATCCGCCACGGCAGGTTGGTCAGCTTGACCGCCCCGTCGACCACCGGCCCGGCGACCGACAGCGCTGCGGCCTTGGGCAAGGCAAGGCCGCAGCGCCGCTCGAAATCGGCCCAGGCGGCGGGCACACCGTCATAGTCGCCCGACTGCAATGTGACCGGTTCGCCGAGGTTTGCGACCCTGCCGCCCGCGACGGTGGCGATGGCGAAGCGGATGTGGGTTCCGCCAAGGTCGATCGCGACCAGTTGACGCGGCGATTCCGGCCCGGTCATTTGGTAATCGTCACCACGACATCACCGTCGCGCCTCAGCACTGCGGTGGTGACATCTCCATCGACCCGCGCCAGCCTGAGATCGACCCGTGAATCGCCAATCGCGATGTTGCGGATGGTGAGATCGTCGAGGAATTTGGGGAGCACCGGCCGGACCAGTTGTAACGCCGAGGATTGCGGGTCGATCTGGCAGCCAATCGAGGCCGCTACCAATGCGAACGGAGTCGCCGCCGCCCACGCCTGGGGCGAGCAGGCGACCGGGTAGGAGGTCGGCCCCTGCCGTGGCCGCCGTTCGAACCCGCAAAACAGTTCGGGCAGTCGGCGAAGGTCGTCATAAATCGCCGCATCGAAAATCCCCTCGAACACCGCAAGTGTCGCTTTCTTGTGGCCGTAGCGCGCCATACCGAGTGCGATCAAAGCATTGTCGTGCGGCCAGATCGAGCCATTGTGATAGGCCATCGGATTGTAGCGCGCCTCGCCAACCGCGACGGTGCGCACTCCCCAGCCAGAATTGAAGCGCTTACCGACCAACAGTTCGGCGACTCGCGCGGCATGCTCGGGCGAGGCGATCCCGGCGAACAGGCAATGGCCGGCGTTGGAAGCGAGCACCCGGCACGGCCGTTTGTCCCCATCAAGCGCCAATGCATAAGTGCCATATTCCTCGAGCCAGAAAGCGGCCTCGAACTTGATCCTGAGATCGTCGGCCTCGCGCGCCAGGCGGGCCGACCGGTCGCTCTCGCCGAGCCGGGCTGCGAGCACCGCCGCACCCTGCTTGGCCGCGAACACATAAGCCTGGACTTCGCACAGCGCGATCGGCGCCTGCGCCAGCCGCCCGTCGCGGTGGAAAATGCTGTCCGAACTGTCCTTCCAGCCCTGGTTGGCCAGGCCCTTGTCGGTCATCCGCGAATATTCGACGAAACCGTCATTATCGACGTCGCCGTAAGTATCGATCCATTCGATCGCGGCGAGGATGTTGGGCCAGATGTCGCGGATCGTTTCGATGTCGGCGGTGCGCTCATAATATTGCGAGGCAAGCATCACGAACAATGGGGTCGAATCGACCGATCCGTAATAACGCCGGAACGGGACTTCGCCGAGCGCCGCCATCTCGCCGCCGCGCCGTTCGTGAAGGATCTTGCCTGGCTCCGCATCGCGCAGCGGGTCGAGCTCGGTCGCCTGCAGGCTGGCCAATGTCTTGAGCACGCCGCGCGCCAGATACGGCGCGCACCACAACAGGAGCATCGCGGTAATGATCCCGTCGCGACCGAACACCGTGCTGTACCACGGCACCCCGGCGTAAGGATAAGGTCCAAGCTCGGTCTCGGTCATCAGCATGTCGATATCGGACCAGGCGCGGGCGATGACCGCATCGAATTGAGGGTTGCTACTATCGAGATCGGCGCGCTGCCGAGCCAACTCGCGGCGGACCTTGTGGGTTGCGCGGAACGCTTCGGCGATCGACTCGCGATCTTCCTTCTCGTCCTCGATCAGGCACGATGTCTTGACGATGATTGCCTGCTCATGTTCGCCGTCGAGGTCGATCTCCCACCGCGCCCTGCCCTCGCCAAGCTCGGCCGGCGGCGGGTCGAAATGGAGGATCGTCCGGCGCGTCACATGATCGAGCCCGACGTAGCGGAATTCGAACTGGCCGTCGGAGACCCGCTCGAATGACCGCGTCCCGTGCTTCAACCGCCGGGTTCCGCGCACCTCGAACAGATCGGCGAAGTCGGCTTCGAAGCTGATGTCGACCGAGATGGGCCGCCCGATCGGGCCGTAGCTGCGCAGGCGGATCCGTTCGAACGATGACGAATCCTTGAGAAACTTGAAGCGCGACAAATGCACCGATTCGCGCTGCAGCCAGACGCGGCCCTTGTCGGTGCGAAGGTCGGCGTTGGTCAGATCGACCACCATTGCGCCATTGTCGTCGAGTAGCACCGAGCCAAGTTGAAGCGGCTCTGCCCCGCCGAGGCGAAGCGTGAATTCGGAGAGGAATCGCGTGTCCTTGTAGAACAAACCGTCGGGGCCCAGCGCGCCGCCGGCGAAATTGCCCTGCTGATCGAACACCGCGAACAGATCGTTATGCTTCAGGGTCCGAAGCGTCCGAGCGACCAGCGATTCTGTCGCCTCGATATGGTAATCTTCCTTGTGCCTTACGAGCACGGGAATTGGCGGATCATCCGCTGCGGTCGTTTTTTCGCTCAAGTCAGCTGGCCAGCATGAAGGGTTCCCGAAACTGGGTTCGATCCTGCATGGTCGAGCCGGTGAAGAGACGCAAATAATCCTCGGCCATTCGCCGGGCGGTGAAGCGCTCCTCGAAGCAGTCGCGCACAGTCCGGCGCGGCAGTTCGCTCGCCAGCCGCACCGCGTCGACCGCCTCCTCGATCGAATTGACGAGGAAGCCCGAGCGGCCGTGGTCGATTACTTCCGGGGTCGATCCGGTGGCCCAGGCGATGGTCGGGGTGCCCGCCGCCATCGCCTCGATCATCACCAGCCCGAACGGCTCTGGCCAATCGATCGGGAACAGCAAGGCGCGCGCATTGCCGAGGAAGTCGGGCTTGTCCGAATCGCCGATCTCGCCGACGAATTCGACCAACGGATGATCGAGCAAGGGCGCGATCTGCTCGTCGAAATAAGCGCGGTCGGCATGGTCGACCTTGGCCGCCATCTTGAGTTTCATGCCCGACTTGATCGCAATCTCGATCGCCCGGTCGGGGCGTTTCTCGGGGCTGATCCGGCCGAGGAAAGCAAGATAATCGCCGCCCTCGGGAGCAAACGGGATCAGTTGCTCGGGAAGCCCGTGATAGACCGTCCCGGCGAAATTCGCATTCGGCACCGGTCGGCGCTGATCGTTCGATATACTCACCAGCCGCATGTCGGGAAATTCGGTGAAGCCGGGCAGGAAATCGGGCAAATCTAGCCGCCCGTGGAGCGTCGTCAGGCATTTGCCGGCGAGATGCCGGAACAAGGGGAAATGCACGAAATCGACGTGGAAGTGGATAAAGTCATAGCGACTGGAATCCGCCAGGACGCGATCGACCATCGCCACCGTGTAAGCGAGATGATTGTTGATCCCGTCGAGCCTCAGACCGCGCGGCGCACAGGGAATCAGCCGGGCCGAGGTCTCGCTGTCGCCGCTGGCATAGAGCGTCACGTCATGGCCGAGATCGACCAACGCTTCGGTCAGCCACCAGATAACGCGTTCGGTTCCGCCATAAAGCTTGGGCGGGACAGCTTCGGCAAGCGGGGCAACCTGGGCGATACGCATGACTTCACTCCTTTTGCCCGTGACTGCCGACCCAACGCTGCCTTGCGCCGACTGTTCCCCCGTGCGCCCTTGCCAAACCGCGCGGCGCAGCTAGGCAACGCGGCGATGACCGCCCTTTCACTGCCTCCCGCTGCCCTGCTCGACGGCGCGTCTTTGTTCCTCGACTTCGACGGGACGTTGGTCGATTTCGTGATCGATCCGGCGAAGGCGGGGGTCGACGAGCGGCTCCGGACCCTGCTCGGCTTGCTCTTGAACCGCCTCGACCGACGCCTCGCCATCCTCAGCGGGCGCTCGCTCGACGAACTGACCGAGCGAATCGGTCTCGGGCCGATCGCGATGGCCGGATCGCACGGACTTGAACGGCGCTCGGCCGACGGCCAGGTGACCCGCGCCACGATCCCGCCCGGCCTGGCCATCGCCGTCGACGCCGCGCGCGAATTCGCCGGGCAGCACAAGCTGTTGATCGAGACCAAGGCGGCGGGAGTCGCGCTGCATTATCGCGACGCCCGCCACGCCGAGGCCGCGGTCGATGAATTCGCGCGTTCGCTCGCCGGGCGGACCGGGCTCGAGCTGCAAAGCGGCAAGTGCGTTCGCGAATTGAAGGTCCCCGGCGCCGACAAGGGCGATGCGGTCCGAGCATTTATGGCGGAACCGCCGTTCGCCTCCGGGAGTCCTGTCGTCATGGGAGACGATCTGACCGACGAGCATGCGTTCACCGCCGCCGCCGCGCTTGGCGGGCGGGCGGTGCTGGTCGGCATCGCCCGACCGACCGCCGCTCACTACCGGCTGCCGACGGTCGCGAATACCCTTGCCTTTTTGGAGCGCGCGTCGTGAAATCGCTGACTCTGTGGCCGATCGGCAATTGCCAGGTCAGCGCGCTGGTCGACGCGACCGCCGGGATGGTCTGGGCTTGCCAGCCGCAGGTCGATGGCGATCCGTTATTCTGTTCGCTGCTCGACCCCAAGCGCAAGGAGGCACTCACTTTGCCCGCTGGCGAATGGCGCGTGTCCTTGAAGGACCAGGTCAGTGCCGAGCCGAATTATCTCGCCAACACCGCGATCCTCTCGACCATCCTGACCGATGCGCGCGGCGCGAGCGCCGAAGTGATCGATTTCTGCCCGCGGTTCGAGCGGCGCGGGCGGATGTATCGCCCGGTGTCGTTCGTTCGCCTGGTCCGCCCGGTCAAGGGCAGCCCGCAGGTCCGGATCGCACTCAACCCGGCGACCGACTGGGGCGCCAGCGACGCCGAGCGGACCAGTGGCACCAACCACATCCGCTTCCTCACCGAGCCCCAGCCGCTGCGTCTTACCACCGACGCTCCGGTCGGTCGGCTGATCGACGGACGCAGTTTCCGGCTCGAACGCAGCCTGTCCTTCTTCCTCGGCCCGGACGAGCCGTTCGTGGGCAACGTCGAGGTCGAAGTCGCCCAAATGCTCCACAAAACGCGGCGCCACTGGAAGAATTGGGTGCGCGGACTCGCCATCCCGCTCGACTGGCAGGAAGTGGTGATCCGCGCCGCGATCACGCTCAAGCTTTGCCAGCATGAGGAAACCGGCGCGATTGTCGCCGCCCTGACCACCTCGATCCCCGAGCATGACGGGTCCGAGCGCAATTGGGATTATCGCTACTGCTGGATCCGCGACGCTTACTACACGGTGCAGGCCCTCAACCGGCTTGGCGCGCTCGACGTGCTCGAATCCTATCTGTCTTACCTGCGCAACATCATCGACAATAGCGATGGCGGCCAGATCCAGCCGCTGTACAGCGTCAGCGGCGAAGGCAAGCTGACCGAAAGAATCGCCGAAGGCCTCGCCGGCTATCGCGGGCTCGGTCCGGTACGGGTCGGAAACGCGGCTTATTCGCAGATCCAGCACGACGCCTTCGGCCAGATCGTCCTTTCGAGCGCGCAGGCGTTCTTCGACAAGCGCCTGCTCCGCCCGGCCACCGCCGACGATTTCGCCTCGCTCGAGCAGGTCGGCGAACGCGCGCTGGCGACCTTCGACCAGCCCGACGCCGGCCTGTGGGAATTTCGCACCAAATCGGCAGTCCACACCTATAGTGCGGTGATGTGCTGGGCGGCGTGCGACCGGCTGGCCAAGATCGCCGCTAACCTCGGGCTCGGCGATCGCGCCGGTTACTGGCGCAAAGCCGCCGAGCGGATCCGCCGCGCGATCGAGAAGAAAGCGTGGATCGCCGGCGAGGAGCGCTTCTCGGCGATCTGGGGCGGCTCGGAGCTCGACGCCAGCCTGCTCCAATTGGTCGATTTGCAATTCTTGAAAGCCGACGATCCGCGCTTTCTGGCGACGTTCGAGGCGGTCGAGACCGGCCTTCGCCGCGGCGAGCATATGCTTCGCTATGCCACCGAGGATGATTTCGGGCTTCCCGTGACCGCGTTCAACTTCTGCACCTTCTGGCTGATCGAGACCCTTCACCTGGTCGGACGGACCGCCGAGGCGCGCGAGCTTTACGAGCGAATGATCGAGCGGCTGACCCCGGCCGGGCTGCTGAGCGAGGACACCGACGTCAAGACCGGTGAATTGTGGGGCAACTATCCGCAGACTTATTCGCTGGTAGGGTTGATCAACTGCGCGGGTCTTTTATCGCGTCCCTGGAGTGCGGTGCGTTGAGCCGATTGATCATCATGTCCAACCGGGTGAGCGCCCCCAAGGCGCGCAGCGGTGAGGCCAGCCAGGGCGGACTCGCAGTGGCGATGGGCTCGGCGTTACGCGAATCCGGCGGAATCTGGTTTGGCTGGTCGGGCCAGGTCACCGAGAGTTTCACCGGTCGGATGCAGATCAGCCGCGAATCCGGCTTTACCACCGCGACGGTGGACCTCGAGCCGCAGGACGTCGACGAATATTATAACGGCTATGCCAACCGCACCTTGTGGCCGCTGTTTCACTATCGCGTCGATCTGGCCGAATTCGACCGCCACTTCGGCGCCGGGTATGAGCGGGTTAACCAGCGCCTCGCCTCGACCGCGCTGCCGCTGATCGAGCCCGACGACCTCATCTGGGTCCAGGATTATCACCTCATCCCGCTCGGTGATCAGTTGCGCCAGATGGGGGTCACGAACCGGCTCGGTTTCTTCCTCCACACCCCGTGGCCGCCACACCGCCTGCTGACCGCACTGCCCTATCACCGGCGGCTGGTTGAATCGATGCTGGCCTATGATCTGATCGGCTTCCAGACCGAGCAATGGCTCGAAAGCTTCCATCATTATGTCGAACGCGAGATGGGCGGGACGATCGATGACAACGGCAAAGTCACGGTTGGCGACCGAGTGGTCCGTACCGGCGCCTTTCCGATCGGCATCGACGCCGAGGAATTCGACGATCTGCTAACCCGCGCCGATGCGACCGAAGCGTTTCGGACGCTCAAGAAGAGCGCCGAGGGCAAAAAGGTGATCATCGGCGTCGACCGGCTCGATTATACCAAGGGGCTGGTCGAACGGTTCGAGGGCTATGGCCACTTCCTCGACGAAAACCCCGACTGGCAGCACCGCGCCTTTTTGCTCCAGATCGCGCCGCCATCGCGTGGCGAAGTCCATACCTATGAGACGATCCGAGCGGAACTCGACGGCGTGTCGGGCCGCATCAATGGCCAGTTCGCGCATGTCGACTGGGTGCCGATCCGCTACGTCAACCAGAGCTACCCGCGCGCCGGACTGGCCGGTCTCTACCGCGGGTCCGACGTGGCACTGGTCACCCCTTTGCTCGACGGGATGAACCTCGTCGCCAAGGAATATGTCGCGGCGCAGGATCCCGAGGATCCGGGGGTCTTGATCCTCTCCAAATTTGCCGGTGCGGCGCTGCAGATGACCGAGGCGCTGCTGGTCAACCCGCACAGCAAGGACGAGATCAGCGATGCGCTTCGCACCGCGCTCGCCATGCCCCTGGACGAGCGCAAGCGCCGCTGGTCGGCGCTGATCGACGGCGTCCGCACCGACAATGTGCACCGCTGGCGCGGCAACTTCCTCGGGGCGCTGGCCGGGGCTGAGCCGGTCGCGGAATCCCCCCGCCCCGACTCGCCGGTGGTCGTTAAACACCCGTTGATCGGCGCTCCATCGCTCCATTGAATTTAGCGGAAACTTGCGCGAGTTTCGTGAGTTACATGTCCAGATTTAACCCCGGGTAATGGAGATCCCCCATGGCTGAGACCCAAGACGCCGTCGCTTTGCTGAAAGCCGACCATCGCACTGTTGAGTTATTGTTCGCCTCGTTCGAGAAAGCCAGCGGCGACGGTCGCAAGCAGTCGATCGCCGAGCAGATCTGCATGGAACTGACGATCCACGCCAAGATCGAGGAAGAGATTTTCTATCCGGCGTGCGAAGGCAAGGTCGACAACGCCGATCTCAAGGAAGCCTATGTCGAACATGACGGCGCCAAGGTACTGATCGCCGAGATCGAGGCCGGCGGGCCCGACGACGAATATTATGACGCCAAGGTCAAGGTGCTGAGCGAGCAGATCGAGCATCACGTCAAGGAAGAGGAGCAGCGCATCGAGGGCATCTTTACCCAGGCACGCAAGGCCGGCCTCGACATGGACGTGCTCGGTGAGCAGATGGCCGCGCGCAAGGCCGAGCTCGCCGCCACCTACGAGAAGAGCGGACTGCCCAAGCCTGAACTGACGACGATGGAAGCGACGCAAATCTAGCGAAGACCGATCATTTTCGCGCGCGCCGATCCCCCGGCTGCGCGCGATAATGGTGCCCAGGAGAGGCATCGAACTAGTTGTTCGCCGTTGATCGTCTCTGCCCGCTTCGCTCTTAGCGTTCTCCATTGATTCACGAGGTGCGTATCGCTTTTGTTCGTTGACGATCGCTGCGAACCGCGCCACGGTGAGGGAACGAGTAGGGGAGCGGAATGCCTAGATAAGCGCACTATCGGTCAAGAGCGCCAAGCCCGGACGACATGCTGATGGCGAGGGTCTTTATCTATTGGTCAAGCCATCCGGGGCCAAATCGTGGTTGCTCCGAATTCAGGTAGACGGCAAGCGCAGGGACGTGGGTCTCGGGAGTGTGGACACGTCCCCCAAGGCGGCTGGGCCGACCAGCGAGGCGACGATCGCAATACCCATATTGCAACGGCGGATCCTAACGCTCGCCCAAGCTCGCGAAAAGGCGGGGCTGCTTCGAACCGCTGCCAAGTCCGGCCTCGATCCCATCGAGGAGCGCGATCGTGGGCGTCGCACAGTGCCCAATTTCAAAGATGTGGCAAAAGACACCCACGAAGCCCTGAAGGAAGGATGGTCGGTGAAGGGCGCGAAGACCTTCCTCAGTTCGCTTCAAAACCATGCTTTCCCGACTATGGGCGACAAGCGGATCGACAACATCAGCGCCGACGACATAAGCATCGTGCTAGCCCCGATCTGGACAACCAAGCCGGACATGGCCCGCAAGGTGCGGCAGCGTATCGGCACGGTCCTGAACTTCGCCCACGGCAAGGGCTTGCGCGCGACCGAGGCGCCGGGGAAGTCGGTGACCGTGGGGCTGCCCCGCCAGCCGCAGGGCGGCAATTATTCGGCGATGCCTTACGCCGACGTGCCCGCTTTCGTCGCCGACATCATCGCGAAGGTGCCCACGAATGGGAGGTTGGCCCTGCTTTTCCAAATCTACACAGCCGCTCGACCGGGTGAAGTTCGCGCAGCACAATGGGGCCAGATCGATTTAATGAATGGCAACTGGAACAGGCCGGCGCAGATGATGAAGGGGGTGCATGCCCCACCTCATACCGTGACGTTGAACGCCGCCGCGGTTAGTTTGCTGAAGCAACTGCTGGGAGAGCGCGAGACCCAGCCCAGCGATCTGATCTTCCCTGGACAGCGAGGGGCAAAGCTTTCGGACATGACGCTGAACAAGATCATCCGCACAGCCAAATTGCCATATGACACGCACGCATTCCGAAGCTCCTTTCGTGACTGGGCCGCCGAGAAGATGCCCGAGATTCCTGATCCAGTGGCCGAAGCCGCACTGGCCCACGCCGTGCCGGATAAAGTAGTGCGGGCATACAAGCGGACGACCTTTCTGGAGATGCGCCGAAAGCTGTTGGACGCGTGGGGCTTGTTCATCCTCGGAGCAATAACGAATGAATTCGATGACAAGGCAGACTCATTTCCAAGCATCGCTAACGGCTTGGCCGCCGGTATTTAGCAATAGAGCATACGAACGCGTCAGTGCTTGATTTGTGTCGAGACACTGTTGGTGCGGCAGGACCCAAGCGTCGCATCATCAACCGGGATTTGGATGCATCGCTAATGTTTTGCCGCGGGCGGGATGTCCGAAATGCGCCCATCCCGGCCCCTCAGGTACAATTCGCTATCACCCGAAAGCTGCCGTTGGTTCAGCGTTGGAGCGGACGGCAGACATGCGCCCTTGTCGATCATCCGAGAGAAAGCGCTCAACGCTTCAAACCCGTCTTTCATTTAGCGTGGGGCGCCGATCAGCCTGACTAGTAAGTTTCTCCGACGGCCACTGATGGTGGAGTCGCGCGACCTTGCTTATAATTCCCGGACTGGATCCGCGACTTACTAATTAGACCTCGGCATTGCCCTAGTTACAGAGGAGCGTACCAGCACCAGCCGCGTGGAACGTATCGGAAATATTTCTGTTAATCTGATCGACGGCTCAGCATCCTGCATCGAAGTCGGGCCGACTTAGCGACGACCTTCGCGGCCGAGGCCGCATAGGATAATCTCGTTTACATTATCGAAACGGACCAAACGATGTTTAGCCGCAGCCGCATGATTCAGATTAGCGACGATTTGCGGGGAAGTTACTGGTTCCTTCCCTCAGTGCTCGCTTTCGCCGGGTTCGCGATGGGCCTCGCATTGGTGATGGTCGATAATCGCATGGGCGAAACGTGGCTTGGCCAATATGAGTGGTTGTACGGCAGTCGGCCGGAGGGTGCGCGGTCGATGCTTTCGACCATCGCAGGCTCAACTATAACCGTAGCCGGCGTTGTTTTTTCGATCACGCTGGCGGCGGTCACTTACGCTTCAGGGCAGTTCGGGCCACGTCTGCTCAGCAACTTTATTCGCGACCGCGGTAATCAGACGACGCTGGGTGTCTTCATCGGCACCTATCTTTACTGCCTGGTCGTGTTGCGAACCATCCGAAGCGCCGGCGAGATCAGCGCTGATGCAGCTGGAGTGGCGCGCAGTGCCTTTGTCCCTCATCTCGCGATGTTCGGCGGCTTGGCGCTTGCGATAGCATCAACGGCGGTGCTGATCTATTTCGTACATCACGTAACCAGCGGCATTCACATCAATAACGTCATCGCCCGGGTAGGAGCCGACCTGATCGCCGAGATCCGTCAGCGAAGCGCCGAAGATCACACCGAGCATGCCAGCCCGTCGTCGCATGTAAAGAAGGTTAAGCCAATTATTGCGACGAAGACCGGCTATATCGAGGCCATCGACTTTCATGCATTGCTGATAATCGCCTCGCGGCACAATCTCATCCTGCGTGTTGTCCGGCGCGCTGGCGACTTTGTCTCGGACGGATGGACGTTGCTGGAAGCAAGCTCATCAGCATCGACAAGTGATCGAATGAACGATGATTGCTCCGCCGCCGTCGCGATCGGTCGTCAACGGACGGACCAGCAAGATCTGAGATTTGGGATCGACGAACTGGTTGAGATCGCAGCCCGAGCGCTGTCGCCCGGTGTCAACGATCCCTTCACCGCCATAGCCTGCATCGACTGGCTAGGTGCAGCGCTTGGCGAGTTGGACCGTCGTCGTCCTCCAGCAACGCGGATGGCCGACGAGGACGGGGTTGTCCGAATTATCCTGCGGCCACTCAACTTTGAGGATTATCTAAGCGGTGCATTCGGGCAGCTGCGTAGCTATGTCGCGGCTGATCCCAACGCGCTCGTTCACGCGCTCAACACCTTGGATGAACTTGCCACCCATGCCGGCGACCCACGGCATCGAATCCTTATCGAAGCGGAGCGCGCCCGACTTGCAGGTATGG
>JBBRTO010000062.1:0-12157 GCA_038244345.1 Sphingomonadales bacterium | reverse complement strand
GTCTCCGCGATCGCTTTGGCCGGGTTCAGCCCCTTGGGGCAGACGCTGGCGCAGTTCATGATCGTGTGGCAGCGATACAGCCGGAACGGGTCTTCCAGTTGGTCCAATCGCTCGCCCGCCATTTCGTCGCGGCTGTCGGCCAGCCAGCGATAGGCCTGGAGCAACACCGCCGGCCCGAGGAACTTGTCGCCATTCCACCAATAGCTCGGGCAGCTGGTCGTGCAGCAGAAGCACAGGATGCATTCGTACAGCCCGTCGAGCTTGCTTCGGTCGTCGGGCGACTGGAGCCGCTCCTTGCCCGACGGCTCGGGCGATTTCGTCTTGAGCCACGGCTCGATCGAAGCGAACTGGGCGTAGGCATGGGTAAGGTCGGGGACGAGATCCTTGACCACGTCCATGTGCGGCAGCGGCGTGATCCTGATCTCGCCCTTGATATCCTCGATCGCGGTGGTGCAGGCGAGGCCGTTGCGGCCATCGATGTTCATCGAGCACGAGCCGCAAATCCCCTCGCGGCACGATCGGCGGAAGGTCAGCGTCGGGTCGATCTCATTCTTGATCTTGATGAGGGCGTCGAGCACCATCGGCCCGCATTTGTCGAGGTCGATCGAGTAGGTATCGTAGCGCGGGTTGGCGCCGCTGTCGGGGTCGTAGCGATAGACTTTGAACGCCTTGGTGCGCCCCCCGCCCTCGGCCTGATAGGCCTTGCCGGACTTGATCTTGCTGTTCCTGGGAAGCGCGAACTCGGCCACCAACTACTCCTCGATAGACGTCCGCTTGGGCCGCTAACATGGCCCCGCACGCGGTTCAACGCTCGGATGCGCCGCTCAGTCCATCAACTTGCGTGTCAAATAGACATATTCAAGAGCCGAGGTGCGCGCCGTCTGCTTCAAATTCGCGCCCGCCGCGTGGCCGCCCTCGGTATTTTCGTAATAATAAAAGGGCAGGCCGAACTCCTCCATCCGCGCCGCAAACTTGCGCGCATGCTGCG
The DNA here is from genome assembly GCA_038244345.1 of Sphingomonadales bacterium. Classification (GTDB taxonomy): domain Bacteria; phylum Pseudomonadota; class Alphaproteobacteria; order Sphingomonadales; family Sphingomonadaceae; genus Sphingomicrobium. Next base: position 11,169 of record JBBRTO010000062.1, on the reverse strand, counting down.
GGCCGACGCGGTCGTCCTTGGTGGTGGTATAGATGAACGGCACCGGATAGGCCTTGCCCTTCTTCAGCGCATGATAAGGCGACACCCGCTCCCAGAACGCGCGCCGCGGGGTCCGCGACATTACCGATATTCGCCTTTGACGCTCAGTCTAGCCTAGCCCTGCACCGCCGCAAGCACCTCCGCCGCGTGGCCGGGCACCTTTACCTTGCGCCATTCGCGGATCACCTGGCCATCGGCGCCGATCAGGAAGGTGGCACGCTCCATCCCCATATATTTGCGGCCGTACATGCTCTTTTGCACCCAGGTGCCGAAGGCGTCGCTGATCGCCCCATCGGTGTCGGCGGCGAGCGGCACGGCAAGCTCATATTTGGCGATGAACTTGTCATGCTTGGTCATCTCGTCGCGCGATACGCCGACCACCTTTGCGCCCGCTGCCGCGAAGTCGCTCGCCATGGCGGTGAAGTCCTGCGCCTCGCGGGTGCAACCCGAGGTGTCATCCTTGGGATAGAAATAGAGCACCAATTTGCCCCCCGGCGCGGCGAGATCGAGGGTTGATCCGTCGCTTAATGCGGTCTTGATTGCGGGTGCCTTGGCGCCGGTGCTGATCATGTCGATGCTTCCTTGGTTTGTGCCCATAAGTTGGCGATCCTTTGCCGCGCCGCGTCATGCGCTTCAAGCAGGCTCGGCCAATTGTCATGCCCGCACAACGCGGCAACCAGTGCCTGCGATTCGACTTCGGGCACGCCGCCGCCGGGCGCGACCAGCCGGCTGGTGACGAGGATCCGCGACAACAAACGCAAATCTGGATCGGCCTGGGCGTCGATCAGCCCGGCGTCGTGCAAGGCCTCGATCGCAAATTCGAGCCGCGGGTCGAAGCCGATGCGATGGGACAGCTGCAAAGTGTGGACCGCGAACTCGAGGTCGACCAGCCCGCCCGGCCCGAGCTTGATGTCGAGCGGCCCGGCGGGCGGTTTGTGAAGCGCCATGTCGGCGCGCATCTTGGCCGCGTCGGCGCGCACTTTGATTGGGTCGCGCTCCATCCCCAGCACCCGCTCAACCGTCGCACCGAGCTTTGCCCTGCCAGCGGCGGTGCCATACAGCGCACGTGCTCTCAGCAGCGCCATATGCTCCCACGTCCAGGCCTCCTCGCGCTGATACGCCTCGAACGCATCGAGCCGGACCGCGAGCATCCCCTTCTCGCCCTGCGGCCTCAGCCGCGTGTCGACATCGTATAGCGGCCCCGCCGCAGTCGCGACCGACAGTGCCGCGACCACCCGCTGCGCCAGCCGGTTGAAATAATCGGTCGCTCCAAGCGGGCGCTGGCCGTCGGACACCGCCTCGTCGGGCGCATCGAACAGGAAGATCAGGTCGAGGTCGCTGGCGTGGGTCAGCGCCATCCCGCCAAGCCGCCCGAGCCCGAGAATCATCAGCTCGCCGCCCGGCACCCTGCCGTGCGCCGTTTCGAATTCGTGACGCGCGGCATCGGCCAAAGCAACGATCGCGCCCTCGGCCACCGCGGCATAGCCCATGGCGATAACGAGCGGATCGCGATGGCGCGCGATCAATTGCACCCCGAGCGCGAACCGCCGCTCGCCAACCAGTCGCCGCACCCGGTCGAGCCGCTCGTCATAACTGGCGCGCTTTATCTCTTCGGCCAGCTTTATCGCGACCGTTGCGGCGTCGGGCGGTTCGGCGAAGCTCGATGCGTCGATCAACCCGTCGAACAACCCCGGCCGCCGCGCCAGCTGGTCGGCCAGAGCGGGGGCGTGGACCAATATCTGGCTGAGTATCCTGGCCAGCGCGGGCTGGGCTTCGAGCAAGCGGTACAGATTGACACCGCTCGACAATCGCTCGACGATGTCGCTGAAGCGGTTGAGCGCGTGACCCGGGTCGGGCCCATCGGCGATCGCCGCGAGCAGCACCGGAAGCATCGCCTCGAACGCGGCGCGCGCGGGCGGCGAGCGGAGCGATCGTACCTGCCCTGAGCGCCAGCCGGCGATCATCCGAGTCACTTGGCCGACATCGCCAAAGCCCATCGCTAATAGCTGGTCGGCGAGCAAATCGGGATCGTTCGACAGCTGCGATCCACGCTCGGGCGACAGACCGTCGAATTTGGCGCGGACGAAGTCGACATGCGACCGCAAGCTGTCGATCAGCGCCGCTCCATCGGCCAAGCCATCGAGTCCCGCCACCCCGTCGAGCGCCTCGCCCGCGAGCGGCAACCGGTGGGTCTGCTGGTCGTCGATCATTTGCACCCGATGCTCGACGGTGCGCAGGCGACGATAGGCGGCAGCGAGCGAGTCGGCGACCGGCGCGTCCATCCGCCCCGCCGCAACCAACGCCGGCAGTGCGTCGAGCACGGCGCGCTGGCGAAGCCCGGGATCGCGCCCGCCGTGGATCAATTGCTGCACCTGGGTATAAAATTCGACCTCGCGGATCCCGCCCAACCCGCGCTTGAGGTCATAGCCCGGGGCGAGCGCCGAGCCTTGCGCATAATGATCGCGAATCCGGCTGCTGATCTCGCGAATCTCGTCGATTGCGCCGAAATCCAATGCCCGACGCCAGATGAACGGCTGGATCTCGCGGAGAAACCGCTCGCCAAACGCTATGTCCCCCGCCGCCGCCCGCGCGCGGATGAACGCCGCCCGTTCCCACGGCAGCGCCTGCGATTCATAATAGGAAATGGCCGCATTGGCGGGGAGCACGATCGGCGTCACTTCGGGCGATGGGCGGAGCCTCAGATCGACCCGGGCGACATAGCCATCCTCGGTCCGTTGCTGGAGCAATTCGACCAGCCGCCGCCCGATCCTGACCGCCGCTTCGCCCGGATCGTCGCGGTCGCGCCGGGGAAGCACCGCGGGATCGAACAGGAGAATCAAGTCGACATCGGAGGAATAATTGAGCTCGCGGCTGCCCAATTTGCCAAGCGCGAGCACCGCGAAGCCGTCGGTCCCGGCGCCGGGCGAGCGCTCCTCGATCGCCGCTCGAACCGCGCTGTCGATCGCCTGGTCGGCGAAATCGGACAAGGCCGCGGTCAGCTGCTCGAGCGCGAGCTCGCCCGACAGGTCACCCAGTGCCACCGCCAGCGCCAGCGCGCGGCGCTGGCGGCGGAGCGTTTGGGCCACCGTATCGCCGGTCAGCGCCAGGGCGTCGCCGATCGCTGCATCGGCACCATCCGCCGCAAATCGAGCGGCGATCTGGGTGAAGGCCAAAAGCCCGTCGCGAAGGAACGGCGCGAAGCGAGAAGCGCGCTCGATCGCCGCGTTTCGACCGCTTTGGATGAGTGTGTCCTGCACGCCGCACGCTGTGCCTGAAATTGCCCGACAACGAAACCGACCGCGTCTCGGCGCGTTGTTTCAGTCTGATGTCATTCGATTACCCACAAAAAGCGGCACGCAAGGATCACATGGAACGTCGAATCATCCGGGTCGACAATTTGCCCGATCAGGCCGGCATTGCCGCCGCGCTGCGCAGTGCGTTCGAGGCGCGGCCAACGCCTGTCTGCCTCGACGATGACGATCCGTTCACCGCTTTACTCAAGCAGATTCACTAAACCGCCGGGGGCTAGTCCCGATCGCCGCCGCCAGATTCGGCAGCGGGCATCTTGTCGCGGCTGAGATGATCCACCTGATCCATGATCGCCGTCAGCGCCGACGTGTTCGGGTCGGTTACATGCTGGCGGCGCGACGGCAATTTACCGCCGGTCAGCAGTGCTTCGAGCGCCACCCGACCGCGCGCCACCCGGCTCTTGATCGTGCCTACCGCGCAACCGCAAATGTCCGCCGCTTCTTCGTAAGCAAAGCCGCCGGCACCGACCAGGATCAGCGCCTCGCGCTGAGGCTGGGGCAAATGCAGCAGCGCGCGCTGCATGTCGCCAAGCTCGATATGCTTGTCCTGGCTAGCGGGCGCGGCGAGGATCTTGGCGGCGGTGACATCGTCCCATTCACCCTTGAAGCGCGCGCGGCGCATCTGGCTCAAAAATAGGTTTCGCAGGATAATGAAGGTCCAGGCGCGCATGTTGGTGCCGGCCTGGAATCGCTTGCGGGCCGCCCATGCCTTGAGCAAGGTTTCTTGGACCAGGTCGTCGGCCAGATCGCGGCTGCCCGACAATGAGCGGCCGAACGCGCGCAGATGCGGGATCACCGCCGCCAGCTCGATCTTGAATTCGGGATCGTCGAGCGGCACCGGCTCGGGCCGCGGCTCTTCGATCTCGTCCAGCTCTTCGTCGTCGGCGTCTTCGGACAAATTTCCCACCCGTCAGGTCACCGGGCTGCGCCGCTTGACGGGCGCGCTCGGCTGGCTTCGCTAGGATTCCAGATAGTGATTTAGTTGAAGACCAACAATATCACCGCGAAAAGGACGATCACCAGCGCCAGGCCGACGCCGAGAACGTATCGCGTGACGTGGGTCGACGATCCGGCGCGCGCTTCCGTGGTGGTCAAGTGTTCAACTGGATCGGCCATGATTTCTCAATCGATGAAGGAAGTTTGTTACGGATCGCCAACGCTGCTGCGACAAGTCGGGTTCCCCCGCGGCTTTCAATCAGGCGGCGGGAGCCGTCGCCGCGTCAAAGAACAGGGCCTGGCTGATCGCCGCCTTGACTGTCGAGCGCTGGAACGGCTTGGTGATCAGGAAGGTCGGCTCGGGCCGGGTTCCGGTCAGCAATCGCTCGGGGAAGGCGGTGATGAAGATCACTGGCACGCTGAACTCGGCGAGGATGTCCTTGACCGCGTCGATCCCGCTCGAATCGTCGGCCAGCTGGATATCGGCCAGGACCAGGCTCGGCGGCGACTGGCGCGCCTGCGCCACCGCTTCGGAGCGGGTCACGGCGACCCCAGTGACATTGTGGCCAAGGTCGCGGACGATCATTTCGATATCCATCGCGATGATCGGTTCGTCCTCGATGATCAGCACATCGGCATGGGTCTGGCGCTCAATCTCGGTCAGCGCCTCGGCGACCAAGGTGTCGACATCGGCTGGCTTGCTGTCGATCAGATAAGCGGTGTCTTCGGTCGAGAAGCCTTCGAGGCTGGTCAGCAATAGCGCCTGGCGCGACAGCGGGGTGATCCGCGACAGCCGTGCCTGAGCAATTCCTTCGGCCCCGCCAAAGCCGGTGTCGCCGTCATGATCACCGCCGGTTTCGATGTTGGCGGTCGACCAGATGGCGTGGAACGTGCGGTACAATCCGAGCCTGGGGTCGACGTCGCGCGGAAAGTCGCCGGGCGAGGCGACGATCGCCTCGAGCGCGGCCCGGACGAAGGCATCGCCATGAGTCTGGCTGCCGGTCAGCGCCCGCGCATAGCGGCGCAGAAACGGAAGGTGCGGGGCGAGCTCCTGGCCAAGCGACATAGATGAAGGACTCCCTCTCAAAAACTTGGCGCCCTATTGGGCTGTGGCGAAATGCGTTGCAACCCCGGAACGGGTTCGCGTGCCATATAAGTGACAGCATGCCTTGGTGTTGCCTGGGGCTGGAACAAAGCACCGCGACTTTGGTTTCGAATTTGGCTCAAGGGTTCGTGAAGCAATTGACGTTGCGCATCTCAGGGATATAGGTGCGCGCAGCAATCGATCGGCCCCAGTTGGCGTTTAGCGCCGCGTTGGTAGGTGGTCTTTGTTGTTGATGACCGCGCTTAGGGGGACGAGAGGTTGAGTGACGCGACTGACAACCAATCCCGACGCTCCACCAGCAGTCGCGACAAGAAATCGCCGCAACGTGCGCCGCGCTCCAAATCTTCGGCGGACCTCGGAAAAGCGCTTCGCTCGGTCTATGACACCACGCTCGGCGAGCGCGTTCCCGACGATTTTCTCGACCTGCTCGGCAAGCTCAGTTAGCAACCCCCGCGATTGCGGCGGCGCTTAGCAATGGCGCGTCGCATCCTGTTTTATAACGGCTGGTCGACCGGCACCAAATTGCTGGTCCTACTCACCCTCGCACTGTTTCCGCTCGGGCTGGCGCTGGCCTGGACCGCGCGCTCGGTGCTGATCGACACCAACACCGCAGTGCTCGATGATTCGCTCGAGGACGGCAAGGTCGCCGCTCGATCGGTCGAAACCCTGCTCGCCCGTAATGGTCTGGCGCTACGCATCGCGGCCAATGGGGCGTTGCGCAGCGACCCCGCCGCTCCGTGCCTGGCGATCGCCCGGACGCTGGCGCTGACCCCGGCGGTCGCCAGCCGATTCTCGGTCCGCAATATGATCGGCGAGGTGGTTTGTGTCCAAGGCAACTACACCCCAAGCAACAACCGCGAACTGGTTGCTCCGGGCGCCTATCGTCTGTGGATCGACCCCGAGGCGAAATCGGTCCGCTATCGGGTCGGGGTCAATGGCGGGATGGCGACCGGCGAACTGACCGTCGCCGAGCTTGTCCGAGCGGTTCGCGAGTCGAGCCCGACGATCGACTCGCTCGCCATCCGCGACCACCAGGCGACCCTCGAGTTGATCGGCGAAGGCCAGGCCGGCGGCACCCGCCTGCTGCAATTTCCGATCGCTCGCGGGCAGCTCACCGTGGCGGTCGACACCCCGCTTGCCGAACCCTCGCTGATCGACAGACTGGCGGTGTTCCTGCCGCTGCTGATGTGGGTCGTCGCTGCCTTGCTCAGCTGGTATCTCGCGCGGCGCTTGCTGCTGGTTCCGCTGGCCCGGCTCGAGCGCGCGGTCAGCGACTATCAGCCCGGCGATGATCGAATGGTGCTGCCCGAGCCGGACGGCGCGGCCGACGAGATTCGTTCGCTCGGCGGCGCGTTCGAGCGCGCGGTTGACCGCATCGAGCATAGCGAGCAGCAGATGGCCCAGGCGCTCCACGGCCAGCGGCGGCTGGTGCGCGAAGTGCATCATCGGGTGAAGAACAATATCCAGGTCATCGCCTCATTGCTCAACATCCATGGGCGAAGCGCCAACACGTCCGAATCGCGCGCTGCTTATGCCGCGATCAGCCGCCGGGTCGATGCGCTGTCGGTGGTCCACCGCAATCATTTCGCCGAAGTCGAGGAGAGCCGCGGGATCGCGCTTCGCCCATTGCTGAACGAGCTTGGAGCGAGCCTCAAGGCGTCCGCTCCCGATAGCGCGCCGGGCGCCGCGATCCATCTTGACGCCGACAGCTTGCACACCACACAGGACGCCGCCGTCGCGGTCGCCTTCTTCGTCACCGAGCTGATCGAATTCGCGCTGCTTCAGGGCGCCGCCGAACCGATCGAGATCGAACTCAAGCGATTGAGCGAGCTTGCCGCGTCGCTGACCGTTTCGAGCGATGCGCTGATCGACAATGGCGAGGAGCCGAGCATCGAGCGCAAACAGTTCGAGCGGGTGATCGGCGGGCTCGCCCGGCAATTGCGCTCGCCCCTCGACCAGAAGCTCGGCCGGATGAGCGTCAATCTTCCGGTATTCCCCGACTGAACCCCTTGGATTCGCGGGTTTCAGCGATTTTGGTCAAAAAATAATTTGGGCGGGTGGAACCCCCGACCGGAGTTGGCGTTTTATTCTTCGGATAGTGACCTTTTGCCCCCCCGCTCTCACTATCCACTCAAATGGGCCCGAAATCGTCAACCCTCCCCCCCCCGGTAACGATTTCGGGCCCAAATTGCGTCCGACGTCTCAACCGCCAGGGCCCTGTCCATCGTCATCGGCAGCGTTTGGCGAAGCGGGCGCCGCAGCGGCCTTGCGGCTGGCACGCCAATGGGTCAGCCGGATCGCCAGGATCGCGAATTCGTAGAGCGAATAGAGCGGCACCAGCAGCAGCAGCATCGACACCACGTCGGGCGGGGTCAGCACCGCCGACACCGCCGCGCAGGCGACGATCGCGTAGCGCCTCGAGTTCGACAATTGTTCGCGCGTGACGATCCCCGCGCGCTCGAGGATCATCAGCAGCACCGGGGTCAGGAACGCGACCCCAAAGCCGAACAGGAAGCGGGTCACGAAGTTGAGGTAATTGCCGATCGCCGGAAGCGCTTCCTGCTGCACCCCGCCGACATTGCCCTGGAATCCGAGCAGGAATTTGAGCGCCCACGGCATCGCGACATAATAAGCAAAGCTTGCCCCGCCCACGAAAAAGATCGGGGTCATCAGCAGGAACGGCAGAAACGCCTTTTTCTCCTTGGCGTAGAGCCCGGGAGCAACAAACCGCCAGATCTGCGTCGCCAGTACCGGAAAGCTGATCATCAGGGCTGCAAAGAAGGCGACCTTCACCTCGACGAAGAACGCCTCGAAGATATCGGTGTAGATCAATTTGCCCTGCCCGGCCTTGAGCAGCGGCTGGACCAGTACCGCGAAGATCGGCTTGGCGACCGACAGGCAGATGAAGAAGCCGACGAGCAAAGTCGCGACGACCCACAACAGACGCCGGCGAAGCTCGATCAAATGGTCGAGCAACGGCGCCTTGCTGTCGTCGAGATCGCGGATCATGGCAGCGGCCGCTCGGTCGGCGGGGTGGGATCCGCGTCGGGCGCGGCCGGAGACTCGAATGGCAGTGGCGGCTGTTCGGCGTCGGTTCGGGGCGTAAGCGCGGTCATCACCGGGGCCGCGCCTGGCGCTAGCTCGGTCGCCGCCGGCACCGGATCCGGATAGAGCGAGTCAGCCGGATATTGGGCGAGAATCTTCTGATTCTCCTCGCGCCACTTCTTTTCCATTTCCTCCAGTTCGGCCTCGCGGATGACATTCTCGATCCCCGAGGTAAAATGGCGGGCATAGCCGCGCGCCTTGCCGACCCAGCGGCCGACCTGCAGCATCACCCGCGGCAGATCCTTGGGACCGATGAACAGCAAGGCGAGCACCGCCACGACCAATAGTTCGGAGGAATCGACGCCGAACATCGGCGCTGCTCCGGCTTAGCGAGTCTGGTCGGTGGACGACGATTCTGGCGGTGGCGGCGGCACCGGATCGGCGGGCCGCGGGGTGATGTCGATCGGCGCCGGCGGCGTTTGTGCCTGCGGCGGAAGCTGCTGCGGCGGTGGAACTTGCTGCTGCCGCGCCTTGGCCTCGTCGTCGTCCGACAGTCCTTGCTTGAAGCTCTTCATCCCCTTGGCGATATCGCCCATCATGTTCGAAAAGCGGCTCCCGCCGAACAATAGCAGCACGAGGATCGCCAGGATCAGGATATGCCAGAGGCTGAAACCGCCCATGAAATTACTCCGGGAAAAGAGGATATGCCCGCTCTTAGCCCTCCTCGTCTCCGTTTTCCAGTTGAAGCTCAAACATCGCTTCTTCCAGCGGATCGAGCAGCCCCGCGGCTTTCAGATCGTCGATCCCCGGCAGATCCTTGCGCGATCCCAATCCGAAGTGAGTCAGGAAGTCCCCGGTGGTCGCATAGAGCAACGGCCGCCCCGGCCCCTCGCGCCGCCCGGCGGTGCGCACCCAGCCGGCTTCCATCAGCACGTCGAGCGTCCCCTTGGAGATCTGCACCCCACGGATCGCCTCGATCTCGGCGCGGCTGGTCGGCTCGTGATAGGCGATGATCGCCAGGCATTCCGTCGCCGCTCGCGACAGCCGGCGCGGCTCCTCGCGGGTCCGGCGAAGCAGATGCGCGAGATCGGGCGCGGTCTGGAAGTGCCACCTCCCGCCGCGGGCCACCAGTTCCACGCCATGCCCGGCATAGCGCTCCGCCAGCCCGGCAAGCACGCTCTCCACTCCTTCGGCGCCGACATGCGCGGCAATGTCCTCCGCGCTCATCGGCTCGGTGGCTGCGAACAGCGTCGCCTCGATCGAACGTTCTAACTCGGTCACGCGACTTTCCGAACGTAGAGGTCGTCGAACGCGCCGTCTTGCTCGATCTCCAAACGCCCCTGCCGCGCCAGTTCGAGCGCCGCGACGAAAGAGCTTGCCAGCGCCGACTTGCGGTAAGCCGGGTCGATGGAGGCGGGCAGGAACGTTGCGAGCATGGTCCAGTCGATCGCCGCGCCGAGCAGCGCCGACACTCGCGCGATCGCATCCTCCAGCGTCATCACCGATCGGTGCGCGACGACATGCATCGCCGGCTGGGTCCGCGCCCGCACCCGGCCGTAGGCGGCGAAAAGATCGAACGCACCTGCCTGCCACAGCGCCTTCTTGATCAGCCGCAACCCCTCGGGCGAGCCGGCCAGGAACACGTCGCGGCCGATCCGGTCGCGGCCCAGCAGCCGCGCCCCCGCCTCGCGCATCGCATCGAGCCGCTGAAGCCGGAGCTGGAGCCGGAGCGCCAGTTCCTCCGGGCTCGGGTCGAACTCGGGATCCTTGGGCAACAGCAGGCAGGATTTGAGGTAAGCCAGCCACGCCGCCATCACCAGATAATCCGCCGCGACTTCGAGCTTCAGTGCCCGCGCATCGTCGATGTAGGCAATATATTGATCGGTCAGCGCGAGGATCGAGATTTGCGCGAGATCGACCTTCTGCGCCCGCGCCAGCGTCAGCAACAAGTCGAGCGGCCCCTCCCACGCCCCCAGCGTCAGGTTCAGCGCATCCTCATCGCGCGTCGGAAGGTCGAACTCGTCCATGACCATATCTTGTCATTGCGAGCGAAGCGAAGCAATCCAGCGGCGGTCTCACACCAACGCCAGCAACGCATCCCGTTTCGCCACCGCCTCGGCATAATCGAGACCGTCCTCCGGCGTGAAGCGCTTCGCCATCGCGCGGACCAGCCGCGCCTCGCCCTCGTCGGACAGCGCTGGCACCGCGGCCGCGACGCTCAGCATATTTTCCATCTTGCCGTCGCAGTGAAGCGCGACATCGCAGCCCGCGGCGACGCAGGCAGCGGCGCGCTGGCCGTGGTCGCCGGCCAGCGCCTCCATCCCGATATCGTCGCTCATCAAAAAACCGTCGAAGCCGATCCGGCCGCGGATGATGTCGTGAATGATCGTCGGCGACTGGCTCGCCGGCCGCTCGGCATCCCAGTGGGTGTAGAGCAAGTGACTGGTCATCCCCATCGCCGCATCGCGCAGGCGCTCGAACGGCTCGAGGTCGATCGCTAATTCCTCCTCACCTGCATCGACCACCGGAAGCGCGAGATGGCTGTCGAGCAAGGCGCGGCCATGCCCCGGGATATGCTTGATCACCCCGAGCACGCCGGCCGAGGCCAGTCCGTCGAGGATCGAACGGCCGAGCGCCGCGACCTGCATCGGCTCCGAGCCCAGCGCGCGGTCGCCGACGATGTCGGTCGCGCCCGGCTGGCGGACGTCGAGCAGCGGCAGGCAATCGACATTGACT
>JBBRTO010000061.1:0-12321 GCA_038244345.1 Sphingomonadales bacterium | reverse complement strand
TTGGCGGTGCCGGCGATTATGTCGAGAAACTGCGCGCCTGCCACGTGCTGGTCGACCAGGCCGAGCGCGAGGCGCTGATCCGCGATGGTGCTGCCAAGGCGGCCACGGCGGCGGGATTTGCGCTGATCGAGGACGAAGGTCTGGTGGTCGAAAATGCCGGTTTGACCGAATGGCCGGTGCCGCTGGCGGGCCAGTTCGATCCCGATTTCCTCGACGTACCGCGCGAAGTGATCGTCCTGACCATGCGCACCAACCAGAAATATTTCGCGTGCGCCGGCGCGGATGGCGGGCTTGCACCGGCGTTCGTGTGCGTCGCTAATATCGACGCCAATGACGGCGGCGCGGCGATCGTCGAAGGCAATCGCCGGGTGCTCGCGGCGCGGCTCAGCGACGCGCGCTTCTTCTGGGAACAGGACCTCAAGGTTCCGCTCGAGGAACAAGCCCGGAAACTCGACGGGATCGTGTTTCACGACAAGCTTGGCACCGTCGCTGACAAGGTCGAGCGCGTCGCCAAACTGGCCCGCTGGCTGGTCGAGGAGGGGATAGTTGGAACCCTCTCCCCAGCGGGGAGAGGGCAGGGCGAGGGGGCTCGACGTACATCCGGAAAAGCCGCACCCCCTCATCCCAGCCTTCTCCCCGCCGGGGAGAAGGAGCAATTGGCCGACCAGGCCGAACGCGCCGCGCGCCTCGCCAAGGCCGATCTCGTCACCGGAATGGTCGGCGAATTCCCCGAATTGCAAGGCGTGATCGGCGGCTATCTCGCGGAGGCGCAAGGCGAACCCACAGCCGTCGCCGAAGCCATCCGCGATCATTACAAGCCGGTCGGGCAGGGTGATGATGTGCCGACGGCGCCGGTCACGGTGGCGGTGAGTTTGGCGGATAAGCTGGATAGTCTGCGTAGCTTCTTCGAGATTGATGAAAAGCCGACCGGGTCCAAGGATCCGTTCGCCTTGCGCCGTTCAGCTTTGGGCGCGATCCGCATTGTGGCGGAGAGTGGGATTCGCTTTCCGATTGCCGAGGGCGATTTGCTGGAGTTCTTCGCCGACCGCCTTAAGGTCCAGCAGCGCGAGGCAGGCGTCCGTCACGACCTCATCGACTCTGTGTTCGCGCTTGGCGGGGAGGATGATCTCGTCCGCTTGCTGGCTCGGGTCAAGGCGCTGCAGGCGTTTGTCGAAACCGATGACGGGCGCGATTTGATCACCGCTTACAAGCGGGCTGCCAATATCCTCAAGAAGGAGGGTTGGTCCCCTGACCGTCACCCTGAACTTGGTTCAGGGTCCATCGGCCTAGCGGATGAGGGGTCTCAGGAATGGATGCTGAAACAAGTTCAGCATGACGGCATTGAACCCGCCGAGCAGGCGCTTGTCTCTGCCCTCGACACGGCCGAGCCCAAAGCAACCGCCGCAATCGAGGCGGAGGATTTCACCGCCGCAATGGCCGCCCTGGCCTCCTTGCGCGCGCCGATCGACGCTTTTTTCGATCAGGTGAAGGTCAATGCCGACGAGCCCGCAGTCCGCGCCCGCCGCCTTGGCCTGCTCGCCCACTTCCGCGATGCGGTGAACCGGGTCGCCGACTTCTCGAAAATCGAGGGCTAGCGGCTCCGCTTTACTGGTCGCGGTCGTCGATGCCGTCGTCGTTGCGATCGATCTTGGGCGAAGTCGTCTCGTCGCGATCGGGGATTCCGTCACCGTCGCGATCGCGGTCGCGGCCGAGCACTTTGTCGATCATCCCGCCAGCCGGACGGCGGGTGCGCGTTGCTGCGGCGGCGACAACCGGAGCGGCGACGACCGGAGCCACGACCGGGCGATTGATCAGCTCCTTTTCGCGCGCTTCCCACTCGCGCGTCCGCTCCTTGTGCTCGCGCACAAGCGCGTCGTGGCGCGCCGATTCGTCCTGATAGCGCGTCTTCCACTTCTTGCGCCCGCCGGCGGTCATGAACAGACCAACAAGGATTCCGAGAAGGAAGACCAGACCATAGATGATCCAGACATTGGGATCGGCCGAAATGTGCATGATGAACCCCGCGACGAAGTGACTACGGGGCTTCTACGCTTAAGCGCACCGCCGCGTTCCACGGGGCGCGCGCTTTAGGCGTCAGCTGTTGACGAAGCTGTCCTTGATCGAACAGGCCGCAGGGCCGAGAATGACGATGAACAGCGTCGGCAGGATGAACAGGATCAGCGGCACGGTCATGATGGCCGGTAGCCGCGCAGCCTTTTCCTCGGCGCGCATCATTCGTTCGTTGCGGAATTCGGCCGATAGGACGCGCAACGCAGAGGCCAATGGCGTGCCGTACTTCTCCGTCTGGATCATGGTTGTGACGACGCCGCGGACGGCGTCGAGATCGACCCGGTTGGCGAGGTTCTCGAACGCCTGGCGGCGCTCGTTGAGGAAGCCAAGTTCAATCGCGGTCAGTCCGAACTCGTCGCCGAGCTCGGGATAGGCCTTGCCGAGCTCGCGGCTGACCCGGCCGAAGGCGGCGTCGACCGTAAGCCCCGCTTCAGCGCAGATGACGAGGAGGTCGAGCGCGTCGGGGAGGCCTTTGCGGACCGCCGCGCTGCGCTTGTTGATGCGGTTTTTGAGCCAGATATCGGGCGCCTTGTAAAACAGCCCGACAATGCCAGCGACGGTCATGTAGCGGCGCAGCCACGACCATTCCGGGAACCAGTTAAGGCCGTAAAACAGGATGACGGCGACCGCGCCCAGGATGACCGGCAGTGCGATCCGCGCCAGAATGACGAAGAAGGCGAGATCTTTCGACCTGATCCCGGCCTGCATCAGCTTGAGCTGGGTCTTCTTCAGCTGGTCGTCCTGAATCATCTTGAACTGGGTCAGGATCGAACGGACCCGGTCGGCGGCTTCGTTGCGGTTAGTGAGCTTCTTGCGCTTGTTGGTCGACGCAACGATACCCGCCTTCAACTGCTCGCGGCGCTCGTTGAGGGCCTTGATGCGGCGGGCCATGGGGTCGCGCACGGTGGTCGCGGCATAGATCGCGAGGATCACCGCGAGAGTCGCCACCGCACTGAGCAAGGTCGCCACCCAGATGACGTCGAAACCGAGAAGGGTTGGGCCTGAAGGCACCTGCTGCATGATTATTCCCGCTCCATCAGATTTCGAAATTGACCATCTTGGACATGATGAACACGCCCAGGCTCATCCACACCATGCCGCCGATGCCGGTGGCGATCAGGCGCTGGTCGACAAAAAAGCCGGCCATGTAGCCGGGGTTGATCATGTACACGAGCGTGAACACGATGAACGGCAGCGAGCCGACGATGTAGGCCGAAGCCTTGGATTCGGAGCTCATCGCCTTGATCTTGAGCTTCATCTGCGAGCGTTTGCGGAGCACGTCGGATAGGTTCGACAGGGTTTCGGCCAGATTGCCGCCGGTTTCGCGCTGGATCGCCAGCGTGATGACGAAGAACTGGAACTCAGCGGTTCCCAGCCGGTCGGCGGTATCCTGAAGCGCGGCTTCCATCGTGCGTCCGATCTTCATCTTGTCACCGACCGTGCGAAACTCGATTCCGACCGGACCCGGGATTTCGCTCGACACAATGCCCAAGGTCTCGGTGATCGGGAGGCCTGAACGGAGCCCGCGAACCATAAGATCAATGGCGTCGGGAAAATTGGCGGTAAATTTCTTGATCCGCCGCTGGATCATCTTGCCGACGAACCAATGCGGACCGCCAACGCCGAAGAACAGGCCGAGGAACAGCGCCAGATAGAGCGGCGCGCCGCGGGCCATTGCAAGCATCCCGATGACGAGGACGATCGTCAGGCAGAGCGTGGCATATTTTCCCAGACTGATGTTCCTGCCAGTCTGTTCGAGCCGTTTGCGAAGCAAGGCCGGCTTCGGCACGAGCGAGGAGGCAAAGCCTTCGATCCCGCCCGAACGCTGCGACAGAAGCTTGCGGATCTGTGCTTCGGCCTTGCCGGCAACGATGTCGCCGTGGCGTTCCTTGATCGCTTCGCGGCGCCGCTTGAGCGCCTTTGACGTCGACGGCCCGCTGAACGCGAGCACGGCCATGCCCAGTGTCGCCAGCGCTCCAATCATGAGGACGATAATCAGCATCGGAAACTTGGCCTCTCACTCATCGTGCCTGGCGCGAACGCGCCGGGCAAACCACATCCGCGCGTCAAGCCGCGGCTTTTTCCTTGGGCTTGGACAGCCGCGCCATAAGATTATTGACCAGCGACTTGCTCGATCCCGACGCCTTGGTTTCCTCGGCCACCCCTTCTTCGGTGGCGTGGCTGAGGACCATGTTGGACAATGCGTTGAACGACGCCGTGTGCTTGCCGCTGGCGACTTCCGCCATCGGCTTGCCAAGCTTGGCCGCCTGGGCGGCGAGCTTGGCGTCATAGGAAAACACTATGTCGACCGGACGTTCGATCGATTGTTCGAAGTCCTTGCGGCTGATTTCGAGCGCGCCGCCATTGGGAACGCCATTGGCAACCACCAGGACCTTCGTCTGGGGTGCGTTGGACTTGAGCCAGGCGAGGATCCGGATGGTGTCGCGGGTCGCCGCCAGGGTGAGCTCCGCAACCACCACCGCGACATGGGCGTCATGGACGAGGTGCGGATGCTGGATCAGCATGTGCCGCGGCAGATCGAGGACGGTCGATTCGAAGGCGTTGCGCATTTCCTCCTGAAGCTGGAAGAAGGCGGCGCCGTCGGTCACCAATGGCTGGTGAATGGGCGCTTCGGCCGACAGCACCGACAAGCGCTCGTTGGCGCGGACCATCGCCCGCTCGATGAACAAACCGTCGATCCGGCTCGGATTTTCGATCGCATCGGTGAGGCCGCGACCAGGCTCGAGATCGAGCGCCAGCGCGCCGGTACCGAAATGGACGTCGAGATCGAGCAGCGCGGTTGAGCGATGCGCTTTTTCGCCCATCAGCCAGGCAAGCGAGGTCGCCAGCGTCGAAGCGCCAACGCCGCCGCGAACCCCCATGACCACCGCCATGATGTGCGGCTTGTCGGCGGCAGCTTCGCCGCGCGGACCGGACAGGATCATCTGGGCGTGGACGAAAGAATCGCGCAGCTGGTCGACCGTGAACGGCTTGAGCAGATAATCGTGAATTCCGCTGGCGACGAGGTCGCGGTAGAGGCGGACGTCGTTGACGGTGCCGGCGGCGATGACGATCGTGCCCGGCTCGCACACTTCGGCGAGCGCGTTGATGTCGCTCAGCGGATCGGCCGATTCGCTCAGATCGACGAACAGGATGTTAGGGCTGGCGGAGACCGACAGCGACTGGACCGCATTGCGCAATCCGCCTTTGTTGACCTTTTCGGGCGACCAGCCGTGCTCCACCGCGACCGGCCGCAGCATGTCGGCCGTGGCATCGTCGCAGACAAAGGCGGTGAAAGGATCGCGCAAACCGGCGCGTGCCTGGAACGGAGCGTTCATCACTTATTGTCCTTCGTGTTGACTGTGATCAGCTGCCGAAGGCTCTGGCCCGGCGTGACGGCAGTCAGCGGCCAGTTGCGATACATGATGATCGCCTTGGCCGCGGTTTCGGCATCCTCGGCGGCCGGGCCGGGGCGGCCGTAGAGCAAGTCTTCCGGATTGGCGACCTGGGCCGCGAGGTTTACGTTCACGCCGCAGCCGTAGTTAGAAAAGGTCGAATTGCTGAAATTCGGGTTCGAGACACTCTTCCAGTCAGGACAGCCGGGGACGCTCGCGCGGCGGCGGCTGACGACGACGCGAAGCGCGCCGGGCTGGGACGCGCCGGCGCTGGCCGGTGCGCCGGGGGTGATCAGCATGCCGTAACGGCCGGCGATCTCAGCGACTTGGGCGCGAGCAAGCGGCGCGTAGTCGCCGTTCACGTAGATGGTGTCTCCGTAATCGAGCCCCAGGCCACTGAACCAGCCTTCGAGCCGTCCGGCGTCGTCAGGCGAGAGCGACCCGGTCGGAGTTGAGGCGTCATATACATAGTCGGTGCTCGAGACGACCGGCACGTGGAGCGAGGCGAGACCCTGCTCAGCCGGCTTGGGCGTGTTGCAGGCCGTCACCGTCGAGGCGAGTGCGGCAAGGATAAGAATGTTGCGCATCTTCGGTTCCTTTGTGCTGTCGGCGCGGTTCACAGCTTGAAGCCCGGTGCAGCGGCCGAGCCAGCGCTGGCCGGCACCGCGATTGAAGGCGCGCTGACCGCAGTTGGCTGGGTCGATCCGCTGACGCCCTGATAAGTCTGGCCCATGAAATCGCGGGCCCCGTCGTCTGGCGTTCGATAGCCATCGACCGGGGTCGCCATCTGGCCCGAAACCGGACGCACCAGATAAGGCGTGACGATCACGACCAATTCGGTTTCCTGCTTCTTGAACTGGGTCGAGCGAAACAATGCGCCGAGGATCGGCAAATCACCCAGGAACGGCGCCTTGTCGACGCTGTTGCTCGAGGTGTTGCGAAGCAGCCCGGCGATCATGAATGATTGGCCTGAGCCGAGCTCTACCGTGGTTTCCGCGCGGCGGGTGGTCAGCGCCGGGACGTTGAAGCCGTTGAGCGTGATCGAGCCTTCGTTTGATAACTCGCTGACCTCCGGGCGGACGCGCATCGAAATGCGGTTGTCGCCAAGTACGATCGGAGTGAAAGAGAGGCCGACACCATATTGCTTATATTCGATCACCACTGAGCCGAGCGCTTCGGAGACCGGGATCGGAAACTCACCGCCGGCAAGGAAGCTTGCGGTTTCACCCGACACCGCAGTCAGGTTTGGCTCGGCGAGAAGGGTCACAAGCCCGTCTTGGGCGGCAATGTCGAGCGAACTCAAAAGGTCGAGTCCGAACAATTTGCCGCTGCCGGAAAAAGTTGTTCCAAGTAGATTGCGGATGACCTTGGGGACTTGCCCGGTAGTGTCGTCGGGCTTCGGGATAAAGATGCCCTGGCCCTGAGCGATCCCGAACTTGAAGCCGCTGGTCGGGTCGCTGGCGAGCAGATTGACTCCGAATTGCTTGAGCACAGAGCGGTTGATCTCGGCGATCCGGACCTTGAGCGTGACCTGAAGCGGAGTCGCGACCTTGAGGCGGTTGATCGGCACCACGAGGAGGGGCTCGCCCTCCTTCACGCCGGGGTTGAGCATCGCCCTGACCAGTTGCTGGGCCTGGGCTGCATCCTCGGGCGTTGCGACCGTTCCATTGAGGATCGCAACTTGGCCGATAGTGGTCACGCTGATGTTCGATTCAGGCATCGCCTGACGCATCATGTCGTTGACCGAGCTGAGGTTCTGGCTGACCCGGACTTCGGCTCCATAGACCACGCTGCCATCGGCGGCGGTGGCAATGACCGTCGCGTCGCCAGTGTCCTTGCCGAACACGTTGAGCTGGCGCGGACCGTTGACGTACAGGTCGGCGACCTTGGGATTGGACGTCCACACATTGGCGACGCTGCGCGGGAGGTTGATCATCTGGCCTTCGCCGACCGACAGCTGGACGTGGCTCGACGGCCGGTAGGTGCCCGACGCATAAGCCGCGGGCTGGGCCGAGGCGGGGATCGCAGCGCCGAAGGCACCGAGCGCAAGCGCTGCGGCAGCGACTGCGGTGCCGAGGCGGGCCCGGCTGGTTTTCATGATCGAATTCATTTTAGCGACTCCCCACCGGGACGACTGAAACATCATTGCCTCGAGCGACCCTGACCACGGGACCGGTAGGCACGGCAGCGCCGCCCTGGCCGGTGATGCCCTGGCCAATGCCTTTGCCAAACGAGGACATGGCCTCGGATACATTTTCGTGCTGCGGCTTGGCCGGCACCGTGCGGCGCTGGAAGCGCGACACATCTCCGCCCGTGGTGAAGGTCGTATTATTGTCATTGGGGCGGTTGGCGATCGCCAGCAGGATAGACTTTTCCTTGGCCGGATCGACATTGGCCGGAAGTTTGAGATCACCCTCTGCGACCGCGCGTTCGAGCTCCGAGGCATTGTCGGCGAGCGAGCGCAACGACAGCGACAACGTCCCGACACTCTGCCCGACCGCGATCTTCTCGGCGATCCGCGGGGTCACCTCGAGCGTGACGTTGGTGAAGGTCTTGACGGTGGTCTTGCCGTCAGCGTCTTTGTCGCTGTAGCGCTGGTCGGTGGCGAGTACGCGGATATTGCGGACGATCGTTTCCGAAACTTTGAGGGGGGGGCCGTCGCCGCCGCCGGTGACTTCCTGGGTCAGCACGATGTCGACATGGTCGCCTGGGAAGACGAAACCGGCGACACCGGTCGAGGCGTTCACCGGCACGGTTATGGCGCGCATACCAGAACCCAGAGCCGCGGCTAGGAAGCCGCGGTCCTGCGGCCCGACCAGAGCGCCGCGGGTGACCGGCTGGCCGGCGGTGATTGGGTAGCGGACGACGGTCCCGATCAGGCTCTGGGCGTTGCCGCCCTGGCCGTCGACATAATAAGCGCTTTCGATCAGCTCGTTGGGCCACGGTTGATAAGACAGACTTTCGGCATCGATGATGGTGCCCACGGGAAGTGCCTTACGCGCCACCAACACCCGTGGTCCGGTCGGGACGGGGGCCGCGGCCGCCTGCTGCGCGCCGGCGCCGGCGAACATGTTCTTGGCCATGACCGCAGTGATGACCGCGATGACGAGCGCTGCACAGAGCAGCGCAACCTTCTTAGCATTCATGGCGAAATCGCCTCCCCTAGCCGGGCTCTAAAATCCACGGCACCACACATCAGACAAATTGGTTAAGAAACCGTTGGGCGAGTACCACCAGGCCGCCAGCCGCGATCGCCACGCCATAGGGAATTTCGGGCTTTCCGGATTGACCCCGGACGCGGCGAACAATCATGATTCCAAGCGTCAGCAAGCCACCGGCAAGCGACATGAAAACCAGGAATCGCAAGGTCGAGGCAGGCGAGAACCACAAGGCCAGCGCGGCCGCCAGTTTGACGTCGCCGCCACCCATCATGCCAGCGTAGAAGGCCCCGGCAAGGAGGATGAATACTCCGGCCGCGACCGCGAGTTGGAACGCAATTCCGGGCCACAAAGGCAGTCCAACCGCAAGCCAATGGAGCGGAGCGAGACCGGCAACGACCAGGTTGAGCCGGTTCGAAATGGTCATGGTCCGCACGTCGATGACAGCCGCAACCATCAGCAGCAGCGCCAGAACAGCTTCCAGAATTTGAACGAACGCCCCGTCAATCATGGTCGGTACCACTAGACGCCGGGGCTTTCGAATTCGTAACCAGCCATGTGGAAACTGACATCGTCATCATCGGCGGCGGGATCGCCGGGGCCAGCCTCGGCGCCGAAATCGCTGGCCGCAGGCGCACCTTGATCGTCGAGGCCGAGGATCAGTGCGGCTATCATTCGACCGGACGATCGGCGGCGTTTTTCCTGGAAAGCTATGGCGGGGTCGAAGTGGCGAAGCTCAATTCGGCGTCGGCGCCGCTACTGGCCAATCCGCCGGCTGATTTCGCCGGGCGCGGCTTTCTCAGCCGACGCGGCGCGATTCACGTGTCCGGGAGCCAATGGCCCGAATTGCCAGCCGGAGTGGCGAGCGAGCGTCTCGACCGGGCGGCGCTCGAGCGGCTCGTTCCGGGGATTCGTCCGCACTGGATTCGCGGGCTGCTCGAGCCCGGCTGTGCCGATATCGACGTCGCCGCGCTCCACGACGCCTTTGTGCGCAAGTTCAAGCGGTCGGGCGGCGCATTGCGCACCGCATCGCGACTGGTCGGTGCGCGGCGCACCCGCGGCCGCTGGCAAATCGACCTCGCCGATGGCCACGTCGTCAGTGCCGCTATCCTGGTCAATGCCGCCGGGGCCTGGGTCGATCAAGTCGCCCGTGCCTGCGGCGTCGCGCCGCTCGGTTTCACTCCATTTCGTCGGACGATGGTCCAGCTAAAAGTCGGGCGCGGGGGCCTCGCCGCATTGCCGCTGGTCAATGATTCCGCCGGGCAATTTTATTTCAAAGGCGAGGGTGAGCGCTCGATCTGGCTCAGCCCGCATGACGAAATCGCCAGCGAGCCGTGTGACGCGGCGCCCGAGGAAATCGATGTCGCGACTGCAATTCACCGCTTTGAGCAAGTGGTTGACTGGCCGGTCGAGCGGGTCGAGCGGAGCTGGGCGGGGCTGAGGACCTTTTCGCCCGATCGCCTGCCAGTCTTCGGTTTCGACCCATCGGCCGAAGGGTTCTTCTGGTGCGCCGGTCAGGGCGGCTTTGGGATCCAGAGCTCACCCGCGGCGGCGCGGCTGGGCGCTGCCGTCATGCTGGGCGAACTGCTCCCGAGCGAACTGGCGGCGATCGACCCCGCGGTCTTCGCGCCCGAACGATTCAGCTGAGATCAGGTGATGGGGGGAAACCGAGCAGTCTCCCCCCCACCTAGGCCGAACAGGGTAGACGACTCGGGTGTTGCACCGTGCTTCGCAAACTCCCGGGTATGTGGCAAGCTTCGCCAGCGTCGAACCTCCCTGAAAAGCGATAGAACCTCAGGAGTTTGATCGAAAGCGATCGGCCGCGGCGCAGGCCAAGGCGTCGACCCGATCATTTTCCGGATGGCCGCTATGCCCCTTGACCCAATGCCATTCGACCCGGTGCGGGTCGACCGCGTCGAGCAGTTCTTGCCAGAGGTCCGCATTCTTGACCGGTTTCCTGTCGGCGGTGCGCCAGCCGTTCTTGAGCCAGCCGTGGATCCAGCGGGTGATGCCATCGCGGACGTAATGGCTGTCGGTGTGGATTTCGACCCGGCACGGCCGCTTGAGCGCGTTCAACCCCTCGATCGCGGCCTTGAGCTCCATCCGGTTATTGGTGGTGTTGGTCTCGCCGCCGGCGATTTCGCGTTCCTTGTCGCCGATGCGCAGCAAGGCCGCCCAGCCGCCGGGGCCGGGATTCCCGCGGCAGGAGCCATCGGTGAACAGTTCGACCAGCGGCAGAGTTGTCACGCAGGCTGGCCGACCAGCTCTCGCGGGAGCTTGAAGATCATCCGCTCGGGGGTGTGATCGACATGCGTCTCGCTGACGGTGAAACGGCCGGCGAGTGCATCGACGACTTCGCGGACCAGCACTTCGGGGGCCGAGGCACCGGCGGTGACTCCGGCCGTCCGGGGCTGGCCAAACCATGTCCAGTCGATGTCGCTTGCCCGTTCGATCAGCCGCGCCGGGCAGCCCATGCGCTCGGCGACTTCGGCCAGGCGCAAGGAATTGCTGCTGTTGGGCGAACCGATGACCAGCATCCGCTCGCACTCCGCAGCGATCGCCTTGACCGCCGCCTGGCGGTTGGAGGTGGCGTAGCAAATGTCTTCGCTGCGCGGGACCTGGATGGTGGGGAAGCGGGCCTTGAGCGCCTCGACGATCGCCGCCGTATCGTCGACCGACAGCGTGGTCTGGGTGAGGAAGGTGAGGTTGACCGGGTCGGCGACCTCGAGCGCGGCGACATCCTCGAGCGTCTCGATAAGCGTGATCGATCCCGGCGGAACCTGGCCAAAGGTGCCGATCACTTCCGGGTGGCCGCCGTGACCGATGAACAGGATGTGGCGGCCGTCAGCGCTCAGCCGCTCGGCCTGGCGGTGAACCTTCGACACCAGCGGGCAGGTCGCATCAACATAAGTGAGGCCGCGGTCCTGCGCCGCGGCGGGAACCGATTTGGGTACGCCATGGGCCGAAAACACCACCGGCCGGTCGTCCGGGACCTCGTCGAGCTCGTCGACGAAGATCGCACCCATTGCCGCCAGGCGATCGACGACGAAGCGGTTGTGGACGATTTCGTGGCGGACATAGACCGGCGCTCCGAACCGTTCGAGCGCGAGCTCGACGATCTGGATCGCCCGGTCGACCCCGGCGCAGAAGCCGCGCGGCGCTGCGATCAGGACATTGAGATTTGGTCGGATGCCGTTCACGTCGCGCGATGTAAGCCATCGCTTGCAGCCTTGGTAGGGCCTACCTATGACACGCCGCATTATCGTGCCGTTCAGTGCAAAGGACCGAACCCCAGTGAAGCTACGCCTCGCCGCCCTCGTGCCCTTGTTCCTGCTCAGCTCGTGCCGCCATTCGGGCGACCTGATGGATGATGAAAAGGGCGTCTATTCGGTCCGCAACGCCTGTCCGATCGCCGGAGTCCCGGCGGCCACTGGCGACATCACCTTGTTCGGCCCCGGGGGAAGTGCCGATTCGCGCAACATCGACGTCACCGCGACCATCACCCACGTCCACGGGACCTGCGCCGACACCGGATCGGACCTGGTTTCGACCGTGACGTTCCTCGTGCTCGGCCTGCGGTCCGACGCGACCAAGCCGCGCCAATTGATTCTGCCCTATTTCGACGTCGCCCTTCAAGGCGGCGAGACGGTCGTCGCCAAGCAGGTTGGGCAGATCGTGCTCAACTTCGCGGCCGGCGA
>JBBRTO010000060.1:0-12525 GCA_038244345.1 Sphingomonadales bacterium | reverse complement strand
TGGATATCTGGTGGTGCCCTACATCGCCCGTCGCACCGTCAATCTCGCGCCCTAGGTGTTGCTCTCGGCGCAGCTAATCTTCGGCGCCTTGATTGGCATCCTGGGATGGTTGCTGGCCGACCCGATCATCGCCTCGGCCAAGGTCGCGCTCGAGGAATTCAGCAAGCGCGGGGCGGAGAAGGTCTAGCGGCTGGGCTGCCCGGTGGGCAGTGCCGGCACTGACTCGCCCTGCGGAACTTCTCCCTGCGGAAGCTCGCCTTGCGGAACCTGGCTCTGCGGCGCTGCACCGGGCGGCGGCATCATCATCGCCGCGTCGCGCACAACCTGCTTGACCGCAATGTCGAACTCGATGTCGCTATTGGGCGGGATCTTGCCATCGCCAGCGCCAGCCGCGCCATAGGCCATCGCGGCGGGGATGCGGATCTTGTAGACCCCACCTTCACGCATTTTCTGAAGCGCTTCGCCGAAGCCGGGGATGACCTGGCCGGGGATCATTCCCGCTGGCCCGCGGCCCTTGGTCGTGTCGAACACCGTGCCGTCCATTAGCCGGCCTTCATATTCCAGGATCGCGCCGTCGGTCGCCTTGATCGGGTCGCCCTTGCCGGCATCGATGGTGCGAATCTGCACCCCGGTGGCCGTGGTGTCGCCGCGCAAGCTGCCGGCCCCAACCCAAGCCAACGCCACCGCAGCCGCGATCAGCAGCAGGATTCCAAGCCACAGCTTGAACATCGAGCCGCGCTTCAGCGGGCGTAACGGGACCTGGGTGGCCGACATGAAAATCCCCGAACCAAAGAGGGAGAAGGAGCTAGCGGGCGCCTTCGCGCTCGACCCGCTTGCGTTCCAGCTTGCGGGCGCGGCGGATCGCGGCGGCGCGTTCGCGGGCGCGCTTTTCAGACGGCTTCTCGTAATGACGGCGCAGTTTCATCTCGCGATAGACGCCTTCGCGCTGCAGCTTCTTCTTGAGCGCCCGCAGCGCCTGGTCGACATTATTGTCGCGAACGATGATTTGCATAAAGGCCGTCCAACTCCATTTCCGGGCAGTGCCGGTGATCCACAGCGCGTCGATTCGAAAGTCGGCGCACACAAGCATAAAATGACGTTCGCCGCGAAGCCATGTTCGCGGCGCTGCGGGCCCCCTACCAGCGTGGGCATGGCTTTTCAAGACAGGCCGATTACCGCCTTTCGGCCCGCTGCCGCGACGAAACGAGCCTAACCTGCGGTAAGACTGGGAACGGACTGATTATCGTTATCGGCAGTTAACCTTTTGACTGATAAAGAGATAGCTCGTTAATCGGAGGGGTGAATGACCTTGGATCGTCGGGAACTACTGAGGCTTGGAGCGATTGGCGCGGGGGGATTGATGATCTCCACGGCCGCCAGCTCGGTCGGCATTCCGCTGACCAACATGACGCTTCCGCCGATCGTTCGCGACCCGCTGGCTCCGCTCGCGCCGGCACCGGTCATGGGCGCTCCGGCCGGGGTCAATCCGCAACTGTTCCAGCGCGCCAAGGCAGCGCTTGCCAGCCACGGTTCCGCGATCCGCTATCGCGACACCATCGGCGTGGTCGATTTCTCGCTTCCCTCGGCCGATCCGCGGTTCCACGTGGTCGATCTTCGCAGCGGCCATGTCGACAGCTTCCGCGTCGCCCACGGCAGCGGATCGGATCCCGACCATTCGGGTTTCGTCGAGCGCTTCTCCAACGATTTCGGAAGCCACGCCACCTCGAACGGCACCTACATCACCGCCGACACCTATGACGGCAAGTATGGTCTGTCGATGAAGGTCGACGGGCTCGACTGGACCAACAACAATGCCAACGCCCGCGCGATCGTTATCCACAACGCCTGGTATGCCGAGGACGACATGATCCCGACCCACGGCAAGCTCGGCCGCTCGGAAGGCTGCTTCGCCTTCAGCCGCGCCAGCCAGTGGCAGGTGATGAGCCGCCTCGCCAATGGCCGAATGATCTACGCTGACAAGCTGGGCTAAGGCCCGCTTACTACACCTCGTTGGCGCCGCCATAGCGCGACCTCGATCGCCTCCATCGCCGGATCCCGCCCCGCGCGCCAGTCCGCGACGGTCAGGGGTGCAGGCAGACCGGGCTGCAGGCTGGTTACCCTGAGGTCGAACTGGTCGCCGTAGCAGTAGCGTTGCCCGGCACAGCCGTTGACCACATCCCATTTTCCGACCTGACGGTTGAGGCATGCCATCGAATACGGCAGGCAGAAGGTCTCGCGCTCCGACCACCAGTGGCTGCGGTCGCCGACCGGCTCGCCGACGATGGTCACCCTCGCTCCGCCGTCGTGAGCCAGCGCCGCCAGCGAGGCGATGCCGGCCGAGAAAGTATAGGGTCCAATAATCACGAAGGTCCGTCCCGGCACACGCTCTGCGATGGTCCGCATCAACGCCCGGTTGGTGGTGTTGTCGCCGCCCGTGTCGAACCGCAGGTCGAGGACCAGGTTGCGCGGGCCGCCGCGGCCAGCCGCTCGGCAACGGCGTCGGCAAAAGTCGCGATCGCTCCTGCGGGGTGCCGCTATTGTCGGAACTGGACGTAGAGCGCGCCGAGCGCGGGTAGTTCCGCTGTCCGGAACAGGCGCTCGGGCTGTTGCAGATAGAGCGGCGGCAAACCGCCGATCGCGCGCCAGCCGAGCCCGGCTTCAGTGCCAAGCTTCTTGGGCGACCACCAGCCGGCGGGGAAGGGGATCGGCGGCACCTCGGCGGCGGGCATGGCGGCGATCTCCCGGCGGCGGACCCGGCCATCGGGGCATTCAACTTCGAGGCTGATCCGCGCCGCGCTCGGGGCGACTCCCAGCGCCTTGAGCATCGCCTGATTGTGCAGCACCCAGCCCATGTTCCACCGGGCGTGGGCGCGCAGCCCGCCCTGCAACGCGGCGAGCCGATCGGCGATCTGCGATGCTCTGAATCGACCGACGCGGCGGACCTCGCAGCCGGCGAGATCGGCCAGCCCGGGCCCCGCCCGCGCCACCAGCAGACGGTCGTCAATCCACACCATGCGCAGCGGCAAACGGACGGCGGGCCGCAGCGAGGAAGCGGCGAGATCAAGCGAATCGTGGCCGTTGTCGAACTGCGCCGCCACTCGCGCCAGTGCCAAAAGATAATCCGGCCCGTCGATCGCTCCGGCGGTGCAGTCGAGCTTATCGAGCAGCTAGCCGGCGCGAGCCCGGGCGGCGGCGTCGAAGGAGGGGGAGCGATTGACGTAGTCCTGCCGGATCAGCGCGACTTCCGCGTGGACCTGGGCGGCGGTCGGCGAGGTCGGCGGCGGCTCGGCAACCGCGGCGGCGGGGCTCGCCAGCAGGAGGCCGAGCCACGGCCAGATCCCAACGATCATCAAAGCCTCAGCGTGACGCGGTCTGGGTCTTGGGCTTGGCGACCGGCTTGAGCTTGGCCGGGCTCACGCCATTGAGCGCCGCAATCACCTTGGCGTCGCGTCCGTACAGATCGTCGTATTTGACGATCGTCCCGTCGTTGAGCGCCGCCGCGCTGAAGTAAACGATGTAGACCGGCAGCGGCTTGACGAACTTGGCCAATACCGACTTGCCGCTGGCGACGGTTTCGTCGACCTTCTCCGGAGTCCATTCGCCGGCATCGTCGCTCAGCAATTCCTTGGCCAATTCCATGACGTTCTCGGTCCGAATGCAGCCGTGGCTCAAGGCGCGCAGCTGGCTGTTGAACCGGCTCCGGGCATTGGTGTCGTGAAGATAGATGTTCTGGCTGTTCTGCATCGAGAATTTGACCTTGCCGAGTGCGTTCGACGGACCCGGCGGCTGGCGCCAGCGCTGGATCTTGCCGTCCTTGCCAACGACCGCGACGAAGCCTTTCTTGCCGGCGACTTCGTGGGTGATGCTCGGCGGGACTTCCCACCATGGGTTGAGGGTCACCCCGATCGCGGTCGCGGTCAACTGCGGAGTCTTGGTCTTGACCGCCCCGGCGATCGCCCGGTGCTTCCACCGGGTCACGCCATTCTCGACCAGGGTGGCGTAAAATGCCGGCACGTTGACGATGATATATTTGTTGCCCAAGTCGCGCGGCAGCCACCGCCAGCGGTCCATGTTGAGCCGGATCCGGTTGGTGTTGGCGCCGTCGGCCTTTTCCGCCATGGCCAGAGCGGCGCGAAGCGAGGCATATTGCGGATGCGTCGGCAGCAGGCTGCGCAACGATCCCACCACATCGTGCCGCTGCAGCGCCCCGGCGAGCAACAACGCCGAGGCGGCGGGGGTCAGATCGGCGTCGGTGACGTACCAGTCCTGGCGGTCGGCGCCGCGGACATGGCCAAGCGCCAGATCCGATGCGACGAGGTTGAAGCGGTCGGTCGCGCCTTGCGAAATCGCCAGCGGGTCGCCCGATCGGAGCGCGGCGTCGAGCCCGGCGGGATCATAATCGCGCGGAACGAGCCCTTCGGTGGCGATCGTTGCGATATAGGCGAGCAGGATTCGCGCATCGTCGATCTGCCACAAGGGCGGCGGTGCCGGCACCGGTAGGACGGGGAGCGCGGTCGGCGGCACCATTTTGTTGTCGGGCAGCGGGGCCATCGGATCGCCCGGCGCGACCTGCGCGCTCGCCAGTTGGAACGGAAAGCCGGCGATCGCGACGAAGGCGAGCGATTTCCAACCACCAATAGACTTTGCAATCATCGCCACAGCTGTTTTCCCTATCAAGCACTATCGGCCAGTCGAGGTCGGCTCATACCCGGGTCCAACGATACAAGGGATGAACCGGCGCGGCCAGTGGCGGCAAAGGCTCACAGCGGCGAAAAATTGATTGCCAACCGCCTCTTAACCACCAACTGATATCATTGGAGCGAAAGGCGACGACGTGGACGATGTACCAGCTTCGAGGCGCCCTACTTTGGGGCAGGGCCTAAGGCGGTTGCTCGACGAACGCGCCGATCAACGCGCCTCGCCAGTTTCGCAGACCGCGATGCTCGACCATGACGGCCGTCGCCACGTCGTCCGACTGATCGACCTGTCGCCATCGGGCGCGATGATCGCCTTCCAGGGGAAACTTGCCGAGGGCGACCAGGTGACATTGCAGTTGCTTGACCACGGCCCGGTGACGGGGCAGGTGCGATGGTCACGCGAAGGACGGGTCGGAATCAATTTCTCAAGACCGCCGGAATCAATGCTGGACCGCGAATGAAAGGATCGAACATCAAGGCGCAGATCGCCAATGCGACCGATCCGACCGATCGGCGGCGGAACCCACGCGTCGACGTCGAGCTTGACGCGCGGGTGCGGGAACTCGGCAGCGAAGGCACCGACGCGCGGGTGGTCAACATTTCGGACTCCGGTTTCATGGCCGAATCGAGCGGCGCTTTCGAGGTTGGCTCGCGCATCTGGCTGATCCTTCCGGGCCGTGACCGGGCCAGCGCGATCGTTCGCTGGACGGCTGGCGACCGGCTTGGCGCGGAATTTGCGGAGCCGGTGTCGATCGACGGAATCGACCCGCAACCCTGAATATTCCACCGCATTGGGCAATAAAACCAGGAGCTTCGGCAGCGCGGCCCAATCCCAAATCGTAACATTTTCGCAACAGTAAGACAGTCTCGAATCGAAACGCGTGAAACTTGTCGCTTGGTTGCGTGTTTAATGGGCTCGAGAGGAACGATGATGTCCACCATTCCGAGCCTGAGCGACCTGCGTATGCGCCATGATCCCGCGGGACGTGGCTATCACGCGGTGTACCGCGAACAGCAAGTCAATCATTGCCCCGGTTGCGGCCGGACTCACTGGATCATTGGCCGGATGTCGGCGGAGTGCGCCTTCTGTTCGACCGCGCTTCCGCTGGCCGAAGCCAGTATGCGTTCGCACAGCGGCCCGGCGATCATCAAGCATCGCAACCGCGACAACGATAACCCGGCCTGGGCCGCCTAAAATCCATCGCGCTTTCGGGTTACGGCTTAGGCCTGACTGGGACCGGCGCATTGCACAGATCCACCCCCCCGGCGGGACGAATGTAAAAGTCGTCCCGCCGGTTCTTTTTGACGTTCAGCCAGCGGGCGAAGGAAGCGCTGGTTTCCTTGAGATATTCGAATTTCGGACGCTCGGCCTCGGACAGTTGTGACGCCAGCCGGACGTTGGCGATCGGCACGTCCGACGAGCGTTCCTTGTAGAAGCCCAGCGCCTCGGTCCCGCGCGGCAAGCTCGACAAAATGTCGATTCCGCCCACTACTCTTCCGACCACCGCGATCACCCGGTCGAGCGAACGCGGCGCATGTCCAATAGCGGCATATAATTCGCCGCCCATCCCGGTGTCGGGCGACAGGTCGCGGCCGACCCCGACGCTGGCATAGCAATGTGGCAAGTTCGCGGTCCCGGCCCTGGGGTCATAGGCGACCGGCCAGCCCGAGGTGTAGCCAACCTTCGGCGCATAAGCGTCGGGCGATCCCAATGGCACGATCTTGAGCCCCGCCAGCCGCCGCTCATATTCGGCGGGCGGCTTCTTCACCAAGCCGGGCGGAAGCGGCTTGTCGCCGTCATTATTGCCCCATTGCGCGACATAATTGTCCTGTACGCGATAGATTGCGGCGCCTTGCCAATAACTCGATCTGGCCAGCGCGCGGATGTTCGCGGCGTGGACCGGCGCGAACAGCGGCGCCAGCTGGACGACGATTCGCCGACCGTCCTTCAGATCGATCACCATCAGGTCGTCGGCCGGGATCGACCGCCATTCGCTTGCCTTGGATTCGGCGATTACGCTTGTCGGGGTGGCAAATTTGGGCGGCGGCGCGGCGGCGGCGGCGGCGACCAGGGTCAGGGCAGCGAATGGGAGCAAGTGGCGCATCGACATCTCCTTTGGCCCGAGTGTAAGCGACCTTCGATGTATCTCGCTACCCTCATGCTGCTCGGCTCGGGCGAACTTGGCCGCGAATTTGCCATCGCCGCCAAGCGCCTCGGCTGCCGGGTGATCGCCTGCGACCGCTACGACGATGCGCCGGCGATGCAGCTGGCCGACGCGCGCGAGGTGTTTTCGATGCTCGACGGGCGCTCGCTTCGCGCCGCGGTCGAGGAGCACAAACCCGATTTCATCGTCCCCGAGATTGAGGCGATCGACACCGCGATGCTGGCGACGCTCGAAGGCGAGGGCTGGCACATCGTGCCGTCGGCCAAAGCGGTGCAGCTGACCATGAACCGCGACGGGATCCGCGATTTCGCAGCCAATGAGCTGGGGCTGATCACGTCGCGCTACATTTTCGCCGAAACCCGCGAGCAGGCGATGGCCGCCGGCGTCGGCCTGCCCGCAGTGGTCAAACCGGTGATGTCGTCGAGCGGCAAGGGCCAGAGCGTCGCCCGCACTGAGGCCGAGCTTGGCACTGCGTTCGATTATGCCGTCGCCAACATGCGCGGCGACCGGCCCCGGGTGATCGTCGAGGCATATATCGACTTCGATTATGAAATCACCTTGCTTACGGTCGCGACGAAGGACGGGATCCTGTTCTGCCCGCCGATCGGCCACCGGCAGGAGGGCGGCGATTATCGCACCAGCTGGCAGCCTGCGCCGATGGACCCGGCGGTGCTCAAGTCGGCGCAGGACCAAGCCGCCAAGGTCGTTGCGGCGCTTGGCGGATATGGCCTGTTCGGGGTCGAATTCTTCATTGCTTGCCAGGGGGGCAAGGCGCTGGCCATTTTTTCGGAGCTATCGCCGCGCCCGCACGACACCGGAATGGTCACGCTGATCGGCCAGAACCCCAACGAGTTCGAGCTCCATCTGCGCGCGATCCTCGGCCTACCGATCCCGGCGATCGACCAGCTCGGCGCCTCCGCCTCCGCGGTCATCCTTGCCGATCGCGAAAGCACCAACTTCACCTTCGAGGGCGTCGGTGAGGCGCTAGCCCAAGGCGCTGACATCCGCCTGTTCGCCAAGCCCAACACTCTAAGCAATCGAAGAATGGGTGTGGCATTGGCGCGCGGCGAGAGCATCGAGCAGGCGATCGAGTGCGCCGAACAGGCTGCAGCCAAGGTGAAGATTCATTATCTTGCATAAATATGCAGTTCTCTGCATATAGATTGCATGATTCGCGTCTCCATCCTCGGCGCCTCCGGCTATGTCGGCGGCGAATTGCTCCGGCTCATCGACGGCCATCCGGACATGGAGGTCGCGGTCGCATTCGGTTCCTCGACAGCCGGCCAGCGCGTTGCCGACGTCCATCCACACCTCGCGCTCGCCTATCCGGACATGATGCTCACAGCGTGGACTCCAGCCTTGCTCGCCGGCACCGACCTGATCCTCGCCGCGCTTCCCCACGGCGAAACCCAGCGCCTCGCCGACGACCTTCTCGCACCCGGCGTCCCGATCGTCGATCTTGGCGCCGACTTCCGGCTCGACAGCGCTGCCGACTTCGAGACCTGGTACGGCGAGCCGCACCAGCGCCCCGATTTGCTCGCCAGCTTCACCTACGGCCTACCCGAATTCTACCGCGACAAGATCGCCGCCTCGGCGCGCATCGCCGCGCCCGGCTGCTACCCGACCGCCGCCAACCTCGCGTTGAAGCCGCTGATCGACGCCGGGGCGATCGAGAAGACGGGGATCATCGTCGATGCCGCCTCGGGGGTCAGCGGGGCTGGGCGTTTACTCAACCACGGCACCCAATTTTGCGCGATCGACGGCAATTTCAAAGCTTATGGCCTGTCGGCGCACCGCCACACCACCGAAATGGAGATGGTGTCGGGCGCCAGCGTGTTGTTCGCCCCGCATCTAATGGCCACCAGCCGCGGGATTTTGGCGACTTGCTACGCCAACGCGACCGGCACCGCTGATCCGCTAGCGATCCTCCACGACGCCTATGCCGGCGAGCCGTTCGTCCATGTCGGCGAAAAACTGCCCGAAACCAAGTGGGCCACCGGCTCCAACGCCGCCTTCCTCTCGGCCCGCTTCGACGAGCGCACCGGCATGATTATCTCATTGGCAGCAATAGATAATCTCGGCAAAGGCGCGGCAGGCCAGATGATCCAATGCGCCAATCTGATGATGGGCTTCAAGGAAACCGCTGCCCTATCCGCAATCGGAGTTTATCCATGAGCGTCACGGCGCCCGAGGGTTTCGTCGCCTCGGGAATTCATGCTGGGATCAAGACGACCCGCCGCGACATGGCATTGCTCGCGACTGACGACGGTCGACCGGTGCCAACTGCGGGGGTGTTCACCACCAACAGGTTCCGCGCCCCGCCGGTCGACGCTTGCATCGACCGCCTCGCTGCCTCGGGCGGAATGGCGGCGGGAGTAGTCGTCAATTCGGGCAACGCCAACGCCGGGACCGGCGCGCCCGGCCGCGCCAATGCCGAGGCAATGTGCGCCGCCGCCGCTGCCGAAGTCGGCTGCGACACCGGGGCGATGCTGGTCTGCTCGACCGGGCTGATCGGGATCCCGCTGCCGATGGACAAGATCATGCCCGGCATCCCCGCCTTGGGCGCGGCGCGGTCGCGTGACGGCGGGGGCGATGCGGCCAAAGGCATATTGACCACCGACACAAGGCCCAAGGAAGCGTTGGTCGAGGGCGACGGCTATAGCATCGGCGGGATGGCCAAGGGCTGCGGGATGCTCGCGCCGAACATGGCGACGATGCTCGCCTTCCTCACCACCGATGCCGCACTGGGGCCGGACGAGCTCCAGCCGATCCTCGCCCGCGCGACCGATGCGACGTTCAATTGCCT
Source organism: Sphingomonadales bacterium (assembly GCA_038244345.1). Classification (GTDB taxonomy): domain Bacteria; phylum Pseudomonadota; class Alphaproteobacteria; order Sphingomonadales; family Sphingomonadaceae; genus Sphingomicrobium. Next base: position 2,857 of record JBBRTO010000060.1, on the reverse strand, counting down.
GATCACCGACGGCGCGACCTCGACCAACGATAGTGTGATGCTGTTCGCCAGCGGTCGCAAGGGGCGCCCCGCCGACCTCGCCATGTTCGAGGATGATGTCCGCCAGTGCTGCGAGGCGCTGATGCTGGCGATGGCGCGCCATGCCGAGGGAATGACCAAGCTGGTGGTGATCCGGGTGACCGGTGCCGCCTCCGATGCCGAAGCGCGGCTGGTGGCGCGATCGATCGGGAATAACCAGCTGATCAAGTGCAGCTGGTATGGCGCGGATGCTTATTGGGGGCGCCTGCTGGCGGAAGCCGGATCGTGCGGGGTGGCGTTCGAAACGGATAGAGCAGCGGTTTCCTATGGAGGGGCATGCGTGGCTCGGGGCGGGGTGGAAATTCCTCATGATATCAACGCTGTAGCTGCGCATATGAAAGGCGATGAGATTTCCATCCTGATTGAGCTCGGGATTGGCGACGGCAGCGGACGCGCGGTATCGGTCGACCTCGGGCCGGGCTATATCAAGGAAAATGCGGCGACGTCATGACGATCACCCCCAACGACACTGCGCGGCTGCTGATCGAGGCTTTGCCCTACATTCGCCGCTTCACCGGCAAGACGATCATCGTCAAGGTCGGCGGCCTGCCGATGACCGACCCGGCGCGGGCGCGAAGCCTGGCGAAAGACATCTTGCTGCTCCACTCGGTCGGGATCCGCCCGGTCCTGGTCCACGGTGGCGGGCCGCAGATCGACGAGCAGATGGCGCGGCAGGGCAAGACGGTCGAGCGAATCGACGGGCTCCGGGTAACCGACGGCGAGACATTGGACATCGTTCGGATGGTGCTGGTCGGCAAGATCAACCGCGAACTGGTCGCGGCGCTCAACGTGCTCGAACCGGTCGCGGTCGGCGTTGCGGGCGAGGACGGGCGATTGCTCGAGGCGACCCAGATCGACCCGAAACTGGGGTTCGTCGGCAAGGTCGGCAAGGTCCGCGCAGGATTGCTCCACGCGTTGCTCGACGACGGGCTGGTGCCGATCGTCTCGACCGTCGGGGCGGACGCCAAGGGCCAGCCCTACAACGTCAACGCCGACGACGCGGCGCGGGCGATCGCGGTGGCGATGGAGGCGGAAAAGATCATCTACCTGACCGCCGCGCCGGGACTGCTCGACGATCCGGCCGAACCGTCGAGCCTGGTCCATCGCCTGACCACGGCGCAAGCGCGCGCGCGGATCGACAATACAGAAGTCACCGGCGGAATGATTCCCAAATTGCTGGCCTGCGCCGAAGCGGTCGAGGGCGGGGTGGGCAGCGCGCACATGATCGACGGCCGCGCCGAGCATGCGATCCTGATCGAATTGTTCACCGACCAGGGCATCGGCACGATGGTGTGCGAAGACTTCGGGGTGCGCGAAGACTCTGGGGTCTGCGGCGAAGACCAGCCGTGAGCGGGAAGGCCCGGCGCCAGCGGATGATCGGCGACTGGCTGCGCGAGCATCGCGTCGGCAGCCAGGAGGAACTGGTCGCGCGGCTCGGCTTGGCCGGGATCGCCGCCACGCAGGCGACGGTAAGCCGTGATCTCGACGAGCTTGGCGCGGTCAAGCTGCGGCGCGACGGCGCGATCCGCTACCTGATGCCCGAGCAGGCGGGGCCAAGCAACAATGCGGCGACGCTCGACCGCTTGCTCGCCGAGTGGGTGACCGAGATCATCGAGGCCGAAGGGCTGGTGGTGCTCAAGACCCCGCCGGGATCGGCCAACCTCGTCGCCAATGCGCTCGACGCCGCGGCGGTGGAGGGGGTGGCCGGGACGATCGCCGGCGACGACACGATTTTTGTGGCGCTGAGCGAAGGCTGGTCGCCGGGGATCCTCGCCGGCCGGCTTCGCGAGCGGCGTTCGGCGGGCTAGGAAGCCTTTTGCCGCAGCCGGGCGTTACCGGGTCCGAGGAGACTGACGATGCGCCAATTACCCGCTATGCTGCTGATCCTGCCGCTGGCTGCGTGCGACCAAGGGTCGAGCGCGCCGCCGCCGCCGACGCAGAAAATCAGCGTCCGCTCCGAGGGGCAGGACAATTTGCATAAGTTAAACGATCTCAATCGCGCCATCGCGTTGAAGCGCGCAATTTACGATTCGGGCAGCGAGTGCCGCCGGGTGACCCAGTCGGGCTATGTCGGCGAGTATAAGAACATGTCCTACTGGACCGCCACCTGCGTGGACAAGCTCAAGCGGACACGCGATTGGGCGTTGTTCGTCGGTGCCGACGATAGCGTCCAGGTCCGACTATGCGACGATGTGGCGAAGGTCGGGCTTCCGCCCTGCACCATCAAGGACAGCACAAAGCCGGGTACGCCCGCGGGCTAGGGCGAGGCTATTCGCACTTCTCGCTGGTCTTGATCGCGCCGTCGGGGCGGACCTCTTTCACCTTGACGCAAGCGCCGCTCTTATATTCCTCGCGGACCGTGCCGTCGGCGGCGGTCGTCTTGGAATCGGGACGGTCGACACGCTTGTTGCCGTGAAGCTCATATTTGAAGTTGCCCGGGGTGCTCGCACCGGCGCCCGGCTGCTGCGCATAAGCTGCGCCCGCCAGCCCAGCCAGCATCACCGCACCAACACTCATCAATATCGCCACGCGCTTCATGTTCGTCACTCCTTGAGCCGCCCTGATACCAGCAAACAGGTGAACCAGCGATGAAAAATTGCGATGAGATGTTTGCCGGGTGGGACGAGATGATGCGGATTGATTACGTCATGCTTCACCGCTTGAGTTCGAGGCGGGCGGTCAATGTCCGTTTTGGTTGGGAAGCGGACGGCGCGGGCGTGAAGTTATTCTGCCAGTCTCTCTTGGCGCATTTTAACCGTTACGACGAGGCCGCTGTCCT
>JBBRTO010000059.1:0-12674 GCA_038244345.1 Sphingomonadales bacterium | reverse complement strand
TGAGGCCCTTGGGCGCGAACTCCTGCTCGATGTCCGAGCTGAAGCCCCACTCATAATCCTTGGCGATCGCCTCGCGGAACTCGGCGTTGGGCGCCGGGGTGGTGGGAAGGACTTCATTCATGACGCGAGTTCCTGAAGCGACACCGCGCCGAGCGCGCCGCGCACCTTTTCGCCGACCACGCCCATGTGCGGCTTGACCCGGCAATGCGCATCGAGCGCGCAGTCGCTCGGCTCGTCGGATCCCGAACATTGGGTCATCGCAATCGGCCCTTCGACCGCCTCGACGATATCGGCCAGGCTGATCTCGCTCACCGGCCGCGCCAGCGCATAGCCCCCGCCCGCGCCACGCGTACCGACCAACAGCCCGTGCGCCGCGAGCCGCTGCATCAGTTTCTGCGCGGTCGGAAGCGGCACCCCGGTCTCCTCGGCCAACTCGGTCGCCGATAGGCGAGCAGCCGCAGGCCGGCGAGCGGCGGCGGTCATCATTACGACCGCATAATCGGCAAGGTGGGTGAGTCGCATGGTTTGAATAGGAGCTTTCCCGTCCGATTTAGACAGATGCTTCCCATTTTACAACCGCAATGACAGAGGAGGGCGATGTATCGCCTCCTTCGCCCCCTCGTTTTTCGTCTTGATGCCGAGCGGGCGCATCGCGCGACGATCGCGGCGCTCAAGCTCCTCCCCAAGCGCCGCCCGCCAAGCTTCGACGGAGCGCTCACCACCAGTATCGCCGGGCTCGGCTTCCCCTCGCCGGTCGGGCTGGCAGCCGGGTTCGACAAGGATGGCGAAGTGCCCGCGGCGATGCTCGGGCTGGGGTTCGGCTCTGTCGAGGTGGGGACGGTCACTCCATTACCCCAGGCGGGCAATCCCAAACCTCGCCTGTTCCGGATGACCGAGGATGAAGCGGTGATCAACCGCCTGGGGTTCAATAACCGCGGGCAGGCGGCGGCGGCGCAGCGGCTGGCAGGGCGCGACCGATCGCGCGGCGTGGTCGGGGTCAACATCGGCGCCAACAAGGACAGCACCGACCGAATCGCCGATTATGCCGCCGGAGTCCGTGCGATGGCGCCACTGGCTGACTATCTGACGGTCAACATCTCCTCGCCCAACACGCCGGGGCTTCGCGATTTGCAGGCCGGCGGCGAACTGGTCGAACTGCTCGCGGCGGTCGGCGAGGCGCGGGTCGAGGGCGTACCGATCTTCCTCAAGGTCGCGCCCGATCTCGAACCCGGCGACCACGACCGGATCGTCCGCGCCGCGCTCGACAGCGGGATCGACGCGCTGATCGTCGCCAACACCACCCTGTCGCGGCCGCCGTTGAAATCCCGATATTTAGGTGAGCTGGGCGGATTGTCCGGCGCGCCGTTGGCGCCGCTCGCGCTCGACCAGCTGCGCCGGTTCCGCGCCGCTTCGGGCGAATCGCTGCCGCTAATCGCCGCCGGGGGGATCTCCTCGGCCGAGGATGCGTGGGCGCGGATCCGGGCGGGGGCCAGCCTCGTCCAGCTTTATTCGGCGCTTGTCTATCACGGTCCCGGCCTTGCCCGGCGGATCGCACGCGGGCTCGCCGATATCTTGGGGCGGGACGGCATTCCCAGCATCTCCGACGCGGTCGGGACCGAGCGCCTCTAGGGCAAAGTCAGCACGACGCCTTCGCGGCGCGGGTCAAAGCCGCCGTCGATCCGGCCATCGCGGATCAACACGCCCTGAACCCCCGAATCCTCGCCTTGTCCGGGTTTGAGATCGATTCCGCGCGCGGCCAGTTCGGCGAGGATCGCGGGCGAGAATTTGGTCACTTCGCCACTGAAATTCTTGCCCCGTGCGACAAGGTTCGGCGCGGCGATTGCGGCCTGCATCGGCAGGCCCCAATCGATCGCGGCGACCAATGACTTGCCGACGTAAGCGAGGATCGCAGAACCGCCGGCCGATCCGATCGCCCCGGCGAAATTTCCTTGGGCATCGAGCAGGATCAGCGGCGTCATCGACGAGCGCGGGCGTTTTCCGGGCGCGACGGCATTGGTTACGGGTAGCCCCTGAGCATCGGTTGGGCTGAACGAGAAATCTGTCATCTGGTTGTTGAGAAAAAAACCGTCGACCATCCGCCCGCTGCCGAAGATGCTTTCGACCGTGGTCGTCATCGACACGACATTGCCGGCGCGGTCGCGGATGATGAAGTGCGATGTCCCGGCCGGCTCGCGGGTCTTGTCGGGGGCCAGCGCAGGGACGTTCGGCGGGCTTCCAGCGACTGGCGGCGGTCCCGCCTCATGCCCGATCAGCCGCGCCCGCTGATCGAGATATCCCGCATCGAGCAATCCCGCGATATTGACCCCGACAAACGCCGGATCGCCGACATATTGGTCGCGGTCGGCATACATCAGCCGGCTCGCCTCGGCGAACAGGAACCAGGCGCGCGGATCGCCCGGCTCGCGGCTGGCGATGTCGGTCCGCTCGAGCAACCCAAGCAATTGCAGCGTCGCCACCCCGCTCGACGGGGGTGGCGGTGCGCAGACGATGTAGATGCGATACGCGCGGCACAAAGGCTCGCGCTTGACCGGGCGGTACGCGACAAGGTCGGCCATGGTCATCGACCCGCCGAGCGGCCCGGCACGGGTCCTGGCGACAATCCGCGCGCCGGTCTCGCCGCCATATATTGCCGCCGGCCCGCGCGCCGCGAGCCGCTTGAGGAAGGCGGCATAAGCCGGGTTCTTCAACCGATCGCCAGCCTGCATCCGCCCGCCGCCGGGTCGCGCGAAATAAGCCACCACGTCAGGCGCCTTGTTCTCGGCATAATCCCCGGCGATCAGCCGGGCGAGGCGCGGGCTGACGATGAACCCCGCTTCGGCGGTGCGCATCGCCGATCCGAACAGGCTGCTCCACGCCAACCGGCCATGCTCGCGCTGCGCCAGCCCGAGCATCGCGACCGCGCCCGGGACCCCGGTCGATCGCCCGCTCAACACCGCATCGGCGAAGGGCAATGGCAGGGCCGCAGAGTCGAGGAACATCGCCGGGCTGGCCTGCGCTGGCGCCGTTTCCCGCCCATCATAAATCGTGATCTTGCGCGACGTGCTGTCGTAATAATTCATGAACGCACCGCCACCGACCCCGCTCGATTGGGGTTCGACCAATGACAGCATCGCCTGCACCGCGACCGCTGCATCGACCGCGCTGCCACCGCGCTCGAGCACCTCGATCCCGGCCTGGGCGGCGAGCGGATTGGCGGCGATCACGAACGGCTGGGTCGCCTCGGCGACGTGGCTGGCGGGCATGACCGGGGTTGACGCTGGAGTGGCGCAGGACGTCAGCGCGAGCGAGGCAAGCAGGACAAGGCGGGTGACAATCGACATCCGCGCTGCCTATCGCAGCTTAAGCGGAGCGTCCACGGAGACGCACCGTCGCGCTGGCGATTGCCGCCGTTTCGGCTAAACCGCTATCAGGAGACCGGGGTAGCCGGCGAAGATTGGCGGCGGGGAGAGGATTTTGGATCAGCAGCTCGAACATTTTCCCAATCTGGTGACGATGTTCCTCACCCGCGCGCGCGAAAAACGCGATTCGCCGTTCCTGTGGTCCAAGTCATCCGGCGCGTGGAAATCGATCAGTTGGTCGGAAACCGCTCGCCAGGTCGCGGCGCTTTCGGACGGGCTCAAGCGGCTCGGGATGAAGCCCGGCGACCGGGTCATGCTGGTCGCGGAAAATCGCCCCGAATGGCTGATCGCCGATTTGGCGATCATGGCCGCGGGCTGCGTCACCGTGCCGACCTACATCACCAACACCACGCGCGACCACCAGCATATCCTCAACAATAGCGAGGCGCGCGCGGTGATCGTCTCGACCCAGAAACTGGCCAAGCCGCTGATCCCTGCCGTGCTGTTCGCCTCGAGCTGCAACCATGTCATTTCGATCGACGAGATCATCACCGGCCAATCGCCGGATGTCGCTCAATTCCACGCCTGGCGGGATCTGGTCGACGGCCCCGCCGATGTCGCGACGCTGGAGACGGCGATGGCGACCACCGGGCGCGACGACCTCGCCTGCCTGATCTACACCAGCGGGACCGGCGGAGCCCCGCGCGGCGTGTGCCAGCATCACGGCATGATCCTCCACAATGTCGAAGGCTGCATCGACATCATCGCCAATGATTTCGGGTGGGACGATGAAGTGTTCCTGTCGTTCCTCCCCGCCAGCCACGCCTACGAACATAGCGGCGGGCAGCATTTCCCGATCGGGCTCGGCGGACAGATTTATTATGCCGAAAGCCTCGAGAAGCTCGCCGCCAATATCGAGGAGGTGAAGCCGACGCTGATGGTCGTGGTACCGCGCCTGTTCGAGATGCTCCGCGCCAAGATCATCAAGCAGGTCGACAAGGATGGCGGGCTTCCGGCCTATCTGATGGGCCGGGCGATGAACATCGAGAACAAGCGCGCGGCGGGTAAGTCGGTGCCGTGGGATTGGCCGATGGACGGAATCCTGTCGCTCACGCTTCGGCGCAAGGTCGGGCGCAAGTTCGGCGGGCGGATCAAGGCGATGGTGTCGGGCGGTGCGCCGCTCAATCCAGAGGTCGGGCTGTTCTTCCAGGCGATGGGGCTGACCGTGCTCCAGGGCTATGGCCAGACCGAGGCTGGACCAGTGATTAGCTGCAACCGGCGGCGCGGGGGGATCCGGATGGATACGGTCGGCCCGCCGATGCGGGGCACCGAGTTGCGGATCGCCGAGGACGGCGAGCTCATGGTCCGCGGCGAGCAGGTGATGCACGGTTACTGGCGCAATCCAGAGGAGACCGCGCGGGTGCTTCACGACCCGGGCGACGGGACCGGCACGTGGCTGACGACCGGCGATGTCGGGCATCTCGACGGCAAGGGGCGGATCGTCATCACCGACCGCAAGAAGGATCTGATCATCAACGACAAGGGCGACAATGTCTCACCGCAGCGGGTCGAGGGGATGCTCACCCTCCAGCCCGAAATCGCCCAGGCGATGGTTCATGGCGACCGTCATCCCTACCTTGTCGGGCTAGTCGTGCCCGAGGCCGAGTTTGCCGATGCGCCCGATCTTGCAGCGCGGCTGTCGGCGGCGGTCGACCGGGTGAACAAGGATTTGAGCGTGGTCGAAAAGGTCCGCCGCTTCATCCTCGCCGACGAGCCGTTCTCGGTCGACAATGAGCAGATGACGCCGTCTCTCAAGATCCGCCGCCACGTCATCCGCGCCGCTTATGGCGAGCGGCTGGATGCGCTGTACAAGAAGTAGGTCCTGATCGTTTCGGCCGCTTCTGGCCGAAGCGTGAATCAGGCCGACAACAAACAGATTTAGACCTTAGCTCGCGGGGCGGTAGGGGACGAAGTCGCCGAGGGCGCAGCTGCCTACTGTTACGCCACTGGTCATGTCCCTGACCTGAGCGATGTCGCCGCGGCACAATTGCGAGCCGGTGCTCTGAGTCACCAGCGCATAGCTTCCGTTGCCCAGGTTGTTGCATCCGCCGAGCGGTTTGTTGACGTAGGTCGTGCGGCCGTCGCGATACAAAATGGTGTTGTCGTCGATCACCGTCATGTCGTTCGACCGCTGCAACGGCAGGCAGCTTTCGGCCTTTCCGGGGACCTTGCCGGCGAGCAATTTGTCATAGCTTTGCTGCTGGCTTGCGCTGCGTTGCGGCGGTTGCCGGTCAGTGGTTTCGCAGGCCGTGAGCATGGTTACGGCGGCGGCGGCGAGCATCAGGGTTTTCATGTCAAAATCTCCCAGGAAATTATCAAGCGCGGTACTAGATTAACCGAAGCTGTCTTTCATCGTCCGAAGCCGCGCCAGGTCGGCACTGTCGGCGGCGCGCATGAACGGGTTGGTGGTCCGCTCTTCGCCGATGCTGGTCGGCAAGGTGACCTCGCCCCGCCCCCGCATCGCCTCTACGTCAAACAGTCTTTTGGAAACCGCCGCATTGTCCGGATCAACGTGCTTCGCGAAGCGCGCGTTGGCGAGTGTATATTCGTGCCCGCAATAAATCATCACGTCGTCGGGCAGAGCGGCGAATCGCTGCATGTTGGCGAACATCTGCTCGGCATTCCCTTCGAACAACCGGCCGCACCCCATCGCGAACAAGGTATCGCCGACGAAGATCATCTTGGCAGCCGCGAAATAGAAAGCGATGTGGCCCGCGGTGTGGGCAGGGATGTCCCACACCACCGCCTCGAGATCGCCGACCGTCACCTGATCGCCCTCGGCGACGACGCGATCGACCGTGCTGACTTTCTCGGCCTCGGCGGGGGCGGTGATGGTCGCGCCGGTCGCGACCTTGATCCCGGTATTGCCGCCGGTGTGATCGGGGTGCCAATGAGTGTTGAGGATATGATCGATCGTCCAGTCGCGCTGCTGTGCCGCGGCCAGGGCGGGTGCGTCCTGTCCCGGATCGACCACCGCCACGCTGCCGCTCGCCGGATCGCAAAACATCCAGATGTAATTATCGCTCAATGCGGGGACCGGCACGACCTCGACCATCATCATCACCATTCCCCCACGTTGGTCATCGACGCCCATGGCTCGGCGGGCGGCAAGGGCTCGCCTTTCTGCAACAATTCGATCGAGATCGAATCGGGGCTTCGGACGAACGCCATATGCCCGTCGCGCGGCGGGCGATTGATCGTGATGCCCGCGTCCGCGAGCCGCTGGCACGTCGCGTAAATATCGTCGACCAGGAAGGCGAGGTGACCGAAGTTGCGGCCGCCAGCATAACCCTCCTCGCCCCAGTTATAGGTCAGCTCGACTTCGGCATCGTCGCCCGCAACGCCGAGGAAGATCAGCGTGAACTTTCCCGCCGGAGCCTCGCGGCGGCGGCGCTCCTCGAGCCCGAGCAGTTGGAAAAATGCAACACTGGTCTCGGGATCCGACACCCGAAGCATGGAATGGAGGAATTTCACTTCGCTTTAACTCCGTTCGTCGCTATATATGCACGGTTCGTCGACGGTTCGAGACCGGCAATCACGCCCGGTGGCCGTCCTTTTGAGACGACGAACCGAGAGTGTGGTTCCATGACACCCATGATTCAAGGCAATCGCGCCATATTGCTTGGCGCGGTGGGGATGTTTTCGGCTGCGTTGATCGCCAGCGGCTATGTGCTCGGCGACGGGCTACGGCGCGCAAAAAGCGCCGAACGCTCAATCTCGGTACGCGGCGTGTCCGAACGCGACGTCACCGCCGATCTCGCCACCTGGACGATCAGTTTCTCGCAGGAAGGCCCCGAACTCGACTCGGTCAATAGCCGGGTCGAGCAGCAAAGTGCCGCGGTTCGCCGCTTCTTCACCGCCGCCGGGTTCAAGCCGGCTGAAATCAGCGACAGCGGAGTCAGCTTCAATCGCACCCATGTCGATCATGACGACGGCAAGCCAAGCGAAACGCGGGTCACCGTATCGCGCTCGGTTGAATTGCGCACTCGCGACGTGATGAAGACGCGTGTCGCGCATGAGCAGCTTCCCGCCTTGCTTCGTGCCGGGGTCGAGCTCGATGGCAGCAGCCTGAGCTATAACTTCACTCGGTTGAACCAGCTCAAGCCCGAGATGATCGCCGAGGCGACCAAGCGCGCCCGCGCCAGCGCCGAGCAATTCGCGCGCGACAGCGGCGCGCACGTAGGCCAGATTCGCACCGCCAGTCAGGGCTATTTTTCGGTCGGGCAGCGCGATGGCGCCGACGGTGAGGAATCTAGCGCGACCGACTCGCCGTTCCAGAAGGTGCGGGTGGTAACCTCGGTCGACTATGACGTCGCTGGCTAGCGCCTAGCCCCGAGCTCTAGCGATGCCCGGGCCCTTCGCCGTCGCCATCGGGTCGCGCCGCGACCTGGTTGGTGACGGTGAGCGGGACGTCGATCATGCCAAGCGCTCGGCGCGCTGCGTTGCCGCTCGGGCCCTTGGGGTCAGCTGCCGCAGCGCGGGTCCAGTAGTCGCGCGCCTTGGCGTCCTCGCCGGCGGCTTGATAGACATGCCCCGCTTCGAACAGGATCGTGGGATCGCTCGGGATCATCGCCAGAGCGCGGTTGATCGCCACTTTCGCCGTCGCCGGATCATCTTCGCGGATCGCCAGTGCGGCATCGAAATACCATACAAACGGATCTTCCCCGACCGAGGGAATCGCGAGGTTGAGCTTGGCGCGTGCGGTCTTGAGGTCGCCTTGCGCTTCGGCGGCGCGGGCACGGTCGAGCAATGCCAGCCCACGCTGGTCGGCGAGCAGGCCCGATCCGGTCAGCGCGCGATCAAGCGCAAGCGCGGCCTTGCCCGGCTCGCCCGCCGCAATCCACATATTGCCCGCCGCGGCCAGCATCCGATCGGCGGCGGGGTCGCCCGGCTTGGCCTGACCAGCAGCGCCCTCGAACCCGGTTGCGGCGTCGGCGAACTTGCCCGATTGCTCGGCGGCGACGGCGCGGCACAGGATCGCCTGGCTGGTTGCGTCGGTGGGGCAGGCGGCTGGGGCGTCGGCGGCGGCAATCGTTGCGGCAATCAGGATCGGGATCATGACAATCTCTCGGCTAGGATCGCGATCGTTCGGAGGATCGCTTCAATCTCGTGCGGCTCCGACAGGCGGTGCTTGCCCCATTTGATGAGGGTTAGCTGGACATCGCCTGAATGGATCGAATCGAGCAGCTTGAACGGCACCCCGACCGGCACCTCCTCATCCTTGTCACCGTGGATCAGCCGCACCGGGCAGTCGATCGCGATCGGGTTGTGAAGCATCCGAAATGCGGTCCCCGACGCGACGAACCGCGCATGAGTAACCATCGGCGGCCCGCCGGCGGGGTCGGCTTTCTCGATCCTCGCGGTGTCGATCAAGGATTGCCGTTCCTCGGGCGTATAACCCCAGTCGGTAAAGTCGGGTGCGGCCGCGATGCCGATTATTCCCGCGATCCGGTCGGGCCGCTTGAGGGCCGCTTGAAGCGCGAGCCAGCCGCCCATCGACGATCCGATCAGCATCACCTTGCCGTCGATCAAGAAGTCGATCACGCTCAGGATTTCTTCGAGCCAGCGGTCGAGCGTCCCCTCGGCAAAGTCGCCGCCCGACGATCCGGTCCCGGAATAATCAAACCGCAGATAGCAAAGCCCCGCGACTGCCGCGAAGCGATCGATCTCGACCGCCTTGGTGCCTTCCATGTCGGAGCTATAGCCGGGCAGGAACAGCAGGGTCGGGCCGCTGACTTCGGGATCAGCGAGGCGCTTGCGATAGGCAATCTTGCGCCCGTCGCCGGGGTCGAAATAGGCCAAAGGCGCGGGGTCGGGCAGGGGAATCTCGATCATGGCGCCGCTCTTGGCGCAAACCGCGACGGTGGAACAGGGGTTAGTGCTTGCCCGGCGCTCGTTTGGGCGTGTCGCATGCGCTTATCAACGCTTTCATCCCCGCCGGATCGAGCGCCGGACGATAGCTCGCCTCGGGATCGAACGAGCGAGCGAAATTGCCGGCGCGGCTCTCGCTTCCTGGATGGCTCTCGAGGAATTGCAGCGCGGGACGCGTATCGCCGCCTTCCTTGTTCGACAATCGGTCAAACAGCGCCGCGGTCGGGCGCGGGTCGATCCCGGCGCGGCGAAGCGTAGCGATGGCGTCGGCGTCGGCCTGCGCCTCATTGGCGCGGGTGAAGCTCAGGCCGACGACCTGCTCGGCATTGGCACCGATGCCTCCGGCGAAGGTGCGGATCAGCGCCCCGATACCAAGCTCGCGCACCAGTGCCTCGGTGACATGGCGACGGCGGACGTGGGCGATCTCATGCGCCAATATGCCCGCCATCGCATCGGGGTTGGGGGTCTCGTCGATCGCGCCCTTGAAGACGATGATGTGCGCCCCCGGGATCGCGGCGGCATTGAAGATGTCGACGTGAAGCGCGGCGATCCTGATCTGCCGTGGGCCCGGACGAGTGGCGCCCGGATCGAGCCGTTCGACCAGCGCGTTGAGTGCGGCGTCTCCCTGGGGTGAGCGGCAGCGAAGCTCGCCGAAATCGCCGACGATGGCATCGCCGATATTGCGCTCCCACGATGGCGGGACGAACGGCGCGATCCAGCGCGGCGCGACATGGCCGATAACCAGCACTGCGCCGGCGATGACGGATAGAGCAGCGGTTGCCTTGACGAGGCCGAAGCGGTCGATCCACCCCCCGTAGCGCGGGGGGTGGGGAAGGCGGGCGCGAAGGTCCGGGTCGACCGGCTGGTCGAGGATCAACCGCCAGCCCGGCACGAAGCGGCGCGAGACGATCAGTTGCACCTTGTCCTCGTCGGCGATGGCCAGCTCGTCGAGCGGGACATCGACCGGAGCGTCGCCTTCGGGGGTGACCCGGATCATGTCCTCGCCGGCGAGTCCGACCTCGACCGGGTACCGCTCGGCGTTGACGCCGTTGTAGAGGATCGCGCGCGCCAATTTTTGCGGCCTAGATCGCGCCAATGTCGAAGGCATCGGCGAATCCCTCGGCCTCGCCCGGGGCGTGGGTCGTCGACTGGGCGAGCGCGGTGACGTCGATTTCGCCAAAGAGATGCATGTGGCGAACCATGAACGCCCAGTTGCGATAGCCCCAATAGGATAATCCGAGGCCGAGCGTGACCACCGCCAGCACGAGGTTGCCGAGGAACAATTTGAGCCAATCGCCGGTGGTCGCGTCGAATCCGAAGTCGAGATCACCAAGGCTCATCGTCTCGGCGGCCTTGCGATAATATTTGGCGTACCAGTGAAGGGTCATCAGCGGGATGATCAGATAGACCCCCACGAACAGGCCGACGAGGATCGCAGCCAGTGTCGGGCTGGCCTTGGTGCCCGCCGCAGCCGCGCCAAAGCCGGTCACCGCCGCCAGGACGATGGCCAGGATTAACGCCGCGATCGGCACCAGATACACCGCCGCCCATCGCCGTCCGAGCCCGTCGGCGGTCACGGTCGAGCGGAACGGCAGCGAGCCGAAGCTCATCTGGTTCCAGCGGCTGCGGAACAGGGCCGTCGCCATCCACGGCCAGGCGATCCACATCGTTATCGAGGCAAGCGCCACGCGCCCGATATATTCGCCCCCATAATTCCAGCCCGGCTCGTCGCTGCCGCCGCGAATCCCGCGCCACCAGGTGCGTGACAGGCGATAGCGAAGCGCCCGGAAGCGCGCGACTCCGCCGAGGTAGAGCAACACCACTTCGAACAGGAGCAGGATTCCGGCTGCCGCGCCTTCCTTGCCGCGAGCAACCATCGCCGGAAACAAAAATTGGAAGAACAGGAAGAACGGCAACAGGAAAGCGGTGACGATCAGGAAGCCGATGAACATCTCCTTGCCCGTGCCGCTCCACTCGAGCCGGTCGCCGATCACTTCGGTCCGGCTCCACAGATAGCGGCGCTGGCGGGCCGCGGCCCAGAAACGATAGACGCCGAGCGTGACGATGATCAGCAGCACGTTGGTCGCGGCGATCGGCAGATATTCACGCCAGCTGCCGGTAAAGCGCACCGCGCGTTCCTGCGCGACCGGCGCACTGCCTATCATGTCCATCACGCGCCCCTGGTACGCACTAGCTCGCCGCTATCTTAGCGAATGAATTCTCTAAGGAAAGTGAACAAGCCGCGGCGCCGTTCAGCGCTTCAGGAAAGTATCCAACGCGGCGCGGAAGGCGGCGGGTTGGTCGAGCATGACGAAATGTCCGGAATCGGCAATATCGACATAAGCGACGTTGGGCGCGGCGGCATATTGGCGGCCATAGAACGCCATCGTCTGCTGCTTGCTGAACCCGGCCGACGACCACGGCGTGATTACCGTAATCGGAAGCGCCATCGCGGCCAGCCACGGGCGAAGGTCGGTCGACATGTCCTCATACAGCGCCTCGCCGGTGACTCGCGGATCGGCACCGACTGCCCACTTGGCCATCTGCGCCTGGCTCTCGGGCTTGACCGCCAGTCCATCGACACCGCTTTTGATTGCCGCCGGATCGATCGGCTTGCCATAGCGAGCGGCGACCGTATCGCGCATCGTCTTGGCGATCGGCTCGACCTGTGCCGGAGTTAGCTCGACCCCGCCGCGCGCCATCAGTGCCGGGAAGTAGGGCAGGGCATCGACGATCATCAGCCGCTCGACCTGCCCGGGGTGGGCGCGGACGAACATCATCCCGACAAGCCCGCCCATCGAATGGCCGACCAGCCGCACCGACCCGACTTTCTCCCGCAGCAGATAGGCGCTGAGGTCGGCAACGATCCCGTCGAGCATGCCCGGCTTGAGGTTGGCCCCTGGCGCGTCGCCGCCAAAGCCGTTGACCTGCACCAGATAGAGGGTGTGGTTCGCGGGCAGCCCGGAAATGACCCGGTCCCACGACTGGCGCGGACTGGCCAGGCCGGGGATGAACACCACCGCCGGGCCACTCCCCGATTTGACGATCGAGATATGGTCCATCCGCACTTCGGCGGGTGCGTGGGCGGGCGAGCGGGCGGCAAGCGGCGTCGTCTTGGCTAGCGCTGGCACGGGGGTAGCGATTGCGGCGAGCGCCGCGGCGAAGAGCAATCGGGTCATGGTGTCAGCCTTTCGTGGGGGAGGTGAAAATATCCTCGATCGGAAGCTCGAACAGTTCGGCAATTCGGAACGCGAGCGGCAACGACGGGTCATATTTCCCGGTCTCGATGGCGTTGACGCTCTGGCGCGACACCGCGAGCCGCTCGGCCAGGTCCTGCTGGCTCCAGTCGCGCATTGCGCGAAGTACCTTGAGGCGGTTGGTCAT
>JBBRTO010000058.1:0-12750 GCA_038244345.1 Sphingomonadales bacterium | reverse complement strand
CGCGGCCGGATTCGCTTGTTCGATGAAGAACTTGGCGATTTGCCGCGCGAGGCAATGCCGAGTTTTCGCCGGCGGATCGGGGTGATTTACCAGGACTTCCGGCTGATCCGGCATTTGACCGCGTTCGACAATGTCGCGCTTCCGCTGCGCATCGCCGGCAATGATGGCGCCGAGGTCGAGGGTCCGGTGCGCGAGATGCTGGCCTGGGTCGGGCTCGCCGATCGCGCCAGCGCACGCCCGCCAACGCTCTCGGGCGGCGAGCAGCAACGCCTCGCCATCGCCCGCGCCGTCATCGCCCGCCCGGAATTGCTCGTCGCCGATGAGCCGACCGGCAACGTCGATTCCGAAATGGCGGGGCGGATCCTGCATTTGCTGACCGCGCTCAACCGGCTCGGCACCACGATCATCATCGCCACCCACGATCTGTCGCTGATCGCCGCCACTCCGGGGGCCGACATGCTTCGGCTCGACAATGGCGCGATGGTCGATCCGACCGGCTCGCTCAGGAATCCGCCGCGAAGTGCGGAGGGTGGCGCCTGATGCTCGGGATGATCGCCGCAACCCCCGCCGAACGCCGCCTGATCCCCGGCGGACGCCTCCAGGGGCCGACTCCGTACGTAATTGCAATCATGATGTTCGTCATGGTGGTGATCGGCGCTGCGGGGCTCGCCTTGCTCAATTCGGCGCGCGTGGTCGCTGCCGGAGTCGAGAACCGATATTCGGTCGAGATCGCCGATGGCGCATCGAAGGCCGTCGCCGTCACCCAAATCCTTGCCACCTCACCCGGAGTGACGTCAGTCCGCCCGGTCAGCGAGCAGGACATGCGCGATATTCTCGAACGCTGGCTCGGCCCCACCGGCGCCACCGCCGATCTCCCGCTCCCGGCGATGATCGATGTCGATCTTGCGCCCGACGCCAAGGTCGCCGACATCGCCCGGCGGGTCGAACAAGCCGTCCCCGGCGCGCGCTTCGTCGCCCACCAGGAATCGCTCGGCCCGGTGCTTCGCGCGGTCCGTGCCTTGAGCTGGCTGTCGCTGATCCTCGTCCTGCTGATCGCGCTCGCCACCGCCGCCGCGGTGGTGCTCGCCGCCCGGGGGACGCTCGACACCCATCGCTCGACGATCGACGTGCTCCACGGCATCGGCGCGACCGACGATCAGGTCGCCCGCCTGTTCCAGCGCAAGATCGCGCTTGACGCGCTGACCGGCGGAACCGTCGGCGCGGCGCTTGCCGGTATCGTCCTGCTGCTGATCGCTGGCGGCGGCTCGTCCTGGCTTGCCGACCTTGCCGGCGGACCATTGCTCGGTGCTCGCGACGTGCTGTTGCTCGCCTCGCTTCCGCTGGTCGGGACCGTGCTTGCCACCATCGTCGCCCGGGTGGCGGTGATGAAAGCCTTGAGGTCCAATCTGTGATCCTCCGCTTCGGCTCGCTCCTGCTGATCGTCTACGCACTCGGCTTCCTGTTGTTTGGCGTGACCCTCGCCAATCCCGCCCCGGCCGGTACTCCGAAAACTGACGCGATCATCGCCATTACCGGCGGCACCGGGCGGATCGAACATGCGGTCGATGTGCTCGGCAAAGGCGGCGGCAAGCGCCTGCTGGTTGCGGGGGCCGATCCCTTGGTGACGAAGGACGATCTCGTCCGCCGACTCCACGGATTTCGCAAACTGGTCGATTGCTGCGTCGATCTCGGGTCGGAATCGGTCGATACGCGCTCGAATGCCGAGGAATCGCGGCGCTGGCTGGACAAACATGGCTATAAATCCGCACGACTGATCACCAGCGACTGGCATATGCGACGAGCCGCCTTCGAGTTCGACCGGCAGGTAAGCGGCACGGCGGTCATTATCCCCGACGCGGTCAAGAGCGATCCCAATTTCATGACCCTGTTCACCGAATATAATAAATACATCCTGCGCCGGATGGCGGTCTGGCTCGACATCTGATGGCCACGCTCCGTTCGATCCTGTTCGCCTCCCTATTCTACCTGGGCACGCTTTATTACGTGCTCAGCGTGATCATCGTCTCGCCGTTCGGCAATGGTCCCGTGCGGCGGCAAGTCCACGCCTGGTCGGCCTATCATTATTGGCTGGTCGGACATGTCCTTGGAATCCGCTTTGAATGGGACGGCGAAATCCCGCCCGGGCCCTACCTCATCGCGGTCAAGCATCAGGCGATGGTCGAGGCGGTCGATACGTTGCGTTTCGCCGGAACGCCGGTGGTGGTGATGAAGCGCGAGCTGACCGTCATCCCGTTGTTCGGCTGGGTGACGCTTCGCTACGGGGTGATCCCGGTCGATCGCAACGCCGGCGCCGGCGCGCTTCGCAACATGATGGTCGCGGCCAAGGCAGCGATTGCCGGTGGCCGCCCGGTGATCATTTTCCCCGAAGGCACAAGGGTCGCGCCGGGCGAAGCGCCGCCGCTCCAGCCAGGCTTCGCCGGTCTCTACCGCGCCCTCGGGCTTCCGGTCGTCCCGATCGCGCAGGACAGCGGCACTTTATGGCCGCGCAAGGGGCCCAAGCGTTCGGGCACGATCCACTTCAAGGTTGGCGAGATCATCCCGCCGGGGCTCAAACGCGACGAGGTCGAAGCGCGAGTCCACGCCGCCATCAACGCGCTTAATTCCTGAGATTGGCCCCTAATTTCGCCGCCGCGGCGACGATTTTGGACGAAACCTCGCCAATCTCGCCATCGGTCAGGCTCTTGTCCGTAGGCTGCAAAGTGACTTCGACTGCCAGGCTCAATCCGGCCTCGCCTTCGTAGCGATCAAACACCCGCGCATCGGTAATCAGCGCCTTGTCCGCCCCCTTCACCGCGCGCACCAAGGCATCGGCGGCTAGATCGGCGGGGACGGTGAAGGCGAAGTCGCGGGTCAATGCCTGCAATGCCGGAGGAGCGAAGGCGGAACGCGCCCGATCCTGGCTTCGCGGCGCCGGGATCATCTCGAGGTAAATCTCGGCGGCGACGATTCCGGGGGGTGCATCGAGCGCCTTTGCAATCCGCGGATGAAGTTCGCCGAACGCCGCCAACACCTTGTTCCCAAGGCTTAATTTGGCCGATCGCCCAGGATGCCAGGTCGGCCCGGCATCCATCGTCAACTGCAAGTTGGAAACCGGTGCACTGACCGCTTCGAGCAATGCCAGCACCTCGGCCTTGGCATCATATGCATCGAACCCTTTGGCTTTCCCCGACTTCCACCCCCTCGCCTGGCGCTCTCCGGCAAGTACTAACCCGACCGTCGGCTTCTCGCCATCGGCGAGATATCGCCGCCCGATTTCGAACAGGCATATGATGCTCGCATTGCGAACCGCGTTGCGCCGGGCCGCGGCGACTAGTCCCGGGATCAGCGACGGCCGCATATGCTTCATTTCCTCGCTGATCGGGTTGGCCAGGACATGCGCCGCCCCGCCGAACAGCTCGGCCTCGCTCTCGCCAATGAAGCTCCAGTTGATCGCCTCGTCGAGCCCCCGCGCCGCCGCCGCGCGGCGGAGCTTGCGCTCGATCGATTGCCCCCGCGTCGCGGTCGCCCTGGCCACGCCCTCGGCCCGCGGCAGCGCGGTCGAGGGGATGTTGTCATAGCCGATGATCCGCACCACGTCCTCGACCAGGTCGGCGGTTCCGTCGATATCGCGGCGCCAGCTCGGCACCACCGCTTCACCGCCGTCGATCCGGAACCCGAGCTGCTCGAGGATCGCCACTTGCTCGGCCTCGGGAACGTCGATCCCGCCAAGCGATTGCGCTCGCGCCGGATCGAACGCCACCCGCCGCTCGGCGACCGGCGGCTCACCCGATCGCACCACCGGGCTCGGCGTTCCACCGCAATGCTCGAGCACCAGCCGCGTGGCGATTGCCAGTCCATCGTCGAGAAACGCCGGATCGACCCCGCGCTCGAACCGCTGGCGGGCATCGCTGGTCAGCAGCAACTTCTGCCCGGTCCGAGCAATTCGCTCCGGATCGAAATAGGCGCATTCGATGATGATGTCGGTGGTCGCCGCCGACACACTGCTATCCTCGCCGCCCATGATCCCGCCGATGTCATGGACCTGGGCATCGTCGGCGATCACCGTCATCGTCGGATCGAGCGCGTAGCTCTTGCCGTTGAGCGCGACCACGCTTTCGCCAGGCCGCGCCTTGCGTGCCACCAAGTCGCCGACAAGTTTGGCCCGGTCATAGACATGCAGCGGCCGACCGAGATCGACGGTCAGGAAGTTGGTGATATCGACCAATATCGAGATCGGTTTCTGCCCGATCGCCTTCAACTTGCTCTTGAGCCAGTTCGGCGACTCGCCATTGCCTAGACCGCTGACGCCTTGCGAGTATAACGCCGGGCAGCCTTCGCGGTCGTCGGTGCGGACCTGCGGTGGCGGGCCGTCGCCCTCAACCGATTCCAGGCTTTGCTGGCGATAGACGTCGACGAGCGGGCGGAGCGTTCCCATACCCGCCGCTGCCAGGTCGCGCGCAATTCCGCGCACCCCCATGCAATCCTGGCGGTTGGGGGTAATCGCGACGTCGAACACGGAATCGTCGAGCCCGGCGAAATCGGCGAAACTCGTGCCGATCGGTGCATCGGCGGCAAGCTCGATGATCCCGTCATGATCCTCGCCCAGCTGCAGCTCGCGCGCCGAACACATCATGCCGTTCGATTCGACCCCGCGGATCGACGCCAGCTTCAAAGTGAAATCGCTCCCCGGAACATATGTCCCCGGCCCGCCGAACACCCCGACCAGCCCGGCCCGCGCATTGGGCGCGCCGCACACTACCTGCAGCGGTGGGCCGTTCCCGGTATCGACGCTCAGCACCTGCAACTTGTCGGCCTGCGGATGGCTTGTCGCGGTCAGCACCTTGGCAATTATGAACGGCTTCAGCGCTGCCGCCGGATTGTCGACGCTTTCGACTTCCAGCCCGATCCGGGTCAGCGTCTCAGCCACGGTTTCCGCATCGGCGTCGGTATCGAGATGCTCTTTAAGCCACGAAAGGGTGAACTTCATACCCCGACCCCCCCGCTCAATGTGGGGACGTCGAGGAAGCTAAAGCCGTAATGCTTCATCCAGCGCAAATCGCCATCAAAGAAGGCGCGCAGATCGTCCATGCCATATTTGAGCATCGCCAGCCGATCTACTCCGGTGCCGAAAGCGAAGCCCTGCCATTCGTCGGGATCGAGGCCGCACGCCGCGATCACCCGCGGGTGGACCATGCCGCTGCCCAGCACTTCCATCCATCCTTCCGATCCGCCGACCACGCGGCGCCCTTTTTCGATCGACCAGCCCACATCGACTTCGGCCGACGGCTCGGTGAACGGGAAGTAGCTTGGGCGAAGGCGAAGTACGATATCGTCGCGCTCGAAAAACGCTTTCAAGAAAGTCTCGAGCGTCCATTTGAGGTGACCCATGTGGATATTCTTGTCGATCACCAGCCCCTCGATCTGGTGGAACATCGGGGTGTGGGTCGAATCGCTGTCGCTGCGATAGACCCGCCCCGGCGCAATGATCCGGATCGGCGGCTGCTGGTTCATCATCGTGCGGATCTGAACCGGCGAGGTGTGCGTGCGAAGCACCATCGGCTCGCCCTCTCCGGCGACGTAGAACGTATCGTGCATCGCCCGTGCCGGGTGGGTTTCGGGAATGTTGAGCGCAGTGAAATTGTGCCAGTCGTCCTCGATCTCGGGCCCTTCGGCGACGGCAAAGCCAAGGTCGGCAAAAATCTCCGCCAGCTCATCCATCACCTGGCTCACCGGGTGGACCGAGCCGCGAAAGGCTTCGGGCGCGGGTAGCGACAAATCGACCCGCTCGGTCGCCAGCCGCCGGTCCAAATCCATTTGTTCAAGCTCGGCTTTTCGCGAGCTCAGTGCTTCCGTAACTGTTATCCGGATTGCTTGGATAAGGGGCCCTTGGGTCTTTCGCTCTTCCTCTGACATGGCGCCCAAGGTCTTTAGCAACGTCGTAACTGAACCCTGCTTTCCCAAAGTTGAAACACGCAAAGATTCCAGAACCTCCAATGAGGGTGCTTGCTCAATCTCAGCGACGGCGGGCAACTTTTTCTTATCAGTCGTCATGGCTGCCGCCTTTGCCAAGCTCGGCCCGCAAAAGCAAAGGGCTCACCCGGTGACGAACGGGTAGGGCGAGATCGTTTTGCGGGATGTGTCGATCGCCAGCATCCGCCCGGCCGGTGGCGTGGCGCGGTCCCAGCAGTCGATGCGTGGGCAGATCGCGCACGCCGGTCCGACCGGGGTCACCGCTGGATTGCCGAAATCGACCCCGTCGGCACAGTGCAATTTGTGGGCATGCTTCAAGTCGCAGCCAAGGCCGATCGCCTGCAGCCCGGTGGTCATTGCAGTTTTGATCGGCCGCTCGATCGTCCGAGATACCGTGAAGTAACGCTGGCCGTCCGGCGTTTCAATGACCTGCGTCACTGCCTGTCCGGAGACCTGGAAGGCGGCGTGGAGGTTCCATCGCGGGCACGTCCCGCCGAATCGCGAGAAGGGGAAATTCTCGCCGGCGTAGCGCTTGGAGATATTGCCCGCCGGATCGACCCGCAGCATAAAGAATGGCACCCCGCGCGCGCCGGCGCGGCCAAGCGTCGTCAGCCGGTGCGCCACTTGCTCGACATTGGCGCCATAGTGGCCGCACAAGCGGTCGATCGAATAGCGATATTCTTCGGCGCTTTTGAGAAAGTGGCCATAGGGCATGATGATCGCCCCGGCGGCATAATTGGCGAGGCTCATGTGGAGCAGTTCGCCGATCCCCTTGTCGGGTGGCGCGGCGTCGCTGACCATTTTGTCGATAACATCGGCAAATTCGGTCAGCGCGAGTTGGTAGGCCAGCGCGAAGGTCCGGTTCTCGGCGCGCAGCAGCGACGAGATCAAAAACTGTCGGCGTTCCGAATCGAACGTCTGACTGGCATTGCCAAGCTCGGCCTGCGGCACCACCCGCGCCGTGATCCCCCATGCTTCCTTGAGCCGTCGCCGCATCGGCTCGGCCACCGACAAGGGATCGCTCAGCGCGCCGCCCAGCGTCTCGGCTGCCGCTTCGAGCTCGGGATAGTGATTGCGATGCTGCTGGATGTAGTCGCGCACCCAATTTTCGGGCGTGACCAACGCACGCGCGTCGCCGCCGGTGGCAAGGTTGGGGTCGCGGTCGACTTCCTTCAGCGCGGCGTAAAGCCGGGCCACCGCATCGGCGATCGACGGCATGTTGTGCGCCAGTTCGGTCAGCTCGTAGCGCGGGACACCGAGGTCGCCCAGCAGCTGATCGGAAAAGATTTCGGCCAGTTCGTCGGGACCGGTGTTCGTCCCCCCACCGGCGGCGAAGCTGCGCACGTCGATCTCGTACGTCTCGGCCAGCTTGAGCAGCAAGGCTGCGGTCACCGGTCGCTGGTTGCGCTCGAGGTGATTGAGATAGGACGGGCTCACCCCAAGGCTCGCCGCCATGTCGGTCTGCGACATCTCGCGGTCGCGGCGGAGTCGGCGGAGACGCTGGCCGAGAAAGAGTTTGGCGTTGCTCATCCGACGAAACTGTCAATATCGCTCATCAATCGCAAGTCAATTTGTGACAACCGCACTATTTTTGCCGAGACCAATCGCACCGTCTGGGTGTTTGCTGCGCTGCGACATACAACGAATTCGCGTAAAGGATCGACGATGACAAGTTTTGACCAATTGGTTCCCGCCCCCACTGGCCGCTTTGACGGCATTTCGCGCGGCTATGGTCCGTCGGAGGTTGCGGCGCTGCGCGGGTCGGTCGTGGTCGAGCAGACGCTCGCCCGCCGCGGCGCGAATCGGTTGTGGGAAATGCTCAAGCGCGACGAGCCCATCCGCGCGCTTGGCGCGGTCACCGGCAATCAGGCGATGCAGCAGGTCCGCGCCGGGCTCGACGCCATCTATCTGTCGGGCTGGCAAGTCGCGGCCGATGCCAACACCGCTGGCGCAATGTATCCCGACCAGTCGCTTTATCCCGCCAATGCCGGTCCCGAGCTTGCCCGCCGGATCAACCGCACCCTCCAGCGCGCCGACCAGATCGAAGTCAGCGAAGGCGGAGCGAACCGCGACTGGTTCGTCCCGATCGTCGCCGACGCCGAGGCCGGGTTCGGCGGGCCATTGAACTGTTTCGAGATCATGAAGGCCTATATCGAAGCTGGTGCGGCCGCAGTCCATTTCGAGGACCAGCTCGCTGCCGAGAAGAAGTGCGGCCATCTCGGCGGCAAGGTGCTGATCCCGACCCAGGCGCACATCCGCAACCTCGATGCCGCGCGGCTCGCCGCCGACGTGATGGGCGTCCCGACCCTGGTCGTTGCCCGCACCGATGCCGAAAGCGCCAAGCTGATCACTAGCGACATCGACGAGCGCGACCGCCCGTTCCTGACCGGCGAGCGCACCCCCGAGGGCTTCTTTCGCCTCAAGGACGGCACCGGGCTCGACCATTGCATCGCGCGCGGCCTCGCCTTCGCCCCCCATGCCGATTTGCTGTGGTGGGAAACCAGCAACCCCGACCTCGATGATGCGCGTAAATTTGCCGAGGCGGTGCACGCCAAATATCCGGGAAAGATGTTGGCCTATAATTGCTCGCCCAGCTTCAACTGGGAGGCCAAGCTTGACCAGGCGACGATCGCCAAATTCCAGTCCGAACTCGGGGCGATGGGCTACAAGTTCCAGTTCGTCACGTTGGCTGGCTTCCACAGCCTCAACCACTCGATGTTCGAACTCGCCAGCGGCTATCGCGACGAGGGCATGGCCGCTTACTCGCGGCTCCAGCAGGCTGAGTTCGCCAGCGAGGCTGCGGGCTACACCGCCACCCGCCACCAGCGCGAGGTTGGTACTGGCTACTTCGACAAGGTCGCATTGACCCTGTCGGCCGGCGCTTCGTCGACCACCGCGCTCGCGCAATCGACCGAAGCCGATCAATTCACCGCTGTTGCAGCTTGAGGAGTTAGTATCATGGGACAGAAATATTGGGTCATCGGCGGCGAATATCGCGACTGCCAATTCGATGAAGTCGTTCCTGGAACCGAAGAGATTTCGGGACCTTTCCCAAGCTCGACGCGCGCCCGCACCGAATGGCAGCGGCTGACGTTCCGCGACCGGCTCGGCGCGACCAAGCGTTACGTCATCACCCATGAGGCGCGCGGGTGAGCGAGACGTTGCTCGAACGTGCCGTCGAAGCGACGCCGAGCGACCATCCGCGCGCGGGGGAAATCCTCACTCCGGCCGCGCTTGGCCTGCTCGGCGAGATCCACCGCCGGTTTGACCAGCGCCGCCGCGATTTGCTCGCGGCGCGCCGTGTCGTTCAAGCCCGCTACGACGCCGGCGATCTGCCCGATTTCCGCGCCGACACCGCCGGTATCCGCACCGCCGACTGGACGGTCGCACCAGCGCCCGCCGACCTCGCCGATCGCCGCGTCGAAATCACCGGCCCGACCACTCGAAAGATGGTCATCAACGCGCTCAACTCGGGCGCGAAAACCTTCATGGCCGATTTCGAGGATTCGACCGCGCCGACGTGGGACAATTTGATCGACGGCCAGGCCAACCTGATCGATCGCTGGCGTGGAACACTCGCCTTCAGCGATCCCGACAGCGGCAAATCCTATTCGCTCGGCGCCACCCCGGCCGTGCTCATCGTCCGCCCCCGCGGCCTCCACCTCGACGAGCGCCACCTCACCCTCGATGGCCAGCCGCTCGCCGGTGGTTTCGTCGATTTCGCTTTGTACTTGCTCCACAACGCCGCCGCTGCGCGCGCTGCCGGGTCGGGCGCTTATTATTACCTCCCCAAGCTCGAATCGGCTGAGGAAGCCGCATTGTGGAGCGACGTGATCGCCTTCGCGGAGGAGCAAATCGGCCTTCGCCACGGCTCGACCCGAGTCACCGTCCTGATCGAGACGATCGACGCCGCCTTCCAGATGGACGAGATCCTTCATGCGCTGAAGGATCGTATCGTCGGGCTCAATTGCGGTCGCTGGGACTATATCTTCTCGACCATCAAGCGGATCGGCGGCCACCCCGCCCGCCTGACTCCCGATCGTTCGGCGATGACCATGGATAGGGCGTTCCTTAGCGCTTATTCGCTGCGCCTGATCGACACCTGCCACCGCCGCGGCGTGCATGCGATGGGCGGGATGGCGGCGCAGATCCCGGTCAAGGGCGATGCCCTTGCCAACGATGCCGCGCTGGCCAAGGTCCGCGCCGACAAGGAGCGTGAGGTCAGCAATGGCCATGATGGCACCTGGGTCGCGCATCCGGCTCTGGTCGGGGTGGCGATGGACGCCTTTGCGGCGATGCCCGGTCCCAACCAGCTCGATCGCCGCGTCGCCGACGTCCCTGATCGAGCAGCGATGCTGACGATCCACCCCGGTGTCCGCTCCGAAGCCGGCGCGCGCGAGAATATTCGGGTCGCGATCCAGTATATCGCCGCCTGGCTCGGCGGCCGAGGCGCGGTTCCGCTGTACAATCTGATGGAAGATGCCGCGACTGCTGAAATCTGCCGGTCGCAATTGTGGCAATGGCTCAAGTTTGAGGCCCCGTTCGCCGACGGCACCCGCTTCAGCCGCGACCTGTTCGAACATTGGCTGGCGGAGGAGATTGCCGCGCTCGGCGACCTGCCGCATCTCAAGCAGGCCTGCCGCCTGTTCCACAAGCTCGTCACCGACGACGAGTTCGAGGAATTCCTGACGATCCCGGCCTACCTGCTGCTCGACTGAGGGCCTATGATGACCGGATGAGCGCCCATTGGCCCGACTTCGACGTTGCCCGCGATTCGCCGACCATCGCCACGCTCCACCTCGCCAGCCAGATGCTCGGCAAGCTGCGGGTCGCCCATGCGCCGTGGGTCAATCATGGCTGGCACTCCACCCTCCATCCGGTAGCGCAGGGTCTGATCACCGACCCGACCGCAGCCGCCGACGGGCGCAACTTCACTCTCGCGCTCGACCTGTGCGATCATGCCATCTCGCTTCAGGTCAGCGACGGCGCGAGCGACCGGGTCGCCCTGACCGACGGCCTGACTATCGCCGCCCTGCACCGCGATTTCATTGCCATGCTCGATCGCCATGGGTTGCCGTCCAGCTTCCATTCGACCCCCAACGAAATCCCCGGCGCGATCGCCTTTGCCGATGATCACGCGTCCCGCGCCTACAATCGCGCCAGTGCCGAGCGCCTGCGCGACATGCTCGCGCGGATCGTCCCGATATTCGAGAAATTCCGTGCCGGTTTCCTCGGCAAGGCGAGCCCGGTGCATTTCTTCTGGGGCAGCTTCGACCTTGCCGTAACCCGTTTTTCGGGGCGGGTCGCACCGCCGCATCCGGGCGGAATCCCCGGCCTTCCCGACCGTGTCACGCGCGAGGCGTACAGCCATGAAGTGTCGAGCGCGGGGTTCTGGCCGGGCAATTCGACGATGGCCGCGCCGCCGATCTTCAACAGCTACGTTTATCCCGAACCCGCGGGTTTCCGCGACTCGGCGATCGAGCCGAAAGCGGCGGGATTCAACCCCGAGCTCGGCGAATTCGTCTTGCCCTATGACGCGGTAGCGAGCGCTGCCGATCCTGAAGCGACCTTGCTCGGCTTCCTCCAGTCGACCTACGCCGCCGCCGCCGACCTTGCACAGTGGGACCGTACGGCGCTGGAACGCGAGCCGGTCGCGCCATAAGCGAAGGGCGCCGCGACCGAAGCCGCGACGCCCTTTCATTGTTCGGTGCTTCGTGAAAGTTACGCCGCCTGGGCGGTCGCTTCCTTCGGCAGGGCGGCTTTGGCCTGCGCGATGATTGCCGAGAAAGCCGCGGCTTCGTGCATCGCGATATCGGCCAGAACCTTGCGGTCGAGGTCGATATTGGCGAGCTTCAGCGCGTGGATGAACTGGCCATAGGTCAAGCCTTCGGCGCGCACCGCGGCGTTGATCCGCTGGATCCACAAGGCGCGGAAGCTGCGCTTCTTCACCTTGCGATCGCGATAGGCATATTGCCCGGCCTTTTCGACGGCCTGGCGGGCGATCCGGATGGTGTTCTTGCGACGGCCGTAATAGCCTTTCGCATTGTCCAGGATCCGCTTGTGCTTGGCGCGGGTGGTTACACCGCGTTTGATGCGTGCCATGGTCCGCTAGCTCCTAGTTGAGGCCGTAGGGCGCCCAAAGCTTGACGCGGGGCGTGTCGGCCCCGGACAAGACTTCGGTGCCGCGGTTCTGGCGGATATATTTCGAATTGTGGCTGATCAGCCGGTGGCGCTTGCCGGCAACGCCGTGCTTGAGCTTGCCGGTGGCCGTCAGAGAGAAGCGCTTCTTGACGCCGCTCTTGGTCTTGAGCTTGGGCATTTTCGTCTCCTTTGTGGCCCCGCGCAGGTTTCCCCGGGGGACGACGTTTCAAGAAACGCCACGGCAGCCCTAACTGGCCGGGCGATTCGGTTTTCCACCAATTGCGGAAGCGCGCGCCTATAAGTGGCACTTCCCAACTTGGCAAGGAGAGTCGCGGTGGATGCAAACGAACAGGGCCCGAGCGGCGGCATCACCGCCCATCTCACCATTGCCGGCGGCAAGGCGGGCGATGCGATCGACTTTTACGGTCGCGCGTTCGGGGCTGAGGAAATCGGCCGCCACATGGCCGAGGACGGCAAGCGAATCATGCACGCTCATCTCAAGCTTAACGGCGGCTCGCTTATGCTCAACGACGAATTTCCCGAGTTCATGTCGGCGCCCGCCACCCCGCCGGGAAGCGTCGTCCTCCACCTCCAGGTGCCCGATGCCAACGCCGCCTGGAAGCGCGCGGTCGATGCCGG
>JBBRTO010000057.1:0-13023 GCA_038244345.1 Sphingomonadales bacterium | reverse complement strand
GCGCAGGCTGGACGAACTCATTGCCGGGGGCAGTCCGGCAAGCGGCTTCGCGCTGGCCCTGCTTGACGTCGATGAGTTTAAGGTCATCAATGACACACTCGGGCACGACGCCGGTGACGCGGTGTTGTTGGCCTTTTCTGACCGCCTCAGGGCTGCAACATGTTCCGAAGATATGGTCGCACGACTTGGCGGCGACGAATTTGCGGTGCTGTTGAAGGGCATGAGTGGCGCAAAAGACCTCGAGGCCTTCTGGATCAAGCTGCTCGAGCGCCTTCGTGAACCTTGCGAACACCAAGGCAAGATCATTCACTCGAGTGCCAGCATCGGAGCAAGTAGCTCGGGCGAATTCGACAGTGCTCAAAACATGCTCAAGCATGCCGATCTCGCGCTGTATGAGGCGAAGGGTTCAGGCGGTGGCGCGTACCGGATCTACAACCCGGCAATGTGGTCGACCATGTTCATCCGCCGGGAGATGCTTTCGGTTGCCGAAGCGGCGCTCGATGGCGATTTCATTCGACCATTCTACCAGCCTAAAGTGGACCTATTCACCGGCACAATTGTCGGGTTCGAGGCTTTATTGCGCTGTTGTCTGCCCGGCCAAGCTACAAAGGGACCGGATTGCCTCGTTGCAGCTTTTGATGACTTCAACCTTGCCCTGAAGCTCAGCGACCGGATGATCGACCGGGTAGTTACCGACATCTCGGCCTGGCGCGCGGCGGGTCTGACATTCGGCCATGTCGCGATCAACGCGGCGCTGGCCGAACTGCGCCGCGGGGACTTCGCCGAACGACTATTATCCAAACTCAAGCTCGCTGGCATTCCTCCCGAATGTGTACAAGTCGAAGTCACCGAGAGCGTTTTGCTGGGAAGGAGCGTCGACCATATCGGTCGAACCTTTAACGAGCTCTCCAAACGGGGTATCAGGCTCGCCCTCGACGACTTCGGAACCGGCTTTGCCTCGCTGACACATTTGAAGCAGTTCCCCATCGAGATTCTTAAAATCGATCGCTCATTCATTCGAGATCTCCAGATCGACGAAGAGGACGGCGCAATCGTCGACGCGCTGATAGGGCTCGGGAAGGCGCTGAAGATCGAAGTCGTGGCCGAAGGCATCGAAACGATCGCCCAGCGCGACTTCCTGCGCGCATTGGGTTGCGCTGTCGGACAGGGTTATCTGTTTGGAGCCGCCGTGCCTGCGGAGGATGTGCAAATCATGCTTTCGAGTAGCAGGGGATCAACGCGCGTCGCAGCGTAGGTGATACCGGAGCGCTAACTCAGCTTGGCGATGCCCGCTTTTTATCCAAAGCTGCCGTGTCTGCTTTCGACCCATTGTGCAGATCCGTCGTCCGCTTTTCGCACGTAGAAGGCGAAGAGCGGAATGTCCGCTAACGGCCACCTTCAGAAATTCGCCCTTCAGACGCACTAATGAACTTCCGTCACTTTTACAACGTTACGTCTTCGTGGACGCGCTGCGAGGGCAATGCGGGCGAGGATCCGTGAGCTCAGAATCTTCGACTTTGCCATATATTTCGAAAGGGACGAACTTGATCTACGGCCGGGGCAATTACGGCCGAGGCAGGAAGCCAACGTTTTCGGAGCTCGCTAAACGGCCGGTGTATTTGCTCTGACAGAGTCTTTTGCGACAAGAAGGTCCAGCCCGGGCATTGTCAGAGCAAATGCATCGCCTCCAGGCTGAGCGCACAAATCCAGATAACCGACCATCGTCAAGCCAGAAGCTCCTGCCACTCGGCCAATGCGACTGACCGACGGGATTTGTAGGCCTGGCGATCAACGAGGTTGCGTTCGGAGTTGAAGTGGTTGTGGAAGGAGGCGTGAACCGGGGCGAACTTCTGCAGCGTCTTCATCTTTCGAAATCGCAGCATTGCATGTTCTCGTCGTCGGAAAGGCAAATGTGAGTTTTCGGCCCGGTTGTTGAGCCAGCGGCCCATCTCGCGGCGCTCGGGATTTCCGAGCTCACTCATTGCAGCGGGGTAGGATCGCAGTCCGTCCGTGACGATTTTCTCGACCTTGCCATGGCGCTTCAGCGCCTTCTTGAGGAAAACAAGAGCTGCTGATTTGTCCCGTTTTTTCGTAACGAAGCTCTCGAGGATCTCGCCTTCGTGATCGACCGCGCGCCACAGATAATGGCGCTCGCCATGATCCTCACAAACACCTCATCGAGGTGCCAGCGCCAATGGCCGAAGCCGGTCATCCGGCTGATCCGCTGGCGTCTGATGTCGGCGGCAAACATCGGGCCGAACCTGTTCCACCACAACCGCACAGTCTCGTGGCATATGTCGATCCCGCGTTCGAACAGGAGGTCCTCGACGTTGCGCAGCGACAGCGGAAACCGGACGTAGATCATCACAACAAGGCGAATGACTTCGGCCGAAGAGTTGAAGTAGCGGATCGGGCTGTCTGGCTTGCCCATCCCCGCCGGCTAGCACCGCCCCGAACGATCAGCCAGTTTGCTTTGACAGTGCCAGCGCCTCTAATCGGGCAGCCATCTCGAACGGTGCCAGCGTCCTAGCATCAAGCTTACAACGAGCAGCTTCGGGAACCCTGTCCATCTTCGAAAACCCACCTGTTCCGGACCTGTAATTGTCCAGTTTGCTGTGTGCCAAGTCATGCCTGGGCCATATTAAGAATAGCTGTATTCTCGCGCTTTTTGGCCTTCGTTGGCGCTCGAGCGGGCCGGCCGACCTTTCTTTTCGAAATAACAGGCAAAAACAGGTAGAGACAGATTCCCGCGTGACTGCGTCGCGCACCACCTTCGTCCGCTGGCGCACGCTGAGCATTGGCGGCATAGCAAGGCGATGAGGATCACGATCATCGGGGCCGGCGCGATCGGCGGCTGGGTCGCTGGGCGGCTGGCGCTGGCCGGGCACGGCGTGTCGGTGATCGCGCGACCGGCGACCGCTGAGGCGTTGGCGAACGGGATCACCTTGGTCGAGCAAGGCGTGGAGCAAGTCGCGCACCCGATAATCGCGGCCGATGCCGCGTCGCTTGGCCCGCAGGATTTGCTGATCATCGCGGTCAAGGCGCCGGCGCTGGCGGATGCGGCCGAGGCAGCCGCGCCGCTGATCGGGTCCGACACATTGATCGTGCCGATGATGAATGGCGTGCCGTGGTGGTTTGTCGATGGCGAGCCCCTGGCCAGCGTCGATCCGGGAGCTGCGATCGCCGCGGCGCTACCGATCGACCAGCTATTGGGTTGCGTCGTCCACGCTGCCTGCCGCCGCCCGAGCCCGGCGCGGATTGAGGTGGCGATGCTCGATCGCGTTCTGGTCGGCGAGCCCGCAGGCGGGATGAGCGAGCGGGCCACCGCGCTTGCCGACATGTTTCGCCAGGCCGGTCTGGCGGGCAAGGCAATCCCCGACGTGCGCCGCGCGATCTGGTACAAATTGTGGGGCAATATGACGGCCAACCCGATCTCTGCGCTGACACTCGCCACCGCCGACCGGATCCTTGCCAACGCCGAGGTGCGCGGCTTCATGCTCCGCTGCATGGCCGAAGCGGCGGCGATCGGAGCGGCCGTGGATTGCCCGATCAGCGAGAGCGGCGAGGATCGGCTGACCATCACCGCCACCCTCGGCGCATTCAAGACATCGATGCTGCAGGATGTCGAATCAGGCAGACCAATCGAACTCGATGCCCTGCTCGGCGCGCCGCTGGAGATTGCCGCGCGGGTCGGGGTGCCCGCGCCGAACCTCGCCGCGCTGCACGGCCTGGCGCGGCTGATGGGCGAAAGCCGCGGGTTGCTTTAGCCGAGGGCGACGACCTGCTGGTCGATCGTGCCGAAGATCGGATGGTGGCGTTCGTCGCGCATGGCGATCGCCACCCGGTCGCCGGCTTTCAGGAACGGAGTCTCGGGCGCGCCGCGAAGGATCGTCTCGACCATCCGGACCTCGGCGATGCAGCTGTAGCCGAACCCGCCCGACGCCACCGGCTTGCCCGGCCCGCCGTCCGCGCCGCGGTTGGACACGGTACCCGAGCCGATGATCGTCCCGGCGCCGAGACGGCGGCTCCTGGCGGCGTGGGCGATCAATGTCCCGAAATCGAAGGTCATGTCCTCGCCTGCCTCGGCCCGGCCGAACAGCTGGCCGTTCAACTCGACCTCGAGCGCGCCTTTGAGCTTGCCGCCCGCCCAGCGATCACCGAGCGCATCGGGGGTGACGAACACCGGAGAGAAGCTCGACGCGGGTTTGGACTGGAAGAAGCCGAAGCCCTTGGCCAGCTCGCCGGGGATCAGGTTGCGCAACGAGACGTCGTTGGTCAGCCCGACCAGCCGCACGTAGTCCAGCGCATCGACCGGTGAGATGCCCTGCGGAACATCGCCGGTGACCACCACCACCTCGGCTTCAAGGTCGCAACCCCAGGCTTGGTCGGCCAGCGGGATGTCGTCGCGGGGCCCAAGGAAGCCGTCCGATCCGCCCTGATACATCAACGGATCGTGCCAAAAACTGTCGGGCATCTCGGCTCCGCGCGCCTGCCGCACCAGAGCGACATGGTTCACATAGGCCGAGCCGTCGGCCCATTGGTAGGCACGGGGTAGCGGGGCGGCCGCCTCGCGCTCGTGAAAGCGTTCGCGCGGGATGGCGCCATGCTCGAGATCGGTGGCGAGGTTGCGGAGCAAAGGCTCGATCCGCTCCCAATCGTCGAGCGCGCCCTGCAGCGTGGCGACGATGTGCCCGGCGTCGGCATAATAAGCGAGATCGTCCGAGACCACGACCAGCCGTCCGTCGCGGCCGGATTTGAGGGATGCAAGTTTCATGGTGTCTCCGCGGTGGTCAGGGCAGGCGCGCCTTCGGGAAATCGGCCCAAGACGAGTCGTAATCGGGCTGCGCGCGGTCGAGCGCGTAGCGGGTGGGGACGTAGGGCCAGCAGCTTTCGACCATGAACGCCATCGTCCCGTCCACCTTGTGCGGCTTCAGTTCGGCCTCGCTCGCGGCCTTCCAGCTGGCGACATCGGGGCCGTGGCCGCTCATCAGATTGTGCAGCGAGAGGCCGCCCGGAGCGAAACCCTCGGCCTTGGCGTCATAAGCGCCGTGGATCAGCCCCATCGCTTCGCTCATCACGTTGCGGTGGAACCACGGTGGGCGGAACGTGTCCTCTCCGACCAGCCAGCGCGGCGGGAAGATGACGAAATCGACATTGGCGCGGCCCGGGGTGTCGCTGGGGCTGGTCAGCACGGTGAAGATCGACGGATCGGGATGGTCGAAACTGATGCTGCCGATGGTGTTGAACCGCGCCAGTTCGTAGCGATAGGGGGCGAGGTTGCCATGCCACGCGACGACGTCGAGCGGGCTATGATCGAGTGTCGTGGTCCACAGGCTGCCGAGATATTTCTGGATCAGCTGATGATCGCCCTCGACATCCTCAAAGGCCGCGGTCGGGGTCTCGAAATCGCGCGCGTTGGCGAGGCCGTTGGAGCCGATCGGGCCAAGCTCTGGCAAGCGAAACAAGGGGCCGTGATTTTCCACGACGTAGCCGCGCGCCTCGCCGTCGATTTCAACGCAGAAGCGAAGACCGCGCGGAATCACCCCAATCCATCCCGGGGCCAATTCCATCCCACCCATTTCGGTGAACAGGCGCAATGTGCCGTCCTGAGGGATGATCAGCAGCTCGCCGTCGGCATTGGCGAAGATTCGCCCCTCCATCGATTTGGTCGCGCGGTAAAGGTGGATCGCGACTCCCTCGAGGTCGGCTGGATCGCGATTGGCCAACATTGTCACCAGGCCGTCGACGAAATCGCACTCGGCGGGGAGGTCGCCCGGCGGATCCCAGCGCAGCCGGTTGGGCGCGACCGGCTCGTCGACCGTGCCAGGGGCGAAGAGTGTCGCGCCGTCATAGCGGGTGAACGGCCGATGGTCGGCGGTCGGGCGCATCCGGTACAGCCAGCTGCGCCGGTTCTCGTGGCGCGGCGCGGTGAAGGCGGTTCCCGAAAATTGTTCGGTGTAAAGGCCGAAGACGGGGCGCTGCGGGCTGTTTCGGCCGGTCGGAAGCGCGCCGGGTACCGCCTCGCTTTCGAAAGTGCCGCCGAAGCCGCTCAGATAGCCATTGGTCGCCAACGCAAAACCCCCTCGTCTTCGTTCAAGAAGCGAGGGGGTGGTTACGCTGCGTCGCGGCACCCGTCAAAGGCGCGCCGCTATGGCCGGGTCAATTGACGTTGACCTGGATCTTGTCGGGAATGTTGATGTCGGTCTTGCTGCTGCCCAAGCCCAGCTGGTCGCGGAACACGAACAGCAAGACGAGGATGACGATGATCAGCAGGACGACCGCGAGGATCCCGCCGCCGCCGCCGCCATTGCCGGTTTCGACGATCGTGGTCCGCTCGACGACGGGGTCATTATCATCAGCCATGGTATCGCTCCCTGTTGAACTTGGTTTTTGCTGCGTAACGAACGCGCCTGCCAAGGGCCGGTTCCACGCCGCCCGCCATGGGATGAGGGCTCAGCCCGCCGCTCGCATTAGCAGCACGCACCATTCGCCGGGATTGCGCTCGACCAACGTCATTTTCTCGGCCTGGTAAGCGGCGATCACCGCATCGGCCTGGCTTTCGAGCAAGCCGGCGAGGACGATGTGAGCGCCGGGCGCGACCGCCTTGGCGAAACCAGGCGCAAGCTCGATCAGCGGGCCGGCGAGGATGTTGGCGATCAACAGGTCGAACGGCGCGCGCGCGACCAGCATTTCATGATCCATGCCGTCAGCGACGACCAGCAGCAGCTCGCCGGGACCGTGGCCGATGGCGATGTGGTTGATCGCGGCATTGTCGCGGGTAACGTCGATCGAGATCGGGTCGATGTCGGTGGCAATCGCCCTGGTCCGGGGCCAAAGCGCGCGCGCGGCGAAGGCGAGTAGGCCGGTGCCGGTGCCGACGTCGGCGATGTTGGTGAATGCGTGGCCGGCCTGCTGGAGCCGGTCGAGGGCGGCGAGGCAGCCCGCCGTGGTGTCATGCTGGCCGGTGCCAAAGGCGAGCCCGGCGTCTATCTCGAAATTGATAGCCTTGGGATCGGGCACGTGGTTCGGGGTGTGGACGAAGAACCGCCCGGCGCGAATCGGCTCCAGCCCCGCCTGGCTCATCGTTACCCAATCGTCCTCGCCGAGAAGCTCGACATCGGGCTGCGATCCCGCGGCGAGGCAGCCGAGCAGCACCAGTTCCTGGGTCGTCGGCTGGTCGGCGAAATAGGCATGGATCCGCCAGTCGTCGGGCGCTTGGGGATCGGGTTCGTCGGCGACCAGCACCGGCGGCGAGTCGGAGAATTGGAACAGTTGGTCGCTGTCGGGCACCGCCTCTGCCTCGGCGCGGGTGCAGTGAAGCGTGACCCGCCAGCTCATGGCCGATTACCGAACATAGCTCGCGCCGTTGACGTCGATCACCGCGCCGGTTGCCGATGGCGGCGCCTCGGTCGCCAGCCAGCGGATCGTTTCGGCGACTTCGTCGGGCCCCGCCGGTCGGCCGAGCGGGATGTCGGCGAGCAATTTTGCGCCGCCTCGGCTGGCGATATACTCCTCGACCATGCCGGTCGCGGTGAAGCCTGGGCAAACCGCGAAAGCGAAGATATTTTCCGCCGCATAGCCGCGGGCAATGCTCTTGGTCATCGCGATCATCCCCGCCTTCGATGCCGCATAATGCCAGTGCATCGGCGAATCGCCACGATAGGCGGCGCGGCTGGCGACGTTGACGATCCGCCCGCCCGGGGTTTCCGAGGAGCGGAAGTGGGCGATGGCGTGGCGGGACAGATCGGCGCTGGCCTGGAGGTTGACGGTCAGCGTCCTCGCCCAGGCGGCGTGCCAATCTTCGTCGCTGGCATTGTCGGCGACGGCCTCGAAAATTCCGGCATTGTTGACCAGCACGTCGATCCGCCCGTCGAGCCGCTCGAACGCTTGCTCCCACAATTGGCGCGGCGCGTTTTGATCGGTGAAATCGGCGGAGAGCAAAGTGTCGCTACCGGCGGTGGATTGGCCGACGACACGGTGGCCGGCAGCCAGAAGAGTGGCGAGCGACGCCGCGCCAATGCCGCGGCTCGCGCCGGTGATCAGGATGTTCATCGCTCCCGCCTAGCCGTTCGGCCAGCGGGGGCAAAGAGGTCAGGCGGCGAAGGTCGAGACGAATGCGCTGGTGGTGGCGCGGAATTCCTCGATCTGCGCCGAGAAGCGGCCGAAGCCCTGCTCGACGCTGTCGATGTCCTTGGCGACGTTTTCGGTGTCGCTACGGATCGCGGCGATGGTCGAGCTCATCGAATCGGCGGCGAGCGCGGTTTCGTCGACCGCAGCGGTGATCATCGTCACCGTCTGCGCCTGCAACTCCATCGCCTGGCGGATTCGGTCAGCGCTGGTCTGCACTTCCTCGACGGTCGACTGGATCGACGCGTTGCTTTCGACCGTCTGGCGGGTCGCCTGCTGGATCGCGGTGATCTTGGTGGTGATATCGTCGGTGGCACGCGCCGTCTGGCTGGCGAGGCTTTTGACCTCCTGCGCGACGACCGCGAACCCGCGTCCGGCGTCGCCAGCACGGGCCGCCTCGATGGTCGCGTTCAAGGCGAGCAAATTGGTCTGGCCGGCGATGTCGCGAATCAGGCCGAGGATCGATTCGATCGCCTCGACGTGGGACGACAACGCCTGGCTGACCTTGACCGCTTGTTCGGCCTGACCCCCGGCGCGGGTCGCGACACCAGCCGCAACCTCGACTTCGGACCGCGCATCCTCGATCGCTCGGATCAGGCCCGCCGCGGTCTGGGCGGCTTCGCGCATCGCAGTGGCGGATTGTTCGGCGGCGGCGGCGACTTCGCTGGTCTTGCCGAGCATGCCGCGCGCCGAGGCGCTGGTGGCCGACGCCTGCGAGCGAAGCCCATCGCTCTCCTGGGTGCAATTCTGGACCAGGCCGAGCACCTTGCCGTTGAAGTCGTTGGCGCGGCGCGAGTGGATTTTCTCGCCCTCGCCGCGGGCCAAAGCGATGGCGTGATGGATGAAGCAGTCCACCTCGACCGACTGGACTTCGGACAAGGTGCGGGCGAACCGCACCAGTTCGGCCTCGTCGGTCAGCTGGCGGCGAAGGATTGCAAAGGCGGCCTCGGTCTCGGCGGACAATCCGGCGAGCAGGGTCGACAGGGTCAGGCCCGAAGTAAAGGCGCGCTCGACATAGTTCCGCGCCTTCCCGGTCCATTCGGGGTTCTCGATGCGCGCGAATTTCATTTCGATATAGGTCTGGATCTTGACCGCATAATCCTCAAGCCGAGCATGATCGAATGGCACCGCAAGCTCGGGCGAGCGGGCGTAACGGCGCCAGAACTCGCGCGCCATGTCGATCGACTCGGGTTCGAGCCGGAGCCACAGGTCGCGCGCTCTCGACGCCAGATCGCCTTCGGGGTCGTACAGCGCGAGGCCACGAGCCACATCATATTCACTGCCTGATTCTGAGCCGGCCACGGTACCCATCGATGCTATTCCCATTCGCTTGCATTTGTCTTGATCGGGCTATGCGCCGCCAATGGTTAAGGCCCGGTTAGTCACTGCCTCCGGCTTGCGACTCCCGGCGATGCTGCTTAGGGGGGCGGGGACAAATACGCTCACTCCGCAACGAGGCTCCATGACCCGCAATCCCGACCGGCCGCTGTCGCCCCATCTGACGATCTGGAAATGGGGGCCGGGGATGCTCGTCTCGATCCTTCACCGGCTGACCGGCGGGGCGCTGTCCGTTGCCGGGCTCGCATTGCTTACCTGGTGGCTGTGGGCGATCGCCACCGGGGCGACCGCCTACGAACAATTCGTGACCTTGGCGACCAGCCTAGTCGGCCTGATCGTGCTGGTCGGCCTGACCTGGGCCTTCTGGCAGCATCTGCTGTCGGGCATTCGCCACCTGGTGCTGGACAGCGGCGCGGGCTTCGAGCTTCGCACCAACCGCTTGTTCGCGGTGCTGACCATCGCCGGATCCTTATTCCTAACCGCGCTGACCTGGGTGATTGGCATGGGAGTATGGGCATGAGCGTCGGCACGAGTTCGACCCCGCTGGGGCAGGTCCGCGGGACCGGATCGGCGCATCATGGCGGCGAGCATTGGCTGCGCGAGCGGCTGACCAGCGCGGCGTCGCTGTTGCTCGGGCTGTGGCTGCTGATCTCGCTGCTGTTGCTGCCGTCGCTCGACCGGACGATCCTCACCGAATGGTTGCGCGGCGCCAGCGGCGCGGTGCCGATGGCCCTGCTCGTCGTCACCGCCTTCATTCACGCGGTCGACGGGCTGAAAACCGTGGTCGACGATTATGTCCATGACGAAGGCAGCCGCCTGCTGCTTCACGGCATGCTGACCTTCGCCGGGATTGGCGGCGGATCGCTCGGCTTGTTCAGTCTTGCCAGAATAGCCTTCGGAGTCTGACGCCGATGACCGCCTACAAGATCATCGACCATGTCTATGATGTCGTCGTCGTCGGCGCCGGCGGCGCTGGCCTTCGAGCGACGATGGGCGCTGCGGGCAAGGGGCTCAAGACCGCCTGCGTGACCAAGGTCTTCCCGACCCGAAGCCACACCGTCGCCGCGCAAGGCGGGATCGCCGCGAGCCTCGGCAACATGGGACCGGATCATTGGACCTGGCACATGTTCGACACCGTCAAGGGCAGCGACTGGCTCGGCGATCAGGACGCGATCGAATATCTGTGCCGTGAAGCGCCCGCCGCGGTCTACGAACTCGAACATGCCGGCCTTCCGTTCAGCCGCACCGACGAAGGCAAAATCTACCAGCGCGCGTTCGGCGGGATGACCCAGAATATGGGTGAAGGCCCAGCCGCGCAGCGGACCTGCGCCGCCGCCGACCGCACCGGCCACGCCATGCTTCACACGCTCTACCAGCAGAGCCTCAAATATGACGCCGACTTCTTCATCGAATATTTCGCGCTCGACCTGATCATGGAGGACGGGGTGTGCCGCGGGCTGGTCGCGATGAACCTCGACGATGGCTCGATCCACCGCTTCTCCGCGCAATCGGTGGTGCTCGCCACCGGCGGCTATGGCCGCACCTATTTCTCGGCGACCTCAGCGCACACTTGCACCGGCGACGGCAATGCGATGGTGCTGCGCGCCGGCCTGCCGCTGCAAGACATGGAGTTCGTCCAGTTCCATCCGACCGGAATCTATGGCGCGGGCGTGCTGATCACCGAGGGCGCGCGCGGCGAGGGCGGCTACCTGACCAACTCCGAGGGCGAGCGTTTCATGGAGCGCTACGCGCCCTCGGCCAAGGATCTCGCCAGCCGCGACGTCGTGTCACGCTCGATGGCGATGGAGATTCGCGAAGGTCGCGGGGTTGGCGAGCATAAGGATCACATCTACCTTCACCTCGACCATATCGACCCCAAGATCCTCGCCGAGCGCCTGCCCGGGATCACCGAGACCGCGAAGATCTTTGCCGGTGTCGACCTCACCCGCCAGCCGATCCCGGTCACCCCGACGGTCCATTACAACATGGGCGGAATTCCGACCAATTATCATGGCGAAGTGGTGACGTTGAAGGACGGCGATCCTGACTCGGTCGTGCCAGGCCTGTTCGCGGTTGGCGAGGCGGCGTGCGTCTCGGTCCACGGCGCCAACCGTCTGGGCTCGAACAGCCTGATCGACCTGGTCGT
Source organism: Sphingomonadales bacterium (assembly GCA_038244345.1). GTDB lineage: Bacteria > Pseudomonadota > Alphaproteobacteria > Sphingomonadales > Sphingomonadaceae > Sphingomicrobium. The sequence goes on along the minus strand of JBBRTO010000057.1, from coordinate 1,412 downwards.
GTTCGGCCGCGCGGCGGGGCTTCGTTTGGGCGAAATCCTGAAGCCCGGCGCTGCGCAGAAAGCGTTGCCCAAGGACGGCGCCGATCTCGCGCTCGCCCGGCTCGACCATTTCCGCCATGCCGAAGGCGCAACTCCGACCGCCGCGATCCGGCTCGAGATGCAGCGCACGATGCAGGCCGATTGCGCGGTGTTTCGCACCGAGCGCACGCTCGACGAGGGCGTCGCCAAGATTGATGCGGTCAATAAGAAGCTGACCGACGTCCGCGTTTCGGACCGCAGCCTGATCTGGAACAGCGACCTGGTCGAGACATTGGAGCTCGACAATTTGCTCGGGCAGGCGGTGGTGACGATGCGCTCGGCCGCCAACCGCAAGGAAAGCCGCGGCGCGCACATGCACGAGGATTTCCCCAAGCGCGACGACGCCAACTGGATGAAACACACCATCGCGACGTTCGATGGCTGGGGCGGAAAAGGCGGCGGCGTGAAGATCGCTTATCGCCCGGTCCACGAATATACGCTGACCGACGACATCGCCTACATCAAGCCGAAGGCGCGGGTGTATTGAGCTTGTTGTCAATCTGGCTCGCACTGGTCGCAGCGAACCCGGTTGGCGTCGCATCCGCTGCAGATATCGTCGATCCAAAGGCTGAAGAAGTTGTTGCACGGTCGCGGACCACGACCGCAACCTACACAATCTACTGGCGCGTGCAGATTAGCGACGGTGGCGCCAAGCCCAACTTCGCCTGGGGCGCGACTTTCCGCAAAGGCACGCTGGTCCGGGTCGAGGATACAGGTTCACGCGCAGTCGCGGACTGCGCGACGATGAAAGGCTTTCAATCTGTCGTTTCGATCGGGAACGAACATTCTAATGGCCACAAGATCGCACAACATTTTTGCGGGATCGACTCGGACCGAAGGGTTCGGTCCGCTCGCTGGCTTGGACAGAAGCAGGGCGAGTTCGGCTTAGTCGATGAAGTGCAGATCATCGATGAGGAAGGCACGTTCATCTACCAGGTCGCGGCGGATGGCGCACTCATGGGGGTCTCGTCCACCAGTCGCGTCAGCGGCTTTGTGGTGGTCGCCGAACCCATGTCTTTCGACCTCCGCGTGCCCGCTGGGGATCTTTTTTCCAAGATGTCGCTGGCATCGTCGAGGGTACCGAAAGTGATTCAGAGCCAGGCTTCCCGCCCAATTCACTAGGGAATTGGCCGACGCGGCTGATGGAGGGCCAAACCGCTTCCCCCTCGGCCTATCTGGCTTTAAGGCCGCATCGCTTATGACCGACAACCGCCCCCCCAAGCGCATTTTCCCGACCTCAAAAGTCGATGCGCAGGCCGCCAAGCATGTGCCCTCGTCGCCGCAGACCGAGAGCGAGGCCTACAAGCTCGCCTTCCAGGACACCGACTTCCTGC
>JBBRTO010000056.1:0-13398 GCA_038244345.1 Sphingomonadales bacterium | reverse complement strand
GGCGACGCGGCGGCGGCGTGGATTGGGAAGCCACGGCCGCGGGTGGAGCGCGATGATTATTTCGCGGCGGCAAGGCAAGTGAAAGAGCATCTCCACGCGGGGGATTTCTACCAGGCCAATCTGACCTTCGGCTGCGACGTGTCGCTCGTCGGCTCGCCGATAAATGCTTATGCCCAGATGCGCGGGCGGTCGAACGCCGGGTGGGGCGGCGTGGTGCGGCATCCCGGCGGGTGGTTGCTGTCGCTCAGCCCCGAGCAATTCTTCACGCTTCGCGGCGGCGAGATCGAGGCCAAGCCGATGAAGGGTACCGCGCCGCGCCGCGCCAATGCGGAGGCCGACTGCGCCGAGGCCGAAGCGCTCGCCGCCGATCCCAAGCAGCGCGCGGAAAATCTCATGATCGTCGATTTGCTGCGCAACGATTTGGCGCGGGTGGCGGAGACCGGGAGCGTCAAGGTGCCCGACTTGTTCGTGGTCGAGAGCTTCCCGACCGTCCACCAACTGGTGAGCCGGGTAACCGCCACGCTGCGTGAGGGGGTCGATGCGGTCGGCGTGTTGGAAACCCTGTTTCCGTGCGGGTCGATCACCGGGGCGCCCAAGATCGCGGCGATGGCGGCGCTTCGGTCTCTCGAGCCCGAGGCGCGGGGGGTCTATACCGGGTCAATGGGGTGGATCGATCCAAATGGCGATGCGGCGTTCAACGTGCTGATCCGGACGTTGGAGATTGAGGAAAGTCGGGGCGAAATCGAGGAAAATGCATCCGTTGCCCGGCTCGGGCTCGGCTCGGGGCTTGTGGTCGATAGCGTGGTGGAGGATGAATGGGCCGAATGTTTGCTTAAAGGGAAATTCGTGGGATCAGACGGGAACGAGTTCGACCTCATCGAGACCATGCGCTTCGACCCCGAAGTAGGGATCGCCGACCTCGACCGCCATCTTGATCGGCTCGACGAGTCGGCGGCGCGGTTCGACTTCCCATTCAACCGCCACTCGGCGCGCAACGAATTGCAGGCCGCAACCTTTCGGCGGGCCGAGCCGGCGATGCTTCGCCTGTTGCTGTCGCCGAAGGGAACGATGGCGATCGAATTGAAGCCGCTCCCCGACTTCCCGGCCGAGCCGGTCGAAGTTGCGGTTCGGCCGTTACCGGTCGCCGCCGACGATGTCCGTCTAAGCTACAAGTCGACCGCGCGGGCATTCATGGAAGCGGCGCGGCGCGACGGGGGCAAGTTCGAGACCGTGTTCGTCGATCCCGAAGGGCGGCTGACCGAAGGCAGTTTCACCAGCATTTTCGTCGAGCGAGACGGCAAATATCTGACCCCGCCGATCGGGCGCGGGCTGCTCCCCGGACTGCTCCGGGGGCGATTGATCACGGAAGGCAAGGCCGAGGAAGCCGAGCTCACTCCGGACGATCTGGCCGAGGGATTCCTGATCGGCAACATGGTCCGCGGCCTGATCCGGGCGAAGCTGGCCTAGGCCGCGATCGGGAAGCGGAGCAGGCGGTCGGTGACCGGGACCAGCGCCGCTGCACCCGGGCCGACCTTGCGCATTATCTCAGGATGGTGCGCGTCGAGGCCGCCGGTGAGCGAGCCGAAGGCGGGGAAGATGAGCTTGGTCGCGGTGGCGACGAAGCAGCGCCGCGAAACGTGGCGGCCCTTGAGGTTGAGCCGCAGCTTGGGGTGAAAATGACCCGACATTTCGGGGCGCGGATCGGCGGGGTCGGCCTCGTGGCGGAGGATGATGCCGTCCAATTCCAGCTCCTGCTCGATCCGCCCGCCGCAATGATCGACGAAGCCGGCGTCATGATTGCCGGTGATCCAAATCCAGTCGAGCCGAGCGGTCATCGAAGTGAGCAGGGTGCGCGCATCGTCGGGCAGGCGATCGCAGCCGAAGCGGTCGTGGAAACTGTCGCCGAGGCAGTAAAGCGAGGTCGCCCCGCAGGCGTCGACCGTGCGCTCGATCGCCTGCAGCGTGGCGAGCGAATCATAGGGGGGAAGCATTTGGCCCAGCCGCGCGAACCAGCTGGCTTTCTCGAGATGCAGATCGGCGACCAGCAACGCTTCGCGGCGCGGCCAGAACAAGGCACCGTCGAGGCTTGCGGCGAAGGATTGACCGGCGAACGAAAAGGGAACCATGGCGTTGCTGTAAGCCGACTTGGGTGGTTATTCCAGATGGGTCATGATGTGATTGCGTAAGGACCTGGCGTCATGGAGGGCGTTGTGGGGGACGGCGCTGTTGGCGGCGGTGGAGAAGCCGCCGATGCGCACCAGGCGGAGGGTGAGCGGGTTCATCGCCACCATGTCGCCCGGGCCGGTGACCAGCAGCATCGAGAATTGGGCGATATCCTCGGGCCAGTCGGCAACGATCTCGATCTTGTCGTCGTGGGCCAGCCATTGGGAGAGCATCTCGGCCGCGTCGCGGCGGCTGACGTGGGGCGACTTCATCTGCTCGGGCACTGCGTCGAGATAGGGCATGACGTTGCGCTGGACCCACGGCTCGGTCGCCTCTCCCGCGATTACGACATATAATTCCTCGCCGCCGTCTTCGGGCACCAGCGCGAGGCTGATCAGGCGTCCGCCCACGCCGTCGAATTCGGTGTCGAGAAAGTAACGCATGGGGTGGTCACTGGACGTTGCGGTTTGCGCCGTCCAGTCTCGCACCACGTGATTCGGATGGAAGAAAGGGTGGCACGATGGGCATCGGTTCGAAATTTCTGACGGGGACAATGACCGCGCTGGCGCTGGTTGCGGCGGCGCCGGTCGCGGCTAAAGCGGGCGATCCGGGGCGCGACAAGGTGGCAGCGGCGATCCGTGCCGATCATGACGCGGCGATCGAGCGGCTGCGCGGCTGGATCAAGCTGCCGACCATCGCTAACATGGGGATCAACCATCAGGAGGGCGCGGAATATATGCGCCAGCTGGTGCTCGACGCCGGATTCCAGCAGGCCAAAATCATCAAGACCGACGGCGTGCCGGGCGTGTTCGCGACATTGGATGCGGGGGCGAAGGACACGCTGGCGATCTACTTCATGTACGACGTCAAGCATTACGACCCGGCGGAATGGAGCTCGCCGCCACTCGAAGGGCGGATCGTCGATCGGCCGGGCGAAGGCAAGGCGCTAATCGGGCGCGGCGCGGTTAACCAGAAGGGCCCCGAAACGGCGTTCCTCGCTGCGCTTCGTGCGTTCAAGGCGTCGGGGACCAAGTTGCCGGTCAATTTGGTGTTCGTCGCCGAGGGGGAGGAAGAAATCGCCTCGACCCATTTCTCGCAGATCGTCACCCAGCCCGAGGTCAAGGTGGCGCTGGAAAAAGCGGTCGGGATCATCATTCCCTCGGCCGGCCAGTCGGTCGACGGGCAGGCGACCTTGCTGCTCGGGGCCAAGGGCGCGGTTGAACTGCAGCTGATTTCGAGCGGTGCTAAATGGGGCAAGGGGCCGAACAAGGATATCCACTCCAGCCTGATGGCCAATGTCGACAGCCCGGTGTGGCATTTGATCAAGGCGCTCAACACGCTCGTTGCCGATGACGGGCATACCCCGGCGATCGACGGCTGGTTCGAGAATGTGAAGCCGCTGACTGCGCGCCAGAAGCAATTGATCGCGGCCGATGTCGCGGCGTCGAACGAGGCCGACGATCTCAAGACGTTGGGAATCAAACAATGGTACAACAATGAGGATTATCTGACCGCGTCCTACCGGCTGGCCGAGCAACCGACGGTCAACATTCAGGGGCTGGTCAGCGGCTATATGGGGCCGGGCGGCAAAACCATCCTTCCAGGGCGGGCCGAGGCCAAGATCGACCTCAGGCTGGTCCCCGACATGACCAAGGACGAAGTGGTGGCCAAGCTGAAGGCGCACCTCGCCAAGCGCGGCTTCGGCGATATCGAGGTCAATGTCAGCGGCGGCTACGGCCCCAACCAGACCGACGAAAATAGCATGCTGATCAAGGCCGAGCAGGCAACGCTCAACCAGGCCAAGATCGCCAATACGCTTTCGGCACGGTCGGCGGGAAGCTGGCCGGGGGTGGTGTTCACCGGACCGCCGCTGCGGATGGCTGCGGGACAGTTTGGCGCGGGTCGCGGCGGCGGGGCGCATGCGCCCAACGAGTGGTTCCTGGTCGAAAGCAGCAACCCCAAGGTTGCCGGGTTTGACGAGCAGGCGATCGTCTACACCGACTTCCTGTACGAGGTGGCGCGGCTGGCGAAGGCGAAGCGGTAAGCGCTAGCGCTTTTCGTTGGGAGAGACGTAAACCGGAGCTGGCGGGCAGGACTTCCCGTCTGCCGTTAGCGACTTGCACAGCTTTTCCCAAGCGCGGGTGCGTTTGCCGAAATCTTCCTCCGCTTTGCGCAGGGCGCGGCCGCGATTTTCGTCGGCTTCTGACTGGCTGGTGGTGGCGAGATCGACTCCCTTGGCGACGATCTTGACTGGCAAGGTGACGACATCGACCGCGGTTCTTGCCGCCTCGACGACGCAGCCGCCGAGCGCGAGGGCGACCAAGGGAGCGAGGAAAAACAGTTTCATTCGAGCAGCATGACGCAATCGCCGTGGCTCGTCGATGAGCAATCGGGAGCCGCTGTCAGTCTGGCCGCATTGCTTCCTCGGCGAGCGCGCTGGCCTCGATCAGCAAGGCGTCGTCGGCAGTCCCCGCGGGCGCCGCCTCGCGACCGACGATGACCATCAGCGGAACCGCCATCGGGGTAATCCGGTCGGCCTCGACATGGACCATCGTCGCCGAGGCGCGGTCGACCAGACGGACCAGTCGGCCAAGCTCGGTCATTCGCATCCGGGCATCGCTCCACGCCGCGCGGAGCAAGAGATGCTCGGGCTCGTAGCGGCGCAGCACGTCGTAGATCAGGTCGGTCGAGAAACTCACCTGTCGTCCAGTCTTGCGCTTGCCCGGATGATGTCGCTCGACCAGCCCGCCGATCACCGCGACCTCGCGGAAGGCGGTCTTGAGCAAATAGCTTTGCTCGACCCAGTCGACGAACTCCTTCTCCAATATATCGGGCGAGAACAGGGCCTGGGGATCGCGGATCGGCTCGAGCCCATAGCAAGCGAGGCCATAATCATTGGCGACGAAGCCGAGTGGCTTGAGGCCCGCATTCTCCATCCTTTTGGTGATCAGCATGCCGAGCGACTGGTGCGCGTTCCACCCTTCGAAGCTGTAGGCGACCATGTAATGGCGGCGCTCATGCTCGAATGTCTCGACCAGCAATTGGTCGGGCTCGGGAATGGTCGAGCGGCGCTCCTGAACCTCGAGCCATTCGCGAACGTCGTCGGGAAAGCGGTGCCAGTCGTTGCGGTCGGCGAGCATCTGCCGGACCCGGTTCGCAAGATGGGTCGACATCGACATGCGCTGGCCGCCGTAGGTGACGATCCGCGCCGACTTGCTTGAGGCGTGGACGATGATGTCGCCGTCCTTGATCCGCTCGACCTCGAGGCTCAGTCCGGAAAAGTAGAAATGGTCTCCCGGTGTGAGCGTCGAGGCGAAGCCTTCCTCGACCGTGCCGAGCTTGCGGCCGTTCTTGAAACGGACCGCGAGCAATGGCGCCTCGACGATGATCCCGGCGTTCATGCGATGCTGGACCGCGACTCCCGGGCTCGTAATCCGCCACATGCCATCGGCCTCGGGCACCAGCCGGCGGAAGCGGTCGTAGGCGTTGAGGGCATAGCCGCCGGTGGCAATGAAATTGAGAATTTCGCTGAAGGTCTCGTCGCGAAGCCCGGCATAGGGCGCGGACGAGCGGATTTCGGCGAGCAGTTCGGACTCGCGGAACGGGCCCGCACAGGCCACCGCGAGAATGTGTTGGGCGAGGACGTCGAGCGTCCCGGGGCGGAAGATTTCGGGGTCGAGCTCGCCATCGCCGATCGCGTCCAGGGCAGCGCGGGCCTCGAGATATTCGAAGCGGTTGCCGGGGACGATGATGCCCTGGCTGGGCTCGTCGAGCCGGTGGTTGGCGCGGCCGATGCGCTGAAGCAGGCGCGACGAGCCTTTGGGCGCGCCCATCTGGACAACAAGATCGATGTCGCCCCAGTCGATCCCGAGGTCGAGGCTCGAGGTGGCGACGAGCCCGCGCAACCGGCCCGCCGCCATCGCCGCCTCGACCTTGCGCCGGGCTTCGAGCGCAAGGCTGCCGTGATGGATCCCGATCGGCAGATTGGAGTCGTTGACTTGCCAAAGGTCCTGGAAAATAAGTTCGGCGAGGCTTCGGGTGTTGCAGAAGACCAAAGTCATCTTGTGCCGGGCGATGAGCTCCATCACTTCGCGCGCGGCGTGGCGGCCCGAATGGCCCGACCAGGGAATGCGGCCGTCGGGGATCAGGATCGACAGGTCGGGCGCGGCGCCGGGATCGCCCTCGACCAGCCGGACGGCGTCGATATCGGCATCGGGCGCGAGCCAGCTGCGATAGGCGTCGGGATCGGCAATGGTGGCGGACAGGCCGACCCGGCGCAAGTTTGGGGCGAGTTGCTGGAGCCGGGCGAGCGACAGGCTGAGCAAATCGCCGCGCTTGTCGCGGGCGAAGGCGTGAATTTCGTCGATCACGACGGTTTGCAGATCCTCGAACAGTAAAGCGCTGTCGGGATAGCTCAGCAGAAGGCTCAACGATTCGGGCGTGGTCAGCAGGATTTGCGGGGGGCGAATTCGCTGGCGGGCCTTGCGGTCGGACGGGGTGTCGCCGGTGCGGGTTTCGACCCGAATGTCGAGTCCCATCTCGCTGATCGGGGTGAGCAGGTTGCGCTGCACATCGACCGCCAGCGCTTTCAATGGCGAGATGTAGAGTGTGTGGAGGCCGGTCGCGGGCCGCTCGATCAAGTCGACCAACGTCGGCAGGAACCCCGCCAGCGTCTTGCCCGCCCCGGTCGCGGCGACGAGCAAGGTGTGATCGCCTGCCCGTACCGCGTCGAGCATCGCCAGCTGGTGCCGCCGCGGCGCCCAGCCGCGCGACGCAAACCAGTCGGCGATAATCGGGGGCAGGTCGATCAAACTCACTCCAGTTGGCGACCCAAGAACAAGATACGGAACCGCGCCGCGTTTCACGGGCTATACGACAGCAATGGCCCGCCTTGGTTCATGGATCGAGCCTTTTCCGGAAGGTATCTACGTCAAACCCGCCGACGCGTGGGTCGATCCCTCACAGCCCAAGGACAAGGCGCTGGTCACCCACGGCCATGCCGACCATGCGCGCGGCGGGCACGGCGCGGTGTGGGCGACAGCGGAGACGCTGGCGATCATGGGGGTTCGCTACGGCCAGCAGAACGCCAATCCGGTGGCCTATGGCGAGACGGTGCGGATCGGCGAGGTGGACGTCAGCTTCGTCCCCGCGGGCCATGTGCTTGGATCGGCGCAGATCATCCTCGATTACCACGGCGAGCGAGTGGTGGTGTCGGGCGACTACAAGCGCCGCCCCGACCCGACCTGCGCGCCATTCGTGGTGGTGCCATGCGACATCTTCATCACCGAGGCGACGTTCGGGCTGCCAGTGTTCCACCACCCCGATACGGGGAGCGAGATCGACCGCTTGCTCCACCGGCTCCACGCCGAGCCCGAACGCTGCGTCTTGGTCGGGGCTTATGCGCTGGGCAAGGCGCAGCGAGTGATCGCCGAATTGCGCGCGCGGGGGCATGATGCGCCAATTTACTATCACGGGGCGATGGAGCGATTGTGCGCGCTGTACGAGGAGCTTGGAGTGAAGCTCGGCGAGCTTCGGCCGGCGACCGGGGCGAAGAAAGAGGAAATGGCGGGGCATATCGTGATTTGTCCGCCGTCCGCGCTCAATGATCGCTGGTCGCGGAGGCTGCCCGACCCGATCACTGCCATGGCCTCGGGCTGGATGCGGATTCGCCAGCGCGCGCGGCAGCGCAATGTCGAGCTTCCGCTGGTGATTTCAGACCATTCGGACTGGGACGAGTTGACCCGGACGATCCGCGACGTCGCGCCCAAGGAAGTGTGGATTACCCACGGCCGCGAGGATGCGTTGTTGCACTGGTGCATGCTGAATCAGGTGAAAGCGCGGGAATTGAACCTCGTCGGATACGAGGATGAGGACGATTGATGAAATGCCCGCTTGTCAGGCGGATTCGACCGCATAGTCGTCACCGTAAAATTTGCTGGTGCTTCTGGTGTGGAAGGCGATCGTCTTGATCGGCGGATAATTGGGCGTGCCAAGGCCCGGAAGCACCTCGAGAACTTCGTCCTCCCAAACATAGACCGCCATCGGGAACGAAACCCTGGCTTCTGTTAGATGTGACCCGTCGCTGGGCTTGCCCACGCGGTGCGTGGTCGAGGGAAACCGGTCGTTGGAAATTCGCTGCATGTAGTCGCCGGTGTTGATAATGATCGAGCCCGGCGGTGCGTACAGGCGTACCCATTTGCCGGTCCGGTGATTCCACACCTGCAGGCCATCCACCCGGCTCGCCGGCAGAATCGTGAACAGGTCAACGTCCTCGTGGCCAAGCAACCGGCCGGCGCCCGAAAGATCCTGTTCGCGGGTCATCGTCGGATAATAGTTCAGCCGAAGGCCGAAATTCGTGCCCGTCAGCTTGCGGTCATAAGCATGAGGATCGCAGCCGAGGGCCTGGAACATGGCCTGCGTTATCGGCTTGAACAGCGGCTCATGGGCGAGCACGAGGCGGCGGAACTGCGCCTCATATTCCGCGCGCGGCCAATATTCTTCGGGGCGAAACGGCCCGTCGCGCTCCTGGGGGATGTCGAACGCGCGCCGACACCAGACCCATCCCTCGACAAGATCGGGATGAATCTCGCTGGTTTCCTCGAGCGGGAAGTAGCCCTGGCTGACCGAGCCGTGGCGCCCGGCGCGGAAGCCCATTTTCCGATCGAGCGGCGTGGTCGTGAACAGGTCGAGCACCCGGTCATGGATTTCGTCGTACAGCGCAGGATCGACTCCGTGGCCGGTCAGTACCGCGAAGCCGATCTCGTGCAGCGCCGCTCCGAATTGCTCGGCGAAGCGCGCCTTGTCCACTTCATTGCCGCGCAGGAACTGCTCGAAGTCGAGCGTCGCGATCCGGTACTCGTTATCGAACTCGTCGCTGTCGTGCTCGGCCAGATGATAGGTATGCGTCTTGCGCACCTGATCGTGTCGCTCGAATTCGCGGTTGAGGGCGGCGGGGCCGGTCATGCAACCGCAACCGTCGATGTCGCCGCTTGGGTCTTTTCGTCGCGCCGGCCAAGCACCGCGGCACGGAACATGATGGCAGAAGTATAGACCACGACCGCAATCACCAGCCAGCGGAGTAGCTCGACGGGCATCGATTTGACGATAAGCGCCGCGACCAGCACCGCCGGAATTCCGCCGATCGCAAGCCCGAGCACGACGCGCAGGTCGATCTCACCAATGGCGATGTGGCGGGCGCTTGCGCCGGCGCCCATCAGGGAACCGCCTGCGGCCATGATCGGAAAACACAGCCTCGGATCCATCCCCATCAAGCTCAGCATGGCAAGCATCGGTGCATAATTGCCAACCCCGAAATTCGCCAGAAGGCCGAATCCGAAGCTGGCAGCAATTGCGACAATCGTCAGGCCGAATGGCAGCCCGGTCGCACTTCCGCCGGCCGGAAAGAGACCAAGGTTCGCCATTACATAGGCCGCTGCCGCCAGCGCAAGACCGATCGCGACGATCAGCTGGACGATCCACACCCGGGCCCTGGCGACCAGCGGCGCGCCGACTAGTCCCCCGATCATCGTCGCGAGCGCACTGCCGAACAGCAGAATTGGATCGACCAGCACGCCAAGAAGGATGAGGAAAATGATGCTCTCGGCAATAGCTGGCGCCGTGAGTCCGACTACCATGGTCGGCGGAATTAGCCGGTCGGGAACAAGCCTGCGGAACTTGAGCCACGCCGTCGTCGGTGCGAACGAGCCGATTCCCAGCGTGTCGAAGAAGTTGACGATGGCGCCTAGGCCGAGCGCCTCGACACTCGGCAGGATTCGCCGGGCGATTGCCGCACGCGCCAAAGCGAACGTGTAGACCAGAATCGCAAGGCCCAGCAGGACCAGGAGCGCAATCAACATGGCAGCCGAGCAATTGTCATTGAGGATCGCCTAAAAAAGAAAAGCCCGCCCGATGGGCGGGCGGGCAGTCGATGATCGCTGTTGCTAGTCGATCAGTCGCGCCATCGCGCCGCGTGAAGGCGGTCGCCCCACCAGAGGCAGACGCTGTAGTGTTCGCGCATGGCATTCAGGTTCGTCATCAAAGCTTTGGTAGGAGTGGCGTCCGCGCTACGTCAAGTCATATGCAACGCGCTGGTCCGCGCCGGCCAAACCAAATGCTGCCGCGAGATCAGCGACCGGCCGAGAGCGCCTTACCCAAGGCGTCGACGTCGGCCATCCTTCTGGTGAATTCCTGCTCACAGGCGGTGCCGAGTTTCTGCGGGTCGGCCGACTGGAGCGCCTTCGATTCCAGCTTGACGGCATCGATCAGGTTAATCGCCGGGGCGTTGCCGGTAATCTTGCCGAGATAGTAAGCCAGCCCGATCGAGGCCGGCTTGGCCGATGCCTCGTCCTTGGCATTGCCGACAGCCGACGCGAACAGGATGAAGCATTGCACGTCTTTGCTATTCGAATTGCCAGCCGGCGAGGCGGCGGATTTGGCCGGCGCTGCCGCGGACAGTGGAGCGGTGAGGCCAATCAGCAACGACGACGCCAGGAGAAGCTTACGCATTAAAATTTTCCTCTTTCAGGATTGAAATCAGTGACTTGTCTCGACCGCGTCGAGCCCACTGGCGACCAATTGGCCATTAATTGCCGCGACCAGCCGATCAAGTCCAGCGTCTTCGACCGCCTCCGCGCGGGCGACGAGGACGTCTTGAGTGTTCGACGCGCGAAGCAGCCACCAGCCGTCGGCGGTGGTGACCCGGACTCCGTCGGTGGTGTCGACGGTGGCACCGTCGGCGGCGAGTCGAGCGGCGACTTCAGCGACCACCGCGAATTTGCGTGTGTCATCGACCGGGAAGCGGAGTTCAGGAGTGGCGATCGAGGCGGGCATCGCGCTTCGCAACTCGGTCAGCGACTGCCCACTTTCCGACACCGCGCGGATCAGCCGGATAGCGGCGTAGAGCGCGTCGTCGAAGCCGTACCATTCGTGTTTGAAAAAGATGTGGCCGCTCATCTCGCCCGCGAGCGGGGAGCCGGTTTCCTTCATCTTCGACTTGATCAGCGAGTGACCGGTTTTCCACATCAGCGGGGTTCCGCCCATCTCGCGAATTCGATCGAACAGGGTTTGGCTGGCTTTGACGTCGGCGATGATCGTCGCTCCGGGAAGCTCCTTGAGGACGGAGGCGGCGAGGATCATCAGCAATTGATCGCCCCAGATCACCCGACCAATCGCGTCGACCGCGCCGATCCGGTCCGCGTCTCCGTCAAAGGCAATCCCGAAGTCGAGATTTTTCTCGGCCACCAGTGCCTTCAGATCGGCGAGGTTGGCCTCGACCGTCGGGTCGGGGTGATGGTTGGGAAAGGTGCCGTCGACCTCGGTGTAGATCGCGTGGTGCTCGCCCGGGAGGCGGGGCAGCAGGCGCTCGAGGATTTCGCCGCCGGCTCCGTTGCCCGCGTCCCAGCCGACCCGATAGGGCTTGCCGTCGAAGCCCTTGAGCAAGGCGTCGAGGTAGGCAGGGATGACGTCGGCCTCGCTGACGTGTCCCGAGCCCTCGACCCAGTCGGCGATCTCGGCGCGGCGGCCCAGCGCCTTGATCTCCTCGCCGAAGACCGAGCGGCCGTTCAATAGCATCTTGAAGCCGTTATAGTCGGCGGGATTGTGGCTCCCGGTAACCTGAATCCCGCCATCGACACCCAATGTGGCGACCGCGAAGTAGAGCATCGGCGAAGGGCCCATGCCGACCTGAACGACGTCGAGGCCACTGCTGGTGAGGCCGTCGATCAGCGCCGCTTCGAGCGACGGGGAATGGAGCCGACCATCGCGGCCGACGGCGACTCGCTTGGCGCCTTCGGACAAAGCGAGCGCGGCATAGCTTCGCCCGAGCGCGCGGGCGTCGGCCTCCGACAAGGTATCGCCGACAACACCGCGAACATCATATTCGCGAAGGATGGAGGGGTGGAACAAATGGCTCATGAACGAGGCCATTAGGCGGTTCAGCCGACTGCCGCTACCGCTTCCTCATTGGCCTGCGCGGCGCTCGGAACGGCGAGGCCGGCGACCATCTCGCGCAATTCCTGGCGAGCGGCGATGTGGCCCATGGCGACCTCGCCCAATTGCGCGAGATCGAGCAAGGTGAGGCCCTTGGGGAACAATTCGCGGTAGATCACCCGCTCGCCGAGGCCGGGAATGACGCGGAATCCGACGCGGCGGGCAAGCTCGTCGAGCGCTGCGCCGACGCGGCCCCGGTTGTGGGAATCTATATGCTGGAGGCGGTTGCGAAGCACCACCCAGTCGACACTCTTGCCGGTATCGCGGGCGCGCTGGGTGCGGCTGTTCCAGATCAGCTCGGCATAGAAACTGGGTTTGGTGATCTTGAAGCTGTCGGGATCGACCTGGCCGATCAGATCGAGATCGACGAAGCTGTCGTTCATCGGCGTAACGAGCGTGTCGGCAAGCAGGATCGCGGCACGGGCGACCGGATCGTCGCGGCCAGGCGTGTCGATGACGATCACGTCGGAGTCGGCCGACAGCCGATCGAGCGCTGCGGCGAGCCCGGCGTCATCCTGTTGCTCGAGCACTTCATACGCCGGCTGGGGTAGGCCGACATCGAGCCGTTTGATCGTCGCGGCGCGATTGTCGAGGTAGCGGGTCATGGTTCGTTGGCGCTGGTCGAGATCGAGCGCCGCGACGCGGTGACCCGAGGCAGCGAGCGCGACCGCGGCATGAACCGCGGTGGTCGACTTGCCGGTGCCGCCCTTCTCATTGGCGAAGATGATGAAATGCGGCTGGCCCATGGCCGTTGAGCCCCTTATTGCTTCCCCGGTGAGCCACTGCGGCTCGCCCCTTGCCGTGGGTGTATCGGAGGCCCGATTCGCATGCAAATCCTACGTGAATCCATCGCCTTGCGCGAATTGACCGGCAAATGGCGCGGCGCTGGAGAGCGGATAGCGTTGGTGCCGACGATGGGCGCGCTCCACGCCGGGCATATGGCGTTGGTCGATGCGGCGCGCGCCAAGGCCGACAAAGTGATTGCGACCATTTTCATCAATCCACTGCAGTTCGGGCCGACCGAGGATCTGGCGCACTATCCGCGGCCGGAGGAAGCCGATTTAGCGCTGCTCGAGGCGCATGGCTGCGATGCAGTGTGGTTGCCGACGGTGAAGGCCATCTACCCGCCTGGCTTCGCGACAATGGTGAGCGTTGCTGGGGTCAGCGAGCGGTGGGACGGCGAGACCCGGCCGGGGCATTTCGCTGGAGTGGCGACGGTGGTCGCCAAATTGCTGATCGCTGTCGCTC
>JBBRTO010000055.1:0-13665 GCA_038244345.1 Sphingomonadales bacterium | reverse complement strand
CTCAGCCTGGTCGCCGGTGTGCTGGTCGATGACGCGATCGTCGAGATCGAGAATATCGTCAGGCATATGCGGATGGGCAAGACCGCCTATCAGGCATCGATGGACGCCGCCGACGAGATCGGGCTGGCGGTGGTCGCGACCACCATGTCGATCGTTGCGGTGTTCCTTCCCGTCGCGCTGATGCCGGGCATTTCGGGCCAGTTCTTCAAGAGCTTCGGCTACACTGTCGTCATCTCCGTGCTGATGAGCCTGTTCGTGGCGCGGATGATCACGCCGCTGATCGCGGCCTATTTCCTCAAGGCCCATGGCGTGGCCGAGCACGCCTCGGGCAAGGGCATGGAGATGTACCTCAAGCTGCTTCGCTGGAGCCTCAACACCGGCCGCGCCGACGAGCTTCGCGCCAAGATCAGGAACGTAACGACCCGGCCGCTCTATTGGGCGGTTCCGCTGGGGCTGGCCGCAATGCTCGGCGTGTTCCAAATCTACATGGCGTACCAAAACGCGCCGATCGATACCCCGCCGGGCAAGGGCGCGATGTTCGCAATGTTGCTGGTCACTCTGCTGTTCGGCACCCTGCTGCTGTTCCTCGCAACGATCATCATCGGCCTGCTATTCAGCGTGATCGCCGGGTCCCAGCGCAATAACTTCACCGCCTGGAGTCGCTACGTCGGCAATATCGCGCTTGCCCGGGTGCGCGATCACCGGGTGTGGATGGTCGGCGTCGGCTTCCTCGCTTTGATCATCCAGATCATCCTGTTCATGACCTTGTCGATGTCGTTCCAGCCGCCGCTCGACCTCGACAGTTCAAGCGTCCGCATCGGTGTTCCGCCGGGAACGACACTCAAGCAGACCGAAGCAATCGCGCAGCGCGCATCCGACATTATCAGTGCCGATCCATCGGTCGACCGGGTGTTCCAGCGGGTGTTCGTCGGCGCCAGCTTCCTCAACATCGTGCTGAAGAAAGACCGCAAGGTCACCTCGACCGAGTTCGAGCGCGGGCTGACCCCGAAACTCTCGGCAATCGCCGACGCGCGGGTCAATTTCCAGAGCCAGGGCGGCGGCGGGCCGGGCAGCGGTGGGCGCGACGTCGTGCTTTATCTGGGAAGTGACAATCCCGCCTTGCTCAACGATACCGCGAACAAAATTTCCGCCGAGATGGCGACGCTCCCCCAACTCGTCGCGCCGCGCCCGATCGGCGATCTCGTTCGCCCGGAAATCACGGTCAAGCCGCGCTTCGACCTTGCCGCCGACCTTGGCGTGACCACCACCGCGCTAAGCCAGACGGTGCGGATCGCGACGCTTGGCGACATTGCCCAGAATAGCGCCAAATTCTCGCTCGCCGACCGGCAGGTGCCGATCACCGTGTCGATTTCCGAAAATTCGCGCCGCGACTTGTCGGTATTGCAGAATTTGCCAGTGCCAACAGCGTCGGGTGGATCGGTGCCGTTGAAGGCGGTGGCCGACATCGGCTTCGGCTCGGGCCCGACTTCGGTCCAGCGGAGCAACCAGATCCGCCGCCTTGCGGTCGGTGCCGACCTTGCCCCCGGGTTGGTCTCGGGTGACGCGTGGAAGAAGATCAACGAATTGCCAACGGTCAAGAAACTGCCCGACGGCGTTCAGAAGCTCGAGCTTGGCGACAGCAAGTGGCAGGCCGAACTGCTCTATTATTTCGCCATCGCCTTATTGTCGGGCGTGCTGCTGGTGTTCGCCGTGCTGGTGCTGCTCTACCGCCGCTTCCTGTCGCCATTCGTCAACATGGGATCACTGGTGCTCGCGCCGCTGGGTGCCGCGATCGGGCTCCATTTGACCAACAATCCGGTATCGCTGCCGGTGCTGATCGGGATCCTCATGCTGTTCGGGATCGTCGCCAAGAATTCGATCCTGCTGATCGATTTCGCGGTCGAGATGATGGATCATGGAATGGCCAAGAACGAGGCCATCGCCGAAGCCGGGCACAAGCGCGCCCAGCCGATCGTGATGACCACCATCGCCATGGTCGCGGGCATGTTGCCGATCGCGATTTCGCTCAACGGCGACGGCAGCTGGCGGGCGCCGATGGGGGTGACGGTAATTGGTGGACTGATCTTCTCGACAGCATTGACCTTGCTCCTCGTCCCCGCATATTTCTCGATCGCGGTCGACATGGAAAGCTGGGTGGCGAAGCTGTTCCGCAAGGTCGCCGACAATGGCGAGGCGCATGTCCCGATGGCGGAGCCGCTGCCGGCGGAGTGACTTACGCTTCGCGTGCGCTAGGGTGACGGCATGACCCGAGTACCGGACCTTGCCCGATTCAACCCGTCGCAGCCCGGCACTCGCGGGATGAAGATCGCCGCAACCGGGCTGCTGGTGATCATGGCCGCGATCTTCGTTGCCACCCGGACGTTCGAGCCCGCTTATCCCTGGTTGCAGTGGGTCAAGGCGTTCGCCGAAGCCGGAATGGTCGGCGGGCTTGCCGACTGGTTTGCGGTCACCGCCCTGTTCCGCCATCCGCTTGGCCTGCCGATCCCGCACACCGCGATCATCCCGCGCAACAAGGATCGCATCGGCGAGGCGCTGGCCAATTTCCTCAAGGAAAATTTCCTGATCGCCCCGGTGGTCGCCCGGCGGATGCGGCATATCGATCTGGCCGGCGCTGCGGGGCGTTTCCTCCAGGCGCCGCAGGGCGCCGAGACCCGGATCCGCCAGGGCGCCAGCCGGCTGATCGCCGATCTGTTCGAAAGCCTCGACGACGAGCGGTTGGGCGGTCTGGTCAAGGGCGCGATTGCAGGTCGCTTGCGCCAGGCCGAGGTGGCGCCACTGCTCGGCCATGCGCTGGCCTCGGCGATCAACGAGGATCGCCACGTGCCGATGCTCGAAGCCGCGATCCGCTGGACCGCACGCGCACTCGATGCAAACGAGAGCCTGATCCGCGAGATGGTCAAGAAGCGCACCAACTGGGTGCTCAAGCTCGCCGGGGTCGACTCGCGATTGTCCGATTCGATCATCGATGGCCTGCGCAAGCTCACGGTCGATATGCACACCGACCCGGCGCACCCGGTGCGGATCCGGATCGAGCAGGCGCTGGCCGATCTCGCCAACGACCTCCAGACCCGGCCCGAAACGCAAGCGCGCGTCGAACAACTCAAGCTGCAATTGCTCGACAACAAGTCGGTCGGTTTATGGCTCGATACCTTGTGGCAGAAGGGACGCGAGGCGGTGATCCGGGCATCACGCAACCCCGATGCGGCGATGGCCGGAAAGCTCGGCGACGTGCTCAAATCGATGGGCCAGAGCCTCGAGAGTGACGTCCGCATCCGCAATGCGATCAACCAGTTCGCGCGCCGCGCGGTGGCCGGCATGGCGGCAAGCTACGGCAGCTCGATCGTCAAACTGGTCAGCGAGACGGTCCGCGGGTGGGACGCGCGGACCATCACCAACCGCCTCGAAGCTGCGGTCGGCCGCGATCTGCAATATATCCGGATCAACGGGACATTGGTCGGCGGGCTGGTCGGAATCCTGCTCCACGCGCTGGATACGCTGAACTAGCCCGCGCCGACCCGCTCGATCGTCGCGCCGACGCCCTGGAGTTTTTCCTCAAGCCGCTCGTAACCGCGGTCGAGGTGATAGACCCGGAGCACTTCGGTCTCGCCTTGGGCCGCAAGCCCGGCGAGGACTAGGCTCATCGAGGCTCGAAGGTCGGTCGCCATGACCTGCGCACCGGTCAGGCTGGCGCCGCCCTTGACGATTGCCGAGCGGCCGTGAACCTCGATATCGGCGCCCATCCGGCGAAGCTCGGGGACGTGCATGTAGCGATTTTCGAAGATCGTCTCCTCGAGAAAGCTCTGACCCTCGGCGACGCACAGCATCGCCATGACCTGTGCCTGCATATCGGTCGGGAAGCCGGGGTAAGGCGCGGTCGATGCCGCGAGCGGCTTCAGCGGCTGGTGCGCGGTAACCCGAATTCCATCGTCGGTGAATTCGATCAGCAGCCCGGCGGCGGCAAGGGCGTTGGTTATCGCCAGCATGTCGCCCGGGCGGGCACCGACCAGCTCGATCGATCCGCCGGTGATCCCCGCCGCGCAAGCGTAGCTTCCGGCCTCAATCCGGTCGGGCATGACGTCATAGGTGCAGCCATCGAGACCTTCGACCCCGTCGATCGTGAGGTGCGACGATCCGATCCCCTCGATCTTGCCGCCCATCGCCACCAGCAAATTGCACAGGTCGACGATCTCGGGCTCGCGCGCGGCGTTGAACAATTGGCTTCGACCGGTGGCGAGAACGGCCGCCATCAGCGCATTCTCGGTCGCCCCGACCGACACCACAGGGAAGCTGTAATCGCCGCCGGTCAAGCGGCCCTTTGGCGCGGAAGCCTTGACGTAACCCGCGGCGAGTTCGATCTCCGCGCCGAGCGCTTCAAGCGCCTTCAAGTGCAGGTCGATCGGCCGATCACCGATGGCGCAGCCGCCGGGCAGCGAGACGGTCGATTCGCCGGCGCGCGCGAGCATCGGCCCGAGCACCAGGATCGAGGCGCGCATCTTGCGCACCATGTCGTACGGCGCAACGGTCGAAGCGATTTCACGCGCGCTCAGTGTCATCTTGCGTCCGAACTCGCCCTTCTTGACCCCCGCGACCTTGGTCGAGACGCCGAGCCCGTTGAGCAAATGCGAGAAATTGTCGACATCGGCCAGCCGCGGCAAATTGCCGAGCGTCAGCTTGCCCGCGGTCAGCAAAGCGCAAGGAAGCAGGGTCAGTGCGCTGTTCTTTGCCCCCGAAATCGGGATCTTTCCCTCAAGGCGCTTACCGCCGGTAATCCGAATGGAGTCCATGGCGCGCTTTAGCGCACCGCGCCCAACTCACAAGATGTCACGCTTTTTCGAGAGTCGCCTGGAGCGGGTGCTGATTCTCGCGGGCAAAGTCGATCACCTGACTGACCTTGGTTTCGGCCACTTCGTAGGTGAACACACCGCACACCCCGACGCCCTTCTGGTGGACCGCGAGCATGACGCGAGTCGCATCCTCGATCCCCATCGAAAAATAGCGCTGCAGGACGAGGACGACGAATTCCATCGGCGTGTAATCGTCGTTCAGCAACAGCACCTTGTAGTTCGACGGCTGCTTGGTCTTGGGGCGCGTGCGCGTAACGACCCCGGTTTCGAAGTCGTCGTCGGTATTGTTATCGCGGCCGGGCGGGTCGGCCATGGTCAGATCGTGATGAATCATGTCAGCCCTAGGATATGGCATGCCGCGAACGCGCCGCAACCCTTGGCGATCCGCCGACCACATGAAAAAATGCGGCCGCCCCATCAAGGGACGGCCGCATAGACTGCCTGAAGAGGAGGAAGGTTAGGCAGCAAGCTCGTTGATACGCTCGGCGTTGATCGTCGCGCGGTTCGACAGCGGCTGGGCTGCTTCACCGGCGAGCTTGACCATCGCCTCGGCGAACTTCGAACCTTCGGCCACAACGCGGTCGAACGAGGTGCGCGCCAGTTCCGACTGGATCTGGAAGAACTCGGTCGGCGACTTGGCGTCGGCGAGGGTCTTGAGCGAAGCCGAAGCCTGCTCGAAACCGTCACGACCGCTGGCAAGCGCGTCTTGGCCGAGCGAGCGAACGCCGGTGGCGGCGATACGGCCGGCCTCGGTGATCGCTTCGATGTTCGCCTTGGCGATCTCGGTCATCTCACTGGCGGCTTCCTGCGACTTGCGAACCATGTCCTGGCCACGCTCACCGGCACCGGTGAACATCGTCTGGAAACGGTCGGCGGCGGGAAGTTCGAAACCGGCGAACATCTTGGTGAAATCATAAGCCATTGGAGCATTCCTTTCGATCTGGTTGGTCGCCGCGGCGATGGTCGCCTTGGCCACGCGCTTGGTCGCTTTGACGTTGCGCTGATTGATCTTCTTGACCGTCGCGTTGAGCGTTACCGGAGCCTTGCGAGCGCGACGCTTGGCGGTGACGGCGCGGGCCTTGCGGACCGGCTTGGCGGTCTTGACCGCAGACTTCGTAGCCGACTTCGCGACTGTCGTGGACGACGGGGTGATGGGCGTCGTGACGGCTGCGATGGTCTTCTCGACGTTGGTCTCGATCTTCTGGGTGGTGGTGTCGGTGGTCATGTCTGAATTCCTTTGCTGCAGTGCACAATAGTGAGATGCAACGAGGATTACAAGCATTTTGTTGCAGTGCACCATTTTCGGGTTGCGCCTTGACGGAAGCCGGCTTGCCAAGCCAAGTGCGGCCATGGATTCCGCGATCGAAAGCCCCTCCCCCGACCGCCGGCGCCGCGGCCTGCTGATCGTCCTGTCCTCGCCGTCGGGTGCTGGCAAGACCACGATCAGCCGCAAGCTGATGGAGGTCGACCCGTCAATCACCATGTCGGTCAGCGCCACGACGCGCCCGATGCGCCCCGGCGAAGTCGATGGTAGAGATTATCATTTCGTCAGCGACGCGGCGTTCGAGAAACTAGTCGCCGATGATGAACTGGCCGAATGGGCCTATGTCTTCGACCATCGATACGGCAGCCCGAAGGAGCCGATCAAGGAGGCGCTGAAGGATGGCCGCGACATCTTGTTCGACATCGACTGGCAGGGCACCCAGCAACTCGAATATGCGTTTCGCACCGACCTGGTGCGGATTTTCATCTTGCCGCCATCGATGGCCGAGCTCGAACAACGGCTGATCGATCGTGGCACCGACAGCCGCGAAGTGATCGACTTTCGGATGCGCCGGGCCGCGCTCGAGATCGGCCATTGGGCCGAATATGATTATGTCCTGATCAACGACGATGTCGAACGCTGCTCGAACGACGTGCAGGCGATCGTCACCGCCGAACGGCTACACCGCGAGCGCCAGCCCTATTTGATGCAATTCGTCCGCGAACTGGTCGAACGGCCTAACTGAGCAGGTCGAGGAATTGCGCCGCGGCGAAATACTCGCTCCGCCGCGCATCGAGCGTCGCCTCGGCTTCGAAATCGCTGCCCCATTGCTCGAGCTGCCAGCGCTCGTCGAGGCTGACCGCCTCCCACACCGCCTCAACCGGCATTGCCTGCTCGACCAGCGCCAGCCCCGCCACCAGCGACCCGCCGATGGTCACTAGCGGCGACAATGCAGCGAGCCGGAACCGATCGAGCGAGTGCACGGCATCCGCGAGCCGGCGCACGGTCTCGGGCGGCTGGGGGACATGGATTACCCCGCTGCACGTCGCGAAATCGACATCGTAGCGCCGCCGCGCCCAGCCGAGCAGCAAGTCCCAGGCCTCGGTCTGGCGCTCGACCAGCGGCGCCGGCCCTTCGGCGCGATAGCAAGTGAGGTCGCTTTCGCCGAACCGCGCTATCCCTGCCGCAAGCTCCTCGCCAACCCGGTCGATCGCCGCATTGGCAAGTCCGGTGAACGGCATCGCGCGCGGATCGATCGTCTCGGCTGCGGCATTCCATTCGGCGGCGATGGCCTCGGCCAGCGCGCGAGTCGGCACCACCAGAGTTGCTCGCGCCGGAGTCTTGAGCGGTTTTCCATCGAGGACAATACCAAAGCCGACGTCGGCCTCGACCACCGCGGCGTCGGTCCAGAATCGCTTCACTTCTTGGTCCACGACCGTTTCAGGATGCGCGGCGCGATTACCGCATCGAGCGCGCCAACGATGCCGATGAACGCCCCGAGCAGCGGCGATCCGCCCGGTCGAACCAGGTCGCTGTAGGCCACCGCGATCCCCAGCAGGAATAGCGCCACTCCCGTCAGCCGGACGATCGCGAACAGTCGAAAGCGCTTTTTCCAAAGTAGCTCGTCGTCCATTTTACCTCTCCACCCAACGTGCCGCCATGGCCGGCAGTTCGGCCGGATCGAACGCTACATGATGCGCCCCCGCACTGCTCAGCTCGGCCTCGTCATGATAGCCCCAGCCGACGCCGATCGCACCGCAATTGGCGCCGCGCGCCGCGCCCATGTCCCAAGCGGTATCGCCGATGAACACCGTGCCGCCGGGCGTACTCCCGGCCTCGGCCATTGCTGCAAGCACCATCGCCGGGTGCGGCTTGGACGGATGGCGGTCGGCGGTCTGCAGCGTGGTGAAGCGCTCGGCAATGCCATGCGCTCCAAGGCAATGCGCAAGACCGCGATCGCTCTTGCCGGTCGCGACCCCGAGCAACCAGCCGTCGGTCAATAAAGTATCGAGCGCTTCGATAATGCCGTCGTACAGCGGCTCCTCGACCGAGCCAGCGCGGCGCATCGCCACGAAAGCGTTGCGATAGCTGCTCGACAGCGCCTGGTGATCGCCGTCGGGCACCAGCGCCGCAAAGGCCTCGTCGAGGCTCAATCCGATCACCTTGCTGGTCACTGCGCGCGGCGGGCAGTCGATGCCGTGCGCGTCGAAGGTCGAGCGGAGCGCGCGGTGGATGCTTCCCCCGCTGTCGACCAGCGTCCCGTCGCAATCGAAAATCGCCAGCCGGGTCATTTCCTGGGCGCGGGCTTCCCGCCCGGTTTGCGCCCGGCGGGCCTTCCCGGAGGCTTGCCCGTCGGCTTGCCAGCGGGCTTGCCGGTCGGCTTGCCGGGTGGCTTTCCAGAGGGTTTGCCACTCGGCTTGCCGACCAACGACCGGGCGCCACGACCGCGCCGTTCGCCCTTGCGCTCGCGCCGCCGGGTCTTGGCCGCCGCCGCCACGCGCCGCGCCTTGACCTCGGGGTCGGTTTTGTAATCGAATGTGTCCATCGGCAGCGCGTCGCCCGCCAGCGGGTCGAACCCGAGCATCTTCAACGTCTCGGCGAAATGCGCCGGAAGCTCGGCGGTGCCGTCGATCATCACCCCGTCGGGTCCATCGATCCGCAGGCGCCGCGCGTGGAGATGCATTTTGCGGCTCACCCCGCCGGTGAGGAACGCCTCTGCCCCGCCATATTTGGCATCGCCGACGATCGGATGGCCGATCGCCGCCATGTGCGCGCGAAGCTGGTGGGTGCGCCCGGTCAATGGCTGCAACTCGACCCAGGCGGCGCGATTGCCGACCCGGTCGATCATCCGGTAGCGGGTCCGCGCCGACTGGCCGTCTTTCTCGTCGACATGCATCTTCTCGCCGCCGCTGCCGGGTTGCTTGGCCAGCGGCGCGTCGACCATGCCTTCGGTGAGGCTCGGAACGCCGGTGATGATCGCCCAATAGATCTTGCGCGCGGTGCGGCCGCTGAACGCCTTCGAAAAATGTCCCGCGGCGCGCGCCGACCTGGCCACCAGCAGCACCCCGCTGGTGTCCTTGTCGAGCCGGTGGACCAGCTTGGGGCGCTGCTCATTCTCGCCCGCCAGTCCGCCGAGCAAGCGGTCGAGATGCTGGCTGGTCTTGGTCCCGCCCTGAGTCGCCAGCCCCGGCGGCTTGTTGAGCAGGAACCAGTCGCGCCCGCGCTCGATTTCCATCGACCGGACGAACTCGGCCTCCTCGTCGGTCAGCTCGATCAGCGGTCGCTTGGGCCGCAATTCTTCCTCATCCTTGGCCTCGGCCGGCGGCACCCGGATCGACTGGCCGGACTCCACCCGGTCGCCCGGCGTGGCGCGCTTGCCGTCGATCCGCAACTGCCCGGTCCGCGCCCAGCGCGACACCTGATTGAAGCTGACGTCGGCGAGGTTGCGCTTGAACCAGCGGTCGAGGCGAATGCCGTCATCCTCGTCGGTGACGATGAAATTGCGCGGTTCCTGAGAGGTCATGGCCACGCCCTTAGCCTAGCGATCGTCCCTCGACCAATGGTCAAACGCTTGCCTCTGCAACCGCTCGACCAGTCGCCGTGCGGCGGGCCCCTCCCAGTCGCCGACATGGCCATGATGCTCGGCCCCGCCAGCGACCCACCAGCCCTGGCCGGGAAGCCCGTCCGACTGGCGCACGACCAATACCGCAAGTTCGGGCTCGCCCAGCGCCTCGGCTTCGCGGTCGATCGTGCCGAGCACCGCGCACAAGGCGCGCATCTTGGGCCGGGAAAAAGCGAAACCGAGATGGCCGAGCAGGTCTGAGTAACTGATCGAGGTCCCGGCCCTCGCCGCAGCGATCAAATGCGCGCGGACTTCGGCCGGGTCGGCCAGCATATTCATTGCGGCTGGTCGGCGACCGGCGTCAATTCATAGGCGTGGAGCTTCGATCCGTCCTGCGGCCAGGGGATCACCAGCCGCCACCGGAACGGTCCCGTCCGCTCGAGGATCCCGGCCATGTCGCGCTTGGGATTGTCGCCATAGGCCAAGGGCGCTTCCTCATCGCCAAGCGCCAGGCTGCCAAGGAAGATCAGCCGGGTCGGAACATCGTCTTCCCACAATCGCCCCGCGGGCCGCTGGCTGCCGGTCTGCTTGACGATGGTCAGCAGGTTTCCGTCGACTTCGACGTAGCAGAAGAACGGCTTGAACTTCTCGAATGCCGGCTTGCCGCCAAGCTTGACCAGCCGGCAGCGATAGCTTCCCGGAGTCGGCGCCGGTCGAGCCAGCGCGGCGTTGGATTTCACCAGCTCGCTATCTTCGTGGAGCGCGCTTGCGAACCCCGCCTTGCGCGCATCGGCGAGGCCGGCCGCCCATGCACCGCTGACATTGGCCAGTCGTTGCTTATCGGCGGCGCTGGCGATGCCCTGCCACACGTCGGCCTTGTTCGGCTCGCCAACGCTGACTACCGCGCGCGGCTTGTCCTTGACCGGCACGCAGCCGCCGAGCGCTGCCGCGGCGACGAGGATCGGCAGGATGGAGCGTTTCGGGGTCAACGCAGAAACTTCCTATTTGATTGGCTTGCAAGAGTGGCATCCCCGGGCTCCGCTTTCAACCAGCATCGCGTTCAGCATGTTCGTTGACTTGAGCCGCGGCTCGGCTAGGCGAACGCCGAATGAACGCTCCCGGCTCCTCCCCCGCGCCCCACGACCGTCAATGGCGCGCCGGGCTGGCTTATGGAGTGGTGGCCTACGCTTTGTGGGGGGTGATGCCGATCTACTTCAAGCAGATCGCCACCGTCGCCTCGCTCGACATTGTCGCCCACCGGATCCTGTGGTCGCTGCTCGTGCTGACCGTGCTGCTGACCGTCGCCCGGGCGTGGGACCAGGTCACCGCCGCGGTCCGCAATCGCAAGGTGATGCTGACCCTGCTCGTCTCCTCGGTGCTGATCGCGACCAATTGGCTGCTCTACGTCTATGCCATCAACAACGGCCACATCCTCGCCGGAAGCCTCGGTTACTATCTCAACCCCTTGGCCAACATCCTGCTCGGCCGGTTCGTACTCGGCGAAAGCTTGTCTCGGCGACAATGGGCGGCGGTGGGGATTGCCGGGGCCGGGGTCGCAGTGCTCGCCGCGGGGGCTGGCGGAACATTGTGGATCAGCCTGATCCTGTGTTTCAGCTTCGCCAGCTACGGCCTGCTGCGCAAGATCATCGCGGTCGATTCGCTCGCCGGTCTGTCGATCGAAACCGCCTTGCTGTCGCCTTTCGCGCTCATCTTCCTGCTCGTGGGCGGCGCCACCGGCCAGCCGATGTTTGCCCATTCCACCGGCGTGAATGCCTATCTCATGGCTGCCGGGATCATTTCGACCGTTCCCTTGCTATGCTTCACCGCCGCCGCTCGCCGACTGCCTTATTCGACCGTCGGAATGCTCCAGTTCCTTGCCCCGACTATCCAGTTCGCCCTCGCCGTCGGCCTCTATGGCGAGCATTTCACGCGCACCCATGCGATCGCCTTCGGGGCGATCTGGGCAGCGCTTGCGCTTTACGCCTCCTCGCTGATCGGGGAGCGCCGCTCCAGGCGGGTCGACGACGCTAGCGAACTGGGCGAAGCCTGATGCACGTGATAGGAAGCGCCTCATGCTCAATATCGTCTCACTGATCATCGGTATCGTCGCCATGCTGTTTGCGGTGGTCGCGTTCGTTCCTCTGCTCGGGATCCTCAACTGGCTGATCGTTGGCCTGGCGGTGATCGGCGCCGCGATCGGCGCGATGAGCAACGCCACCGCCGGCCGCAATCTCAATCTCGTCGTGATCCTGGTCTGCGTCCTTCGCCTGTGGCTCGGCGGCGGGCTGCTGTGAACTGCATGGAGCGGATCAGCATTTCAAATAGGAAACCGGCAAAAGAGCGATTATACATCCGTTTCGGATTGATCTCGTCTGACCATCGAGTTCGCTTCCCGTAAGAGTACCGCGTACCGAGCAAGGGGCGGGAAGGCATGGAAGACGCGCGGCGCTCGAATCGAGTGCCACTCAATTGCGAGATCGAATTCCGGCGCCATGGCGACGCACGCTATCGGATCGACCTGATCGACTTCTCGCCACAGGGCTGCTGCATATCGCCGCCGGTCCGGGTCGAGCCGGGCGAAAGCATCTGGCTGCGCATCCCCGGGATGGAGGCGATCCACGCCCATGTCGCCTGGACCAAGCAGTGGAAGGTCGGGGTGAAGTTTGACACGCCGTTCCATCCCGCGGTGTTCGACAATGTCGTCGCGCGGCTGACCGGATGATCAGCGCGACTTGACGTAGCGCCCCGGCGCATCCTCGATCGATTTGAGCTTGCCCTCACCCGGGATCCGCGCGCCCTTGGCCGGGACGGTCTTGGAATCGCGCTTGTTGAGCCACTCCAGCCAATCGGGCCACCAACTACCCTTGGTTTCCCGCGCGCCCGCGATGAACGTCTCAAGGCTGGTCGGCGCGGGGTCGGAATCATTGATCCAATATTGATATTTACCAGCGGCGGGCGGGTTGACCACGCCCGCAATATGCCCCGATCCGGCAAGCACGAAGCGCTTGGCCCCCGTCAGATAACGCATGATCTTCCACACGCTTTCGGGCGGCGCGATATGGTCCTCGCGCCCGGCCTGGATATAGGCCGGCGTGGCGATGGTGGTGAGGTCGATCGGCGTTCCGTCGACACTGATCCCGCCTTTTTCGACCAGCTTGTTCTGCTTGTAGAGCGTTTCCAGATAGTCGCGGTGCCAGCCCGCGGGAAGGTTGGTGACGTCGCTGTTCCAGTGCAGCAGATCGAACGGCGCCGGCTCCTCACCGAGCAGATAATTGTTGATCACATAGTTCCAGATGAGGTCGCGGCCGCGCAGCAGGTTGAACGTTGCCGCCATGTAACGCCCGTCGAGATAGCCCTTGTCCTTGGTGATCTGGTCGAGCAGCCCCATCGTCTCGCCGCCAAGGAACAGCTTCAAATCCCCCGCGTCGGCGAAATCGACCTGCGCGGTGAAGAAGGTCGCGCTTTTGACCTTGGCCGCCGCGCCCTTCGCGGCGAGATAAGCCAGCGTCGCAGCCAGCGTGGTGCCCGCGACGCAATAGCCGATCGCATGCACGCTCTCGACCTCGAGCAGGTCGCGCACCTGATCGATCGCAGTGATCTGACCGCGCAGCACATAATCGTCGAGGGTGACGTGGGCGAGGCTTTCGTCGGCCGATTTCCAGCTGACCATGAATAAGGAAATGCCGTTTTCGACGCACCACCGGACGAAGCTTTTCTCGGGTGTCAGGTCGAGAATGTAAAAACGGTTGATCCACGGCGGGAAGACGATCACCGGCGTCTCGATCACCCGGTCGGTGACCGGCGCATAATGGATCAGCTGGAACAGCTCATTTTCATAGACCACCTTGCCCGGGGTTGCGGCGAGGTTGCGGCCGACTTCGAACGCTCCCTTTTGCGTCTGGGTCAGCTGCCCGCCGCGGATGTCGTCGAGCATGTTCCTCAGCCCGCCGAGCAAATTGTCGCCGCGGGTCTCG